>JAFSTK010000085.1 GCA_017450535.1 Treponema sp.
CATTGTGTACGACGGACTTAGACCGATTTTTACGCGCATTAAGCCGTTTGAGTATGTGCAGGAATGTTTTAAGCGATTAAAAGAAGCGGGATATCGGCTTGCATTACTTTCTGATTTTCCTCCTTCGCAAAAGGGCGATACCTGGGGATTGTTGCCTTACTGCGAGCTTGTTATGGGAACGGAAGAAATCGGTGCGCTCAAGCCGTCAAAATATCCGTTTGGGGTGCTGGCGCAATCATTGGGCGTGGATTTGTCAGAGATTTTGTATGTGGGCAACAGCATACGCTATGATGTCATTGGCGCAAAAAGAGCCGGCATGAAGGCGGCATATCTTCTTTCAGGATGGAGAAGATTTTTCCGGAAAAAGCATCCTGATGCGGACATTTCCTTTGTAAACTATCGTCAATTTACTGACATTGTGATACAATAGACTAAGAAAATAGAAAAATTGTGCCCGTCTGGGCGATACTTTTGGGTGGGGTAAAAAAGTGGTTGTTCTCGCAGCATTTATTTCTACGGCTATCTCTATAACGGTGATTTTTTTGTTCCGTGCGCTTGATAAAAACAACAATTCTATGGACAAGGTACGCCGATATTCTAATTTTCGCATCGAAGAATTTGATAAATACTTTAAGAATCAGGCACAGGAATTGAACGGCATTTCTGCTGATTTGGACACTCGGCAGACGACGGCAAATGCGGCGGTCAAACGTCTGGAAAATCAGATTGCTGAATTCAAGAAGATGAGCGCAGGCTTTGAAAAAGAATTTAATGCGGTGGATATGATTGGCGGAAAAATCTCAAAATATGAGTCAGTCATGAACGAATTGCTGGAGATGACCGCACGTGCTGAAGAAAATCTTGAGGCGTTGAGAAAAGAGACACGCATTATTGACGATTTGCAGAATCAGATGGACGAACAGAAACGGGTGGTGGACTCCATCGAAAAAAAGATTCCGCAGATTAACGAACGCTTTACCGAGAACAACCAGAAACATTTGCAGCTGATTGCGACGGAACTTTTGAATCAGTACAACACACGCGCGGAACAGATTGACACCGCCACAAAAGCCGCCGCAGACCGCACCGACAAAGTGCTGGCAAAAATTGAGGCGGATATTCAGGCGGCTTATATCAATGCGGCAAAGAAAGCGGAGAATCTGGAAGATGCGGCTTTCAAAAATCTTTCTGCGCAGGCACAGGACCGGGCGGACGGCTATTTGCACGAGCTGAGCAACAGACTGAAAGATTTGGAGAGCCAGTTGAATGCGCGTACGGGCGAGCTGAACCAGTCACTTAAAACAGAAACTGATTTTATCAAGCGTCAGGTGGCGGAATCCTTGCAGCAGGCAAAAACACTCGCTACAGAACTTAAAGCCGAAAATAATGGCAACGGAAAGTCTTTGGAGACAATCCGCGCGTCCCTGGAAAAGCAGATTACCGAAGTGCGCACCCGTTACGAAACCTTGTACAAAAAAGCGGTCGCCAATGCGGACGAAAAAGAAACTGCCGCATATCAGCGTTTTGAAAACATATCGTCAGGTCACTTGGAGTCTTACAAGTCGCTGGTGGAAGGAAAAATCAATTCGCTGCAGGAAGAGATGAATGGCAAGGTGACGTCTTTGCAGGGCGAGGTGAACGGTAAAGTTTCAGCATTGCAGAAGAACGTGGACGGAATAGTTACGACATTGCAGACTGATGTAAACAACAAGGTGACGACATTACAGAGCGATGTAGACAGCAAAGTTGAGACATTGCAGAATGAAGTGAATGGCAAAGTGACGATGTTGCAGAGCGATGTGTATGACAAGGTGAGCACGTTGCAGGATGACGTAAGCGCAAAGATGATTACGATGAATGCAGACGTAGACGACAAGATGAGTCAGCTCAAAAACAACATGCAGAGCGCGCTTGCCACTGTGCAGCAGACTTTGGACGATTCATCTACGGGTGCGACAGCTACGGCGGAACGCATTGCAAAGACCGCGGAACAGGCGAATGCAGAACTTACCGCATTCCAGCAGCAGGCAGACGAAAAAATCAAGGTTATCAACGACAAGTTGGCGGATATGACCAAAGTGCTTTCTGACACGTATGACACCAAGCAGACCGAATTGCTGGACATCGTGGACAAACAGCTTACCGAGTACCGCAAGAACATGGAATATCGTTTTGGCAAGTTGGAACAAGTTGGTACCGATGTGGATGCGCTGGAAAAAAATCTGCGCGAGACTATGGAGAACACACAGCAGCGCGTGCTTGGCGAGTTCACCAGTTTTGTGGCGGCACAGGAACAGAAGCAGGCTGACTTTGCGCGTACCGTTAAATTGAACAATGATGATTTGGCGGCTCAGATTGCTGTTCTCGAAAAGAATTTGAGTGAAATCAAAGAGACCGCAAGTGATAACGTAAGCGCGACACTTAAAGACTTTGAAGAAAACTTTGGCGCGGACTTGAAGAAACGCAGCGATAAGATTGATGATGATTTGAACGTCTGGAAACAGAATCTTGATTCTAAGCTGACGGTTTTGAGCGATGATTTTGAGAGCGGACGCAGTGAGCTGGAAAAGAAATATACTGACGAATTGAGAGCACGTCTTGCTGAGTTGGAAGCCAAAAATCGCGAGCAGGCAGAAAAATACGAGGCGAATTTCGTACAGGCGCAAGATACAATTCAGCAGAAAGTGACTGAGGTGGAGCAGTTTATCCGTAATTTCAGTGACAAGGCACAGGCAGATTTGCAGGCGGCTACCGATAATTCCGATGCGATGGTCAAGGCAAATCTGGAGACGTACAGTTTGCGCATTAACGAGATGATTGAGAAGTCTGAAAAAGAGGCGAATGCAAAACTGACCGAAATGGAGCAGGCCCTTTTGAGCCGCCGCGAGACAAACGACGCGACAATCAGCAGCATGGAAAGCGAATTTGTGACTTGGCGTTCCACGTTGAAGAGTCAGCTGGAACAGAACCGTGATTTGTTTGCCAAGCAGTTACAGACGCTCAAAACTGCCGCTGAGCAGAAAATGGGTGAGATTCAGCTGGTGTTCAATCAGAATGTCTCAGACTTCCAGAACAAGGCGCGCGACAAGCAGGAAGAGATTTCTGCGGATATCGAAAGCTTGCAGAATCAGATTCAAGGTTCTGTGGAAGATTATAAAAACCGTTCTTCTCAGATTGTGGAAGAAATGGGGCAGCTCTACGACAACATGCTCAAAGATACTCAGCGGCGTGTGCGTGAGCAGAATGAAGAGTCCGAGAAGAAATTGCGCGACTTGCAGACTCAGATTCAGGCGGCAACAGAAGCGAATGAAGCGCGTGAGACTGAGCTGACTATGCGATTGCAGACGGAATCAAACGATTTGCAGATGCGCTTTAGTGAAATTGACAAACAGGTGAAGGCTTTTACTGCGCAGATGCAAGTGTATCAGAAAGCAGACCAGCTTAAAGCGCAGCTTGATACGGAAATCAGCAACTTGAAAGGCGAGCTGACCAAGGTTGAAAACTACCAGACGACAGTGCAGAACTTGCAGGCGCGTTTCGCACAAATTCAGGATTTGAATGAGAGTGTGAGCGCAAAACTGAACCGCTTTGCCGAAGAAAAGAACCATATCGACTCAATGGAGCGCGATTTTGACCGCTTGCTGGAATTGAGCGGCACCATGGATGCAAAAATCCGTGAGCTGACAACGACGAGCGACGATTTGCAGTCAATTCAGACAGAAGTGCGCAAATTCCAGAATACGTTGGGTGACATTTCCAGCCGCTACGACCGTCTGGAAAAGAAGCAGGATGATATTCAGCAGGTCGCCGCCGATGTGGACAAGGCATTTGAAAACCTGAAAGATTTGGAAAATCGCCTGAATGACATAACCCGTCAGTCTGCCGCACTGCCCGACGCAATCCGTGATGTTCAGCGCAGTGTGGACACGCTTATGGCGAACAACGGGCGCATTAATGACGCGGTGGACAAAATCACTTCTTTGGAGACATTGCTTTCCGATACCGAAAAACGTGTGGAGCAGATTACGTCCGCCCGCGAAGGCATTGGTCGCGCAGAGACTCGCCTGCAGAACATGGATGCGGAAATCGACAAAAAAATGAATTTGTTGCTCAAGGCGACACGAAGCGATATGGAGCGGTCAAGCGGTTCTTCTTCCGCGGCCCCCGCTTCATCCGGTTCTATTACTCCGCAGGACAAAGAGACCATCATAGGGCTTAAACTCCGCGGCTGGACAGTAGACGATATTGCCCGTGCGATGAAACGTAGCGTGGGTGAGGTGGAACTGATTTTGGAGATGCCCAACTAATTTCAGTTGGATTTGTCGGTTCGTCTTATTTGGTGAGCAGGCAGGTGGCGAATGCTTCTACCACTTTGCCTGTGCCAACATCGCCTGTCTTTTCGCCAGTTTTTGCTTTTACAAAAATCTGTTCTGATTGAGCGCCAAGCACTTTTGCGATGGATGCACGCACTTCGTCGCGGTAGGGCAAAAACTTAGGCTTTTCCAATGCAATCACGCAGTCCAAGTTGCCGAGTGACCATTCTGCCGCCGTGATGTCTTTCCATACAGTTTGTAAAAGCATTTTTGAGTCAGCGTCTTTCCACTTTGCATCGCTCGGCGGAAAATATGAGCCGATGTCTCCCATGGCGGCGGCACCGAGCAATGCGTCGGTAATTGCGTGGAGCAACACGTCTCCGTCAGAATGACCTGCCTCGCCTTTTTCAAATGGAATCTCTACGCCGCCGAGCATAAGTTTGCGGCCTTCTGTCAGAACATGTTTGTCGTAGCCTAATCCGGTGCGAATCTGCATGGCTTTCTCCTGTGCCGCCTCTTGCGGAATATCTGAAGGGTAGGTGATTTTTTTGTTTTCGCTGGAACCCGCCACAATTTTTGTCGCATTGTATGTTTTGCCATCAGCAACGTAGGCGTCCCAAATTTCGGTGTCATCGGTGCAGTCTTTGTGTTCTGCGGCGGCGGTGCGATGTGCGGTGAGAAGTGGTTGCAGTCTGAACACTTGTGGCGTCTGCACGGCGGCGAGTCGGGCACGAACCAAATGGCGGGTGATAAAGCCGTCGGCATCTGTTTCTTTTTGTGTGTCCACAGGTTGCAACGCCGGGACTGATGCGCCGTATTGTTTTGCCGCTGTCTCACAGTCGCGGATAATTTGCGCTGAGACAAAAGGACGTGCGCCGTCGTGAATGAACACTAATGGATTTATGGCCGAGCCGCCCGAATGAAGCGTTTTTGCCGCCGC
>JAFSTK010000086.1 GCA_017450535.1 Treponema sp.
AACAAAATGCAAATCTGCGTAATCTGCGGATTATTGTCCTTACAATGCGTTAATCGCTTCGGCTGTGTTTATTGGTGTACAGGGCAGCGTTGCGCCAAGTTCTGTCTGCCCCCAGAGACCGCTCAGGACTTTGCCGGGACCTACTTCCAAAATCACCCATTCGTTGTCTTTGTCTGCGCTAATCATGTCGGCAAGAACTTTTTCTTCATCAGTCCAGCGAACAGGGTTGGTCAAATGGTCTACAGCACTTGCTTTTGCGGGTGCGCCTTCGGTCACTTTCTTTCCAGTCACATTGCTGAAAAGTGTAATTTTCGGGTCGCTGAATGTGTACGGCTCCAAAGCGGTCTTAAATCCGTCAGCGGCAGCCTGCATCAGCGGTGAGTGGAACGGACCTGCAACAGCGAGGCGAACAGTTCTGCGTGCGCCCGCATTTTTTGCCGCTTCTTCAACAGCCGCCAATCCGTCAAACGTGCCGCTCACGACAGTCTGTTTTACGCTGTTCATATTTGCGGCATATGCGCCTTCAACGCTCTTTGCCAATTCTTCAACTTTTTCCGGTGGAAGACCAAGAACTGCCGTCATTCCTGGAGCATGACCTTCATTTGCGGCGGCGATATCTTCACACACCTTCTGCATAATCGTACCGCGCTGCACAACAATCTTAATCACATCTTCAAAAGAAAGAATTCCAGCCGCATACAATGCCGGGAACTCGCCCAAGCTGAATCCCATTGCCGCGCTCGGCTCAATGCCCTTTGCCTTCAAAGCAGCCATCACCGCAAGACTTCCGGCAGTAATTGCAAGCTGACTGTTATCGCTACGGTTCAATTCTGTCTGCTCAGTCTCCCACAACAACTTGGGGATATCTTTTCCGCTCACCTTGGAAATATCGTCAATGACCTTGCGTGCCTCAGGAAAAGCATCGCAAACATCTTTCATCATTCCCTGCGCCTGTGCGCCCTGTCCCGGAAACAAAAATGCATACTTCTTAGCCATAAAATCTCCTATTCGCCTGTCTTTCCTTTCTGACAAAAATTGTCAAAATGTCAATCTTCACTATCAATATATATAATTACGAAAAATTATGCAAGTACGACAACGCAGGACAAACGCAACCTTTTTTTCAAAAAGGATTTCTTTTTTCCTGCAACCTTTTATTTTCCAAAAAGCCGTGGTATACTATTCTTAACTAACAATAAGAGAAGGTTTTATGAATAATTTTCAGTTTTATGCGCCCACGCGGGTGATTTTTGGTAAGGGCACGGAATGCCAGGTTGGTCAGCTTGTAAGCGAATATAATGGAAAAAAAGTGCTTTTGCATTATGGCTCAGGCAGCGTCAAAAAAACAGGTCTGCTTGATCGTATAAAAAAATCGCTGGACGACGCGCACATCTCCTATGTTGAACTCGGCGGCGTCGTTCCAAATCCACGTCTCTCTCTCGTTCGTGAAGGAATCGCACTCTGTAAAAAAGAAAACGTGGACTTTTTGCTTCCCGTAGGCGGCGGATCCGTTATCGACAGCGCAAAAGCAATCGGCTACGGCTGCGCAAACGATTTTGATGTATGGGACATCTTTGAAAAAAAGAATCAGCCCAAAGCATGCCTTCCCATCGGCGCAGTCCTCACCATAGCCGCCGCAGGAAGTGAAATGAGCAACAGCGCGGTCATCACCAACGAAGACGGCTGGAAAAAACGCGGAAGCAACAGCGACACCTGCCGCCCCAAATTCGCCATCATGAATCCCGAACTGACGATGACACTTCCTCCCTACCAGACTCGATGCGGTTGCACCGACATTTTGATGCACACCATGGAGCGTTACTTTACGAACAACGGTAACATGGAGCTGACCGACAATATTGCAGAAGCTCTCATGCGAACCGTCATTCACAACGCGCTCATCCTGGAAAAAAATCCGAACGATTATGACGCCCGCGCCGAAATCATGTGGGCAAGCAGTCTGAGCCACAACGACTTAACCGGCTGCGGAAACGGCGGAAACGACTTTGCGACACACCGCCTGGAACACGAACTGGGCGGCATGTTCGATGTCGCGCACGGTGCAGGACTTTCCGCTCTCTGGGGCACTTGGGCAAGATACGTGTACAAAAACTGTCTTCCACGTTTTAAGCGTTTTGCGCTTACCGTCTGGAACATTGCCGCAGACGACACAGACGAAGCAATCGCGCTCAAAGGCATTGAGGCAACGGAACAATTTTTCCGCCAGATTCAAATGCCCACAAATATGCGTGAACTAGGCATCACCCCGACCGACGCACAGATTGCCGAACTCGCAAAAAAATGCGCGATTACTACAGGCAACAATTTGGGCAGCGCAAAAGTCTTACACGAAGAGGACATGAAAAAAATCTACGAACTGGCACGGTAACAACATGACACTATACACCGCCGCACTCATCGGCACAGGACGCATCGGCTTTTCTCTTGGATTTGACAAAAAACGCGAGCAACCAGCATCGCACACCATGGCATTGTGCAAAAACAAAAATATCCGCCTCATCGCCGCCGCAGACACAGACTCGGAACGGCTTGCCCACTGGAAAAAATACGTTCCCCATGCGCAAACATTCGCCACCAGCGACGCATTGTATGAGACCGTCCACCCCGACATCATCACCATCGCCGTCAACGAAGACGCGCACCTTACCGAATGCCTCAAAGCAATCCGCGCCAAACCCCGTCTCGTCATTCTGGAAAAACCTGTCGCGCTCAATGTTGCGGAAGCACTCAAAATCAAAACCTGCGCGCAAGAAAACGGCGTACCCGTCATGGTGAACCACGAACGACGCTTTGCCCGCGACTACAACATTGCCGCTGACTTTATGCATAAAATTGGCGACATCCAAATGATACGTGCGGATTTATTCTCAGGCTTACGCGTCTACAGCAAAGAAAAAGAAGCGACCGGCGAATACAGCCTGCTCCATGACGGAACCCATCTGGTAGACATCGTACAATTTTTGCTGAAACAATTCTGCACCCACACACAAACCGAAGAAACACCCCTGCTGACCGAACCAACAATTACCGGCATGCATAAAGACGAAAAAGGCGATGTGCGCAATTTTACCGCAAGTTACACCACCGCCATCTGTCCTTCCGTCACGCTCACCATGAGTGGCCGCAGCAAATTTTTCGCATTTTCCGTTGATATCCTCGGCACCACCGGACGCATCTGCATCGGAAACGGATTCGCCAAATGCTACGTCCGCAAAGAAAGCAAACTGTACACAGGCTTCTACTCCCTCGCCCGCGAAAAAACAATCCGTTTCCCAAAAAAGACCGGCTACTTCGCCAACATGGTTCAGAACGCCGTAGACTTTTTGGACGGCACCGCACAACTCGTAAGCCCCCTGGATGCCGCCATCGCAGATTTACGCGTGCTGGAAGAAATAAAGATTTTTCTCACCCAAATCTAAAGCCTGAATTATTTTGCGCCTAATCCGCTGTTCCGCAGTTCGGTAACCCTCAGCCGCTTCACTCACTTACGTTCGCTCCAGTGGCCCGCTTCGCGGCTGCTCCATAGCGGGGCGTAGAAACCCATTGCCATTTGCGCTCATGCACATGTGCGAAACTATACTGCAGACTATTTTTTTCTCCACTTTTTTCTGGATTTTTTGTAGTTTTTTGAATTTCAGAGGCTATATATAAGGTGTAGTTTGCGAAAAAAGCAGCATACAAAAAACAAATCTGCTCGCGCTACTTTGGAGGCAACTATGGCAAAACAGAAATCATTTGAAGAGCTCTCGCTCGCAGACAACTACATGTTCACGCGCGTGATGAGTAACCTTGAGGAGTGCAAGACTCTCCTTGAAATCCTTCTGAAAATCAAGATTACCGAAATCAGGATTCCCGAAACTGAGGCGACCCTCGCCGCAAGCTACGACGCGAAGACCATCCGCCTTGATGTCCGCACATCAGACCCGCAGCATGAGTACGACATTGAGATGCAAACAACTGATAAAAAAGACTTGCCACTTAGGGCGCGCTACTATCAGAGCCTCATGGACATAGAGTCCACACAGCGTGGCACCAAGTACAAGTCGCTCAAACAGAACGTGGTTATTTTCATCTGCCTGTACGACCCGTTCGGAAAGTCCGAGCCAGTCTATACGTTCAGGAACACCTGTGCTGAAAACTCCTCGGTGAACTATGATGACAAGACGGTGAAAGTGTTTTACAACTGCGAAAACTGTGATAAAATAGAGGATGCAGAGACAAGGGCGTTCCTTAAATATGTCGCGACGAAACAACCATCATCTAACTACACATCGCGTCTGGAGCAGCTTGTAAGGGGGCTGAAAGTGACACTGAGGGAGCAACTATACTACAACAACTGGTTGGAGATTACTGACGAAATACGCGAAGAGGCAAAGGAAGAGGCTCGGGCAGAAGGTGCGCATGAGAAAGCCGTCGAAGCCGCACGTAACGCCCTCGCCATGAACCTGACCGCAGAGCAAGCGGCACAAATTTCATCGCTTCCGCTATCCGAAGTACAAGCCTTACAAAAACACCACCCCACCAACTCATAAAACACAAAAGGCCGGGCATTACACCCGACCTCACCTTTCAAAAATCGATTTCTTTTTGCCACGCAACCGTATATCGATGGCGCAACGCAATTCGCTACTTGCTCAGGAGCTCGGCCAGTTTTTCCGCTGTAAAGCCCAACGCTTTTGCAACCGCTTTTCCTGCGCCGCTCACGCCAAACTGATTCAGCGTAAACAAATCGTGCTTGCTTGTCGCAAAGCCTTCCCAGCCTGATTTTGAGCCGGCTTCGCAGACAACTACGCGCTTTGCTCCGCCAAGAATCTGCTTTTGGAACGCTTCGTCCTGAGCATCAAAAGTCTCGCGGTCAGGCATAGAAACCACGCGGATTTTCTTGCCGCTCACCAATTTCGTTGCTTCCAGAGCCAAGTTTACTTCTGAGCCTGTCGCAATCACGGTGATATCAGGAGTGTCCGCGCCCTTCTGGACGATGTAAGCACCCTTGCGAATTGTATTTTTCCAATCTTTGTCCTCTTTTGCATACACCGGCACATTTTGGCGCGTCAGTGCGAGCACAACCGGATGGTCTTTGCTTTCCATAGCGATATGCCATGCGGAGACAACTTCTTCCGCATCGCCGGGGCGCAGCACCTGAACACCGGGCATAGCACGGAGGGAAGCCAAATGCTCAATCGGCTGATGGGTCGCGCCGTCCTCGCCGACAAAAATGGAGTCGTGCGTCAAATCATAGATAACCGGCTGTTTCATAATTGCGGCAAGACGAATTGACGGGCGCATATAATCGCTGAACACCAAATATGTCGCGCAGAAGGCGCGCAAACCGCCGTGCACAGTCAAGCCCAAAGTCTCGCTCGCCATACCAAATTCACGGATGCCAAACTCAACAGAGCGTCCCGCACGATTTTCAGGCGTGTAAGTTCCGCCATCGCATTTCATGCCGCTCTTGTTTGAGCCTTTCAAGTCCGCGCTGCCACCAACCAAATATGAATGGCTCAAGCCCATTGCGCTAATCATGTCGCCGCTCGCTGTACGGGTTGCCACAGACGCGCCGATTTCATATGTGGGGTCAACATGCTCGCCATCAGCGGTGCCTTCAAATGACGCTTTCCACTGTTTCGCAAGCTCAGGATTTTCTTTTGCCCAAGCGTCAAATTCTTTCTGCCAGTCCGCCTCACGCTTAGCAAAATCCGCCTTTTTATCCGCAAAATACTTTACGGCCTCAGAATCAACATAGAAGAATTCTTCGGGATTCAAGCCAAGATTTTTCTTTGTCTCGGCGACATCGGCTTCACCCAGAGGCTCACCGTGCACCTTTGCCGTTCCCTGCTTGGGAGCATATTTTCCGATAACGGACTTCAGCATAATCAGCGTAGGTTTATCAGCGCATTTTTTTGCTTCTTCAATCAAACCGGCTACGCCTTCTACATCGTACATACTGCCCCGCAATACCTGCCAACCGTATGCCTCATAGCGTTTCGCAATATCTTCAGTAAAGGTAATATCCGTTGAGCCGTCAATACTGATTCTGTTCTCGTCATAGAACGCAATCAATTTGCCCAACTTTAAGTGACCTGCCAGACTGCTCGCTTCCGAAGACACGCCCTCTTCCAGACAACCTTCGCCAACGAGCACGTATGTGTAATGGTCTACAATTTTGTGTGCGGCGGTATTATATTTTGCGGCAAGCATCGTCTCAGCCATCGCCATACCAACCGCAACCGCAATGCCCTGTCCCAACGGACCACTCGTGTTTTCCACACCTTCGGTCACACCGTATTCAGGATGCCCCGGACATTTTGAACCAGGCGTGCGGAACGCCTTAATGTCATCAAGTGAAACATTGTAGCCGGCCAAATGCAGCACCGAGTACAATAACATGGAACCGTGTCCTGCAGACAATACAAAGCGGTCTCTGTCAGCCCATTTTGCATCTGCCGGATTGTGCTTAAGGATTTCGCCATACAGCAAGGCAGCAAGTTCAGCACAGCCAAGAGGAAGTCCCGGATGACCCGAATTCGCCTTCTGAATCGCATCAATAGAAAGACTGCGAATCGTCTTTGCTACGGCGTTAATACCCGTAAGATTCATTGTATAACTCCTATTTTGGCGGTTAAAACCACCATTAAATTATTTGCCTTCAATAGTTTTTATCAGTTCGTCTACCCCTGCGCCACGCTCCAGAGCCTTCTTCACTTCTGGCTGATGCAATGATTTTGCCAAAGAAGAAATTATCTGCAAGTGCGCCTGCACATTACTGGTCAGCAACACGAACATCACAAACACACGCACTCCGTCAGGCGCATTCATATCAATCGCCCGCTTTAGATAGCAGACTGCAATTTTTTGTTCATCAGGATTTTTTATCATCGGTATCTGCGGATGAGGCATGGCAATTCCGTTTCCTACCGCCGTGCTCAACACCAACTCGCGCTGACTCAGCGCATCAACAAATTCATTTTTTGAAATATATTCAGGAAGTTTCAGTCTTTCGCTCAGATTTTTAAACACTTCTGGCGGCGTTGAACCTTCAACATCAGTATACACACCGCCTTTTTTAATCAGTGCAGAAAGGCTTACCACGTAACCCATACTTCCTCCGAAAATCAGATGATTTTAAATTTATCATTCTGTAATCGTTCTATCGCAGCTACCAAAGGAATACGGATATCCTCAAAATTATATTCCATTCCTTCCAAAGAAAGCTGCATCGCATACTCATCGCCGTCGAGACTCTCATTCAATTGAGACAAGGCTTCCAGCATCCGAGAAACATGCGTGAACAATTGCGAAAGCGTCACCAATTCTTGTTGGGGCATCTGCTCCAGTTTATCGCTGGCACAATCAATGTCGTACACTAAAGAACCGACTTCTGAATACAATTCCAACGCACGATGTCTGAGCGAACCACGCGAATAATCCGCGAACCAGTTATACTTTTTCCGCAGTATAGCATTTCTCCGCATTATTTGCAACGTGAAGAACTCTTCTTCTTCGGGGGAAATTTCCATGGATTTTGGGATAATCTTTTTGACCAATCCCGAAACATCCTCTTTTTTTTCGTAAAGCAAATCTTGAATAAAGCAATCAATCACGTAATCAGGCAGATTATACAACGGAACGCCGCCATCCAACCCATGCTCCAAATCACGCTGATTCCATTTGCCCACGGCCGGCACATCTTCTCCATGCCGCCACAGCCTCGTCTCCACGCCAAACAACTCCATGGAGACTTTTTTCGCTTTATCCAAGAACTCGTGAATTGACCCGCAGTCCGGCGTGCACAACCGCTTTCTGTTCTCGTAAAAAACATTCGCAAGCTGCTCATCCATACTCGCGCACGGCCCCAAACGGTCAAAACTTTCCAACAACGCTTTCTCAAGCATGTCGTTCCAGTGCTGACGCGCCATGTCCTCATCGTTAATCTGCATAGGATTATGCTTATGCGTCACCAACGGGAATACTTCGATTACGCCTCTGTCCCAATTGCTCACCCGACAGAGCAGACGGTCGCCGTATTTAAAGCCGCAGTCCTGCACAATTCTTTCTATTGAAACACCTGTCAGCGCAAGCCGCGTAGGAAGCTCAAAGTCTTTTTCTGCAAGGTTCAGATGTTTGTTCACCGGGTCTGCGGCAATATACTGAGACGCATATTCATCGCCAAAAAATGAAAACAAGTCTCGCGCAAGATTACAGTCCGTCTCAAAAATCTTTGGCTCAAGCAGTTTTCCACTGTACTCAAATTGCAACGTACAGGACAACATCTCCATGTCCACAAACGGAATACAGCGGTCCCCCGGCACAACAACTTCCTGTGCAACTTCCTGCGGTGTCGGAACAAAACTGAAAAACTGTCCCGTAAATGCACCGGCACGAGTCAAAAATAATTTGCGCTCCAGAGGAAAAACAAGTGGGTCAGACTCCAGGTATTCCGCGACCTCACGCGAAGAAGCTCTGATTCCCACTTGATTTAAAAAGCGACACATCTCTTTTGCAGTAAACGGCTCGCGATAAGTGCGGAGAAAATGCATTAACAGTGTGTCCGGAGAAAAATCCATGCTTATAACATACTGCTTTTTTTGAGATTCGTCTATTTAAACTTCACGAATATCATCCGGCGTAATATCCATAGACTCAAGCAGCGATTTCACTTGCTCAATCGACACATGGGTTACTTTACAAGTAATTCCACGCTTGGAAACATCAGCTCCCTCGCTGGTAACGACTGAAACAATGTTTCCCCCAAGCTCTGCAATCGATTGGCTGATTTTTGCCAGCTCGCCCGGCTTTTCCGCCACATTCGCCATAAATCGCACACCATGATGGCGCGCACCAAACATTTCGATGAATGCATGGAACAAATCGCTTTCGGTAATAATACCTACCAACAAATCTTCGTTCATTACGGGGAGGCAACCCACATTTTTGTCTGCCATAATGCGAGCAGCTTCTTCAATCACCTCATTTTGCTGCACTGTAGTGACTTTTTTGACCATCACTTTCTCCACCTTAAGTTTTGAAAGCAAATAGCTCAGCTCATACATATCCAATGTCGTTGCATCAGAAGGAGCCGCTTTTGACAAGTCATTTTTAGTCACAATACCCACCAAACGATTGTCGCTGTCTAGCACGGGCAATTTATTGACATTCTCCTTTGTCATCAGCGCACGGGCATCCGTCACCGAGGTCTCAGGATTCACATAAATCACATCTTTACTCATCAAATCAGAAACTATCATACAAGCCCCCTTGCGGAATTAAATCTACTATAAGTATAACACAGTTTCCGAAAAACGCTATAAAGATTTTTTTATCCGCCAAGATATGCAGCTTTTACCGCTGGGTCTGTTATCAATTCTTTCGCATCACCGCTTTTGATGATGTTTCCTGTCTCCAAAATGTACACGCGGTTTGCAATATTCATCGCTTTGAACGCATTTTGCTCTACCAGCAGAATTGTCGTACCGTCCTTGTTGATTCTCTGAATTATGTCAAAAATTTCATCAACCAAAATAGGAGCAAGACCCATACTCGGCTCATCGAGCAAAAGCAACTTGGGCTGACTCATAATGCCACGTCCCATCGCCAACATCTGTTGCTCACCGCCGCTCAACGTGCCCGCAACCTGTTTGACTCGCTCTTTAAGGCGGGGAAACAATTCGTATACACGTTCCATGTCCGATTTGATACCCGTTTTGTCTTTGCGGATAAACGCGCCCATCTCAAGATTTTCACGCACGGTAAGATTTGCAAAAATGCGCCGTCCTTCGGGCACGTGAATCAGTCCGCGTTTTACAATCTGGTCTGCCGCTAGAGAGGTGATATTCTCGCCGTTAAAGGAGACGCTTCCGCCCTGTTTTTTTATCAAGTTTGAAATTGAATGAAGCGTAGTCGTTTTTCCGGCACCATTTGACCCAATCAGACTGATGATTTCGCCCTGCTCCACGCTGAACGAAATGCCTTTTAGCGCACGGATTGCCCCGTAAGAGACCGTAAGATTTGTTACTTCAAGCATTGTTTCTGTATCAGCCATATATTTCCCCTCAAACTACTGCGTCTTCGCCAAGGTATGCTTTGATAACCTGCGGATTAGATACCACTTCGCTCGGATTTCCGCTCGCAATCACCCGTCCGTAATCCAAAACAAACAGACGCTCGCAAATTCCCATGACCAATTTCATATCGTGCTCAATCAGAAGAATCGTCACTTTGAACTCCTTTCTGATTGCCGCGATTGACTCCATCAATTCTTTTGTTTCCTGCGGATTCATACCGGCCGCCGGTTCGTCCAGCAAAAGCAATGTCGGTTTTGCCGCAAGCGCACGGGCAATTTCCAATTTACGCTGTTCACCATAAGGCAGATTTTTTGCCAGCTCATTTTCTTTTTTCTTCATATTGAAGAGAGAAAGCAACGTCTGCATACGAAGCGACATCATCAGCTCGTCGCGGAAAAAACGCGGTGTTCTGAACAGTACATCGAGCGGACTCACTTTGCGCTGATTATGCATTGCGATACGCACATTGTCCGCCACCGTCAGATTTCCGAACAAACGAATATTCTGGAATGTGCGTGCGATACCGATTTTGTTCAGCTGTGCGGGAGACTTTTTGTTCACCACATGCACTTTGCCACGTCTGTCCCAAAACGTAATCTCGCCGCTCGTTGGAGTGTATACTCCGCTCAGCATATTGAATACCGTTGTTTTACCAGCACCATTTGGACCAATCAAACCGACCAGCTCTCCCTGGTGCAAATCCATGTTAAAATCACTTACCGCACGCAAACCGCCGAACACGATTGAAACATCGGAAGCCTGCAAAATCAGTTTTTTTTCGTCACTCATTCACCCGCTCCTACTTCAGTTTTTGTGCCCGCCGTTGCATTGCCAGCCGCTTTTTCACAGTGCATTGCCCGCAACCGTTTGAAATTCTGAATGATGTCTATCGTCTTGATAAAGCTCAGTTCCTTCATGCCGAGCAAGCCCTGCGGTCTGAACAGCATGACTAAAATCAAGATGACCGGATAGAAGAGCAAATGATAATTCTGCAAGAAGCGCAGGAATTCCTGCAAATAAGTCAGCACGAATGCCGCCAAAACAGAACCCGTCACGCTGCCCATTCCACCGAGCACGACAAAAATCAAATCGTTAATCGAATTATTGAAAGAAGCCAAATCCGGTTTGATAAAGCCGATGAACGGAGCATAGAGCGCGCCGCCAATTCCGCCAACGAAAGAAGCGATAACAAAACCTATCATTTTGTATTTGAACACGCTCACGCCATTTGAATTCGCAGCAATCTCATCTTCACGCACCGCAAGAATCGCGCGACCATACGTAGAGCGGATAAAGTTCTGGAGCAAAATGATAATCGTCACCAACGCGCCAATAATCACCAAATACGACAAAGCCGGTCCCCATACAAAATCAGTTGAAAGAATCGTGGGGAATTGTTTTCCGTTCGGTCCGCCCGTAATTTCTTTGACGTTCACCAACACAACGCGGATAATTTCACCAAAAGCAAGCGTCACAATTGCCAAATAGTCGCCTTCAAGTTTGAGCGTAGGAAATCCAATCAAAAATCCAAAGAACGCCGCAATCAATGCCGCCAGAATCATGCTCACCGGAAGCGGAATTCCCAGATTCTGTGTAAGCAAAATGACCGAATATGCGCCAATCGCCTCAAATCCCGCCTGACCAAGAGAAAGTTGTCCCGTAATGCCACAGACAATGTTTACGCTCAACGCCATAATCGCATTGATGCCGCCAAGCGTAATAATCTGCGCCGTATATGCGTTGATTGCGCCAAATTTTATCAATACGGTAGGTACAAAAACCGCAAGGAATGCAATCACGCTCAAAATCGCTGTATTTCTATAAAACTTATTCTTCATACTGCACCCCCATCACACCTTCACATGGGTCTTTTTACCCAAAATGCCGGTCGGCTTTACCAGCAGAATTACAATCAGAATCATGTAGGAAATGGCATCCGCATACTGAGAAGAGACGTACGCCTTGGTCATCGTCTCCGCAATGCCCAAAATGATTCCGCCAAGCATTGCGCCCGGAATTGAACCGATACCACCGAGAACTGCCGCTACGAATGCCTTAAGACCAGGAATATAACCCATCATCGGGTCAATCTGCGGATATGCAGTCGCATACAAAACGCCGCCCGCACCTGCAAGCACAGAACCAATAACAAACGTAATCGCAATAATTTTGTTTACGCTGATTCCCATAAGGCTCGCCGCACCCAAATCGTAGGAGACCGCACGCATAGCTTTACCCGTTTTCGTGTAATTAACGATATAGTTGAGAATCACCATCAAAATCGCGCTCAAGACGATAACAATCAGCTGAATATTGGAAAAAGAAACGATGCCGATATTGAATATTTTAGTCGGCATTGTGGGAAACTGACGCGGATCCGGACCAACAAATGGAAGAACGCGCATGACATTCTGCAAAATCAGCTCTACCGCAATCGCCGTAATTAGTGAATTAAGACGAGGCGCGTTCCGAAGCGGACGGTATGCAAGCCGCTCAATCACGAGACTCAAAAGTCCGCAAAGTATCATTGCAGTTAAAAAAGCAAGCGTCATACCAAGCGGTGTCGTTCCAACGGCGCACAAGACAAAATATCCTGCGTATGCACCCACCATCATCACGTCGCCATGGGCAAAGTTTATCAACTTGACGATTCCGTAAACCATCGTATAGCCCAAAGCAATCAATGCGTAAATGCTGCCAAGAGACAGACCGTTTATAAATTGCTGAACAAAAATAGAAATGCCGTTCACTGCTCCTCCACTAGAAAAAAAGCATAGTCCCGTTGCCAGAACTATGCTTCCATGCACTTCTATTTATACCAAATTATAGAAGAAATGTAAATAAGTCAGGCGCACGGATGCGCCCTACAAATGATTCCTAATTTCGAAAATTACACGAACGAAATTTTGAAATTACGGATTGACAGTTGTGTTGTACTTTGTCGCCAGTTTTCCGTTTACGTCGCGCATCATTTCCAACATAACAGCAGACTTAATCGGATTGCGCTTTTCGTCAAAGGTCAAGTGACCAGTCACGTAGTCGCCGTCGGTCGCTTCCAATGCATCGCGGACAGCTGCGCTATCATTTGTGCCAGCTTTTACCAATGCGTCTTTCAACAAATACACGCTGTCATAACCGAGCGCAGCAAATGCATTCGGCTTCTTGCTGTATTTCTTCTCAAATGCGGCAACAAACTGCTGCACAGCCGGAGAGTCTGAGTCGGTCGCATAGTGGTTTGAATAGTATCCGTTCAAAACTTCTTCGCCAGCGTTTTCGGTCAGACCGTCCCATCCGTCAGCACCAACAATCGGCTTTACAATGCCCTGAGCGCGGAGCTGTTTTGCAATCAAAGCAACAGTGCCGTAGTAGTCGGGCAAATAGATAACATCCGGATTCACATTCTTGATTTTTGTAATCTGAGCGTTAAAGTCTTTGTCACCAGTGTTGTATGACTCCTGTGCGATAACGCGGCCACCCAAACGCTCAAACTCCTTGAAGAAGTTTTCTTTCAAACCAACAGAGTAGTCATTTCCGATATCATACAGAATCGCCGCACTGTTAGCACCCAGATTGTCAGCAGCAAACTTTCCACCAACAGTACCCTGGAACGGATCGATAAAGCAAGCGCGGAAAATATAGTTACCGGCATCAGTAATTGCAGGTGCGGTAGCTGCAGGTGCAATCTGAACAATCTTCTGAGCCTGCGCGCTCTGTGTGATAGCCTGTGTACAACCAGAAGTCAAAGAACCGATAATATACTTCACCTGGTCTTTTGTCACAAGCTTCTTGTATGCGCTTACAGATTTCTCAGGATTTCCCTCGTCATCCTCAGCCACAACTTCCAAAAGCTGACCTTTTACACCGCCGGCAGCATTAATTTCTTCAACAGCCAAATCGATACCGTTTTTGCATTCAACGCCATAGACTGCAACAGCACCTGAAAGAGGTCCGATTGAACCAATCTTAATCGTGTCGCTACCTGATTTTGAACAACCGACAGCCAACAAACTAGCAATACCTGCAAAAACCGCAAGAATTGTTTTTTTCATATATAAACCTCCAAATTGTTTATGCCAAAAAAGAATAAAGCCGTCCTTGCAAATGAAGAACGGCCTGGGGAACCAGACGATTACGCCTGAGTTTCTTCTGTTGTCTCAGCAGGTGCTGACTCTGCAACAGGAGCAGCGGCTTTTGCAGCTCTCGCTTCTTTCTGTGCAACATTTTTCAGCGTTGCATTGCAAACTTTGCAAATCTTAACCTGCTTTCCGTCAATTTCCTTTTCATACAAAGTCTTGACGTTTGTTTTTCCACAGCGCGGACAAGTGCCACGACCGTGATGTGCTTCTGAGCGGATACCAGCTCCGCGATGACCTTTAGACATCTCTTACTCCTCCGCCTTTGCTTCTTTCTTCTCAGCCTTCGGTTTTGCCGCAGACTTAGCAGGAGCTTTCTTAGCAGCTCCTTCTTTCTTCTCAGCCGGCTTCTTTGCAGGTTTAGCTACCTTAGCCTTTGGCTCAGCTTTCTTTGCTTTTGCAGCATCTTTGTCTTCTTCAGTCGGCAGTTTATAGTCTACCAATTCAAGAATAACCATGTCCGCTGCGTCGCCCTGACGGAAACCAATCTTAAGGATGCGGGTGTAGCCACCGTTACGATCCTTCATTCTTGGGCCCAGTTCAGTAAACAGCTTGTTCAAGATTTTCTCATCCTGAATGTACTTAGCTGCAATACGGCGATTATGAACTGAGTCTACCTTACTGCGTGTAATCAACTTTTCAGCAGCCTTGCGAACTTCCTTTGCTTTTGAGCTGGTAGTCGTAATGCGTTCAAATCTGAAAAGAGAAGTTACCATGTTTCGTGACATAGCACGGCGATGTGCTGTTGTACGAGAAAGCGGATTAAAACCATTTCTATGATTCATCTGATTCTTCCTTCTGCTTGGGCTTATTAAAATTGACAGCGTTTCTCAGGTGACTATAATCTGTCATTCCGAGTGTCAAGTTCCATTCCTGAAGCTTCTCTTTAATCTCGGTCAGACTCTTCTTGCCAAAGTTACGTGTCTTGGCAATGTCATCTTCTGTCTTTTTGGTTAATTCGCCAATTGTGCGAATGTTTGCATTCTTCAGGCAGTTTGATGAACGAACAGAAAGTTCCAATTCCTCAACAGGTGTGTTAAGCACGTCTTTAATTCTTTCGTCACCTTCATCAATATCGTCACCGCCATAAACGTCGTTGTCATTAAAGTTCACAAAGATAGTAAAGTGATCCTTTGCAATCTTTGCCGCTTCTGCCAACGCGTCTTCGGGAGCGATAGTACCATCTGTCCATATTTCAAGAATAAGCTTGTCGTAATCATTACGCTGACCAACACGACAAGGTTCAATAGCGAACTTTACCTTGCGAACAGGAGAGAAAATTGCATCCATCGGGATTGTTCCAACAACCTCGATATAATGTTCATTCACTTCTGCAGGAACATAGCCTCTTCCCAAGTCCACCTGAACTTCCATATCAATATGAGCGCCGTCCATCATTGTGAAAACGGGCACACCTTTTGTGAAAACTTCAAGCTGACCTTCTTTTTCAAAATCATCGCTGGTTACAGTACCAGGACCTTTGAATTCATAAAGAAGAGTATCTTGTTCTGTATCGCCAGGAAGACGCACGCGAATCTGTTTCAAGCTGTTCAAGATTTCCAGTGTATCTTCTGAAACATTAGGAATTGTCTCAAATTCACTGGAAATTACATGAGGTACACCATCTGCATCATACGAAGTAATCCGAACAGAAGAGACAGCGAATCCCTGAATTGATGAAAGAAGCACGCGGCGGAGAGTATTTCCAACCGTTGTGCCAAATCCATGTTCAAAAGGATATGCTGTAAACTTACCGTAATCCGGATTTGTTTCCAGATGTTCAAATGTAATGCTTTTTGGTTTCTTAAAACCTTTAAGCAGATTTTTGCGAGCCATCTGAACTCCTTTGTATAAAATAGAGCTCAACCACGAGCCATTTTTGTAATACTATGCAGGCAGATAATTCTGCCAGATTTCCAACAATCCGTTGTGGTTTACGCGGATTGTGCCAGACTTTCCGGCCTTTTGAACAAGTGACAGCATATCGCTGCCAAATGTCCGACTCTTACATACGGCGTGTCTTACGCGGGCGGCATCCATTGTGAGGAATCGGCGTAACGTCAGAAATTGACTTTACTTTGAGTCCCAGAGTACCCAGCGCGCGGACAGCATTCTCGCGTCCAACACCAGGACCTTTCACAAACACATGCACTTCACGCAGACCGTAGCTCACTGCCTTCTGAACAGCTGTCTCTGCAACAGTCTGTGCGGCAAACGGAGTAGATTTCTTTGCTCCGCGGAAGCCCAGTCCACCTGAAGAAGCCCATGAAAGAGCATTTCCCTTCAAGTCTGTAATTGTTACGATAGTATTGTTGAACGTCGCCTGGATATAAACATTTCCTTCGTAGACGCTCTTCTTTTCCTTTCGTTTCTTTGTATTGTTTGCCATTACTTACATCCCCCGCCTATCAGACAGCCTTCTTCTTGTTAGCAACTGTCTTCTTCTTACCTTTGCGAGTGCGTGAGTTAGTGCGTGTGCGCTGACCACGAACGGGCAAACCTTTGCGATGGCGAAGGCCACGATAACAACCAATATCCATCAGACGTTTAATGTTAAGACCGATTTCTGAACGAAGACGACCTTCAACCTTGTACTCTGCATCAATCA
>JAFSTK010000087.1 GCA_017450535.1 Treponema sp.
ACGGTTGCAGAAACGCTTAAAGAAAAAAATCTTATCCGTTCCGCTGAGCTCATGTACCTCATCGCCCGATATCCGGCACTTTTCCAGCGAGACCATGCGTTTGCCCTCAAATCCGGTGTATACTCAGTCTCATCGACCATGAACCTGTATGAGATTTTGACGCTGCTTGAATCCGGAAAACAAGAATATATCAAAACAGCGATTCCAGAAGGACTTACGCTCAGCCGAATAGCAGACACGTTGGAAGAAAAAGGCGTGTGCAATGCGACTGAGTTTTCCATGGCCGCACATAATACACAGCTGCTCGCCGAATACAACATTCCCGCAGACAGCTTTGAAGGCTACCTGTTTCCCGAAACATATTTTTTCACTCCAGACATGGAAGCAGCATCCGTCGTCCGCATGATGGCTGACACTTTCTTTGAGCGCGCACGCACTCTCACCATTTCATCCGCAAATAAAAAAGGCGCGGTGCTCACTCCGGAAGAACTGCATCGAATCGTCATCCTTGCATCCATCGTTGAGCGCGAATACCGCGTAGACAGTGAAGCCCCGCTGATTGCGAGTGTTTTTACAAACCGCATCAAAGTGAACAGCGGGCTCTATTCTTGCGCGACAATTGAATACATCATCACAGAAATCTTAGGACGCCCGCATCCAGAAGTCATCACCTACGAGGACTTAAAACTGGACAGCCCGTACAACACCTATAAATGGGCAGGGCTTACACCTGGACCAATCTCTAATCCCGGACTGGTCGCATTACAAGCGGCGGCAAACCCACCGGAGACAGACTATTTCTACTTTACGCTCAATGATGCTGCCGCCGGTACTCATACGTTCAGCAAATCCATGAACTCTCACACTCAGGCGAGCATTCAGTACCGAACGAAAAAGGCGGCTTCTAAAAAATAAATGGCTGGATTTATAAAAAAAGAGACGATTGATGCCGTAGTACACACCGCCGATATTGTGGCGATAGCGGGAGAATATGTTCCGCTCACCAGAAAAGGTTCCACATGGTGGGGGTGCTGTCCGTTCCACAAAGAAAAAACACCGTCATTCAGTGTCACGCCCGAAAAAAACATGTTTTATTGCTTTGGCTGCCACAAGGGCGGCGATGTCATAAAATTTGTCATGGAAATGGAAAAACTTTCCTATCCAGAAGCGATTGTCCAGCTTGCAAAACGAACCGGTGTCGAAGTCAGATACGAAGACGGATTCAATCCTGAGCTAGCAAAAAAAGACACGACGAAAGATGAACTCATCCAGCTGTACGAAAGGGTCTCCACCATGTTCCACTATCTGCTGACTCAAACCGAAGGCGGAAAATTTGCGCTGGACTACATCACAAAACGTGGGCTTTCCATGAAAACCATCGAGCGATTCAAATTGGGATATGCTCCCGCAGACCGACGTTGGCTTAAAAACTTTCTTCGACAAAAGAATTTCAGCGATGAGTTTCTGGCTAAATCAGGGCTTTTCAGCCATAACTATCCCGACATAGCATTTTTTTCCGACCGACTGATGTTTCCCATCTTTGACAGGCGAGGGCAGTGCGTGGCGATGGGCGGCAGACTGCTTCGTGGGGACGGTCCAAAATACCTTAACTCAGGCGATTTGATTCAATATCAGAAAGGCGAGACCCTCTATGCATTCAACTTCGCAAAGAATGCTATACGCCAAGAAAAAAAAGTCATTTTCTGCGAGGGCTATATGGACTGCATCGCTTACCACCAGTGTGGCATCGAATATGCCGTCGCCCCTCTGGGTACAGCGCTTACCGAAGAGCAAGTAAAACTGGTGCAGGCTTTTACGGATACCGTGCTGCTTTCATTTGACTCTGACGGAGCGGGGCAAAAAGCAACGTGGAAAGCAATTCTCATGTGCCGCAAACATAATTTGACGGTCAAAGTCATCAGACTCAAAGGCGGCAAAGATCCTGCAGAAATTATGCTGAATTTCGGAATTGAAACCTTGACGAATGATGTAAATACCGCTATATTAGATAGCGATTATATTCTGGACACACTGTCGCACACATACCCGGTCGATACACCGGAGGGTAAAACAAAAGCATGCTTGTCTTTTTTCCCCTATATTGATGCGCTCCAGACAGACATCCAGAAAGAATCGAGCCTAGAACAATTGGGGCAGAGGTTTAATCTTTCCCCAGAGGCGGTGCGCAGAGATTTTAACAATCGCGACAAGGTGCGGGAACGCTTAGAGCAGCGGCAGCCGGATGCGGGTCAAATCAATAATCAGAACATACCGATGGATGCAGAAATACGTGCAATCCTTGCGGTCATTACCACCGATACAAATCAGTTTGAACTGATGCGCCGTGAGCTCACCGAAAACGATTTTGAAAATCAACTGGCAAAAAATTTATTCATCATTCTGGAAGAATGTTACAGAGAAGGCGACATATCTTTCAGCACGATACTTAGTCATTGCAAAGATGAGAGTATTCAGCAGATGATAACCCGTTCGGTCGCATCTGGCGAATTCTCACAAAATACGAACCAAATGGTTGCTGACAGTATCGCACTGATAAAACGAAACAGCCTTGAGAAACAGCGGGATTCGCTATTAAACAGAATCCGTACGCTAAATCCTGCCACAGCGGATGATATGGCAGCCCTCAACGAACTTCTTGCGGAAAAAATGGATATCGATAACAAGCTAAACAAAAAGGATTGAGACATGGATCAAGAACTGGATCCCGCAGTAGAAAAACTTTTGGGATATGCAAAAGATAAACAAGTTATCTCATGGGATGAGATAATTGAGCATCTTGGACAGGACTTTGTAAATTCACCAAAAATGGAGCAGGTCCTGCAACTACTGCACCAAAACAATATTCAGGTCATGGAAGAAGATGACTTGGATGAAGACGAAGACAACGAAGACGACGAGATGTCCGACGATGAAGAAGCAGAAGTCGTCGAGTTAGAGGTTGAAGGCTCAAAAACACACCTCTTGAACACAGACAAAGAATCCAATGTTGACGACCCAGTAAGATTATATCTGCGTGAAATCGGCAAAGAAAAATTGCTGACCGCAGACCAGGAAGTGACGCTCTCAAAAGAAATGGAAGACGGCGAGAACATCATCAAGAATGTCATTAAAAAGTCAGGCATGATGATTCCTGAATTCTTTGCTTTGGCACAGAAAGCATTCACCAGAATTGATATTCATGAGCCGGGAAAAGCTCGCAAAGAATTGAATGAAGAAATGGCTGAAAAACGCCGTCTGAAGGGATGCTATTCCGAATATCTCAAACCAGTTCTGCCAGAAATGAAGCAGTACATGGCTCTTAAAAAACAGTTGTACGAATCCATTCAGAGCCATGAGATTTTTGAGAACCAGCAGTTGCTCGATTTGCGCGAAAAGATTCTGCCAGAACTTCGCAAAACTGATATCCAGTCAGAAGAGATTGAATGCTTCAGCGCAAAATTTGAGGATGCGAAGAAAAAGATTGAAGAGTATCATCACAAGCAGGAAAAACGCATGAAAGAACTGCGCATTTCTTCACCTGCTGAACTCAGAAGCCTCGGTCGTCGCCTTGCAATTCACTCAGAAGCACTCAAACTGGAACAAGAGCTTGGTCTGAAAAGTGATGAGATTCGCGACATCTATACTCAGATTCAAAAAATTGACCGCAAACTGCGTCGTATGGAATATGATTTTGAGAATAATGTCTCAGAAATTCTCGAAATGGAGCAGGAAATTGACCGTGGCCGCCGTATGATGGAAAAAGCGAAAAACAGACTCATCAATGCGAACCTTCGTCTTGTTGTCTCCATCGCAAAAAAATACACCAACCGCGGATTACAGTTCTTTGACTTGGTGCAGGAAGGCAATATCGGTCTGATTAAAGCTGTCGAAAAATTTGAATACCGCAAGGGATATAAATTCAGTACCTATGCGACATGGTGGATTCGACAGGCGATTACGAGAAGTATCTCAGATCAGGCACGAACCATTCGCGTTCCGGTACATATGATTGAACAGATTAACAAAGTTGTTCGTGAAAGCCGCCAGCTTATGCAAAAGCTTGGTCGCGAGCCAAACGATGAAGAAATCGCACGACAGCTTGGCTGGCCTGTCAGCCGCGTCAAACAGGTTAAAAATGTCGCACGTGAGCCAATCTCACTTGAGACACCAATTGGCGAGGAAGAATACAGTCAGTTGGGAGATTTTATCGAAGACAAGGAAGCGGAAAATCCCGCAAACCAGACTGCATATACGCTCTTGCAGGAACAGTTGCGCACCGTACTGAATACGCTGCCACCGCGCGAGCAAGAAGTTCTGAAAATGCGCTTTGGTCTTGTGGACGGCTACAGCCTCACTTTGGAAGAAGTTGGTTTGTACTTTAACGTCACCCGTGAACGTATCCGTCAGATTGAGGCAAAAGCACTCAGGCGGCTTCGTCATCCGAGACGTGCCAGCGGACTCCGCGATTTCTTGGAGACATAATGCATAAAAACGGGCAGAAATCGCTTTTGATTCTGCCCGTTTTAATTTATCAGATATAGACACAATTTCTATTTTTCTGTAAAATAAAATGATAAAATCACCAGAGGTTTTTTTAGATGGTAGTTACAGAAGTTTTTGAAAGTTTAAAAACATTGCAGGGAATTCTTGCGGAAAAATACAGTCTTGAGCAGAAAATCGAAGAAGCACCTAAACGTCTTTCATCACAAGAAGAGCTTCTTTTGCGCTTGAAAAAAGAATTCAGTGAGACAAGTGCAGAATATGACGAAGTACGCGCAAGCGTTGAGCATTTGAAAGCTGAACTTGCAGAAGCGGAGTCTTTGCGCGAGTCAGGCGAAAAGGGTATGGACAATATCACTACTCACCGCGAATACGAAGTTTTGGACAAACAGATTTCTGAGGCAAAGGAACGTGAAGACGGAATCCGCAAAAACCTGCAGAAAGAAGAGAAAAAATTGGCCGAACTGAATGAAAAGATGGACGGTGACGAGCAGATTATCAAGGCTCAGGAAGCAGAACTCTCTCAGGGTAAAGAATCTTTGGAAAAAGAAGTAAACGAATACAAGAGCAAGTTTGATGAGCTTACCCAGAAAGAATCTGAAATCACTCCGGGAATTGACCAAGAAATCGTCTACAAATTCCAGCGCATCATTAAAAGAAACAGCGAGGGTATTGTTGCCGTAAAGAACGGCGTTTGCACTGGCTGTCATATGATTCTTCCCGCACAGTTTGCGAATGAAGTTCATGAAGGCGACAAAATTTTGTTCTGCCCGTACTGTAGCCGTATTCTGTTCCATCAGGATGTTGAGGCAGGCGAGGAAGAGACATACTTTACAGATGAAGACACTGGCAGCCTTTCAGACTTTGAGTTTGACGATGAAGAAGATGATGAAGAGCCCCAGATGGACGGTGAAGAACGCGAAGACGATGTCGGCGATGATGAGAAAAACGCTGACTTTTAGAATTAAATAATTGCAGAAAAGATATAACCGCGCTTTGCACTGTTGATGAAAACGGTGCAAGGTGAGGAAAGTCCGGGCTCCACCGGAAAAGATGCCGGATAATAACCGGGCGGAATGAGGTAGCTGCATACAAGGTGCATAGCCCCCATGTCCGACAGACAGTGCCACAGAAAACAAACCGCCTGAAAGGGTAAGGGTGCAAAGGCGGGGTAAGAGCCCACCGCGTATCTGGTAACAGATATGGCAAGGTAAACCTCATCTGGAGCAAAGTCAAGCAGCAGTAACGCTTTCCGGGCGAATTACTGCGGGTAGGCTGCTGAAGTCAACTGGCAACAGTTGATTCGGATAGATGGTTAGCAGTGTTGTCGCGTCTTATGTCGCGCAAAACTGGACAGAACCCGGCTTATTGTCTTTTCTGATTTTTTTTGAGTGGGATGTATGGTGGGGGCAAAACAAAGTATTGACAGCACAATCACTAAGCGAAAGAGCAAATTGGCAAAACATCTTGCCATCGCTTTCTTTATCATCGTTGCTGTCACCGCCGCCTTTCTTTTTCTAAAAAGAGCAATCGATACAAAACTGCACAGCGACACATCTATAGTCAATCTATACGAAAAGTGGAATGCGTATGATTATCAAGGCGCATACGATATAAGTGGCAGAATTTTAGTAAAAAAGCCTTTTAATAACACAGCTCTTATGTTGCATGGATATGCGGCCTTCTTTCTGGCACTTGCTGATACAGATACCACCGCCGCACAAAATTATCTGGACGAATCAATCAATTGTATACGCATAGCTCTTCAAGGCTCAAAAGCAAAAACCATATCTCAGCTGGAGTATATGCTGGGAAAAGCTTACTTTTACAAAAATACTTTTTCATCATACTATTACTATGCGGATTTGGCCGTACAATATCTTCAGCGCGCGCAAAAAGATGGCTACAAAGCCGATGACATTCCCGAATTTTTAGGACTGAGCTATGCCGCATTGGGAATGACAATGG
>JAFSTK010000088.1 GCA_017450535.1 Treponema sp.
CTGGGAGTCAGCTCAACAAAACCTCTTTATGTGCATTCAATTGACGCAAAGAAAAATCTTGTTGTGCTTGCAGACAATGACGATCTACTCTGCACCAGTCTGATTTTTGACGATTGCGCATGGCCTGCTGGTGTTGCGCCGACGGAGCCGTTTGAGGCGATGGTAAAAATTCGTCTTGCAAGTCGTCCTGTCGCCTGTCGTGTTGAGCCGTATGTGCCGGGGGAAGGCGAGTCATTTACTGGCTCTGCATACAAAATCACGTTTTCAGAACAACAGCGTGCGGTCGCTCCAGGTCAGTCTGCGGTGCTGTTTTTGGACAACGTGATAACAGGAGGTGGTATAATTCATACCGCAATTCGATAATTTGCTTGAGTTTTATGAACGATGTTCGATATGATTAATTGAAAACTATTGACTTAAATGTTGGAATTTGTATAATTAAGTAGTTATGTTGTCCGATATTTTAATTCGTTGCAATGCAAAGGTCAATATCGGTTTGAAAGTGTTGCCAAGGCGTGCTGACGGATTTCATAATATCGAGAGCATTTTTCAGACGATAAATTTTTTTGATGACTTGTACGTGAGAGAGTTATCGGAGAAAAATGTATGCAAAGTGGAGTGTGCGGAGTTTGAGCTTCCTGCCCAAAACACCTTGACGACGACATATTTGGCTTTTAGCCGGCTGACAGGAGAGAATGCGGGCGTTCATGTTAAGCTTACAAAGCGCATTCCTGCTGGCGGTGGATTGGGTGGCGGTTCGTCGAATGCAGCGGCGTTTTTACGAGCTTTGGCTTTGTTGAATGGCGTTGATCTGACAGATTCGCTTGCCAATTCCGTGGCGGAACAAGTTGGCAGTGATGTGTTTTTCTTTTTGCATTGTGGGAAGAATGGCACAGGAGCGGCACTCGTTTCGGGACGCGGAGAGGTTGTTGCCCCGATAGCGCCAAGAACAGACTTGCATTATGTTCTTGTTTTTCCTGATGTGCATAGCTCCACAAAAGAAGCATATGCCTTGATAGATGAGGATATTGAGTCGGGGACAGACGTTGTTTGTCCTGATTTCAAAGAGTATGAAAGTATGTACAGAAGTCCGGTTACGACTTGGGCTTTTGAAAATAGTTTTACTTCGGCTCTGACAAGAAAATTCCCTGTAATAGCGAAAGCTCTGCAGGATATTAGAATGACTGGTGCTATTTGGTCGGATATGACCGGATCTGGTGCTGTAGTGTTTGGAGTTTATGAAGCTGCCGAAGCTTCAAAAAAAGCTTTTGCTGAATTGCAATTAAAATGGAAACATTGCTATTTGGCATAGTCTTTTGATTTACAGGATAAATTTCTGTAAATGGAAGCGGAGGTATTATTCATGGAAGTAACAGAACTGCGCATCCGTAAGGTTGCGGCAGAGGGTA
The DNA here is from genome assembly GCA_017450535.1 of Treponema sp. Lineage (GTDB taxonomy): Bacteria > Spirochaetota > Spirochaetia > Treponematales > Treponemataceae > Treponema_D. The sequence continues at coordinate 1,410 of JAFSTK010000088.1, forward strand.
AGTTACGTGCTTACGTAACGGTAACATTTGACAATTGTTTTGTCGTTCATAATGTGAAGATTATCGAAGGCAAAACAGGTTTGTTTATCGCTATGCCAAGCCGTAAGACTGCTAACGGTGATTACAAGGATGTTGCGCATCCTATCAGTCCTGATTTCAGAAATGCATTGCAGGACAAGATTCTCGCCGAATACAACGCTGGTCATGTTGAAGAAGCAGGTGAAGGCGACGAAGACTAAGCGCAAATAGGTGCATTTTTTGCACCTATAACAGGCATATTTTGGGACGTCGGCAAGCGGTAAGCCCCCGGCTTTTGGTGCCGGTATTCCACAGGTTCGAATCCTGTCGTCCCAGTAGAGAAAATATAGATTTTTAGTAACGAGGAGCTCCTGAGATGGATCAGTTAGTTATTGACGCAAACACACGCAAAGACACAGGCAAAAAGGTTGCTAAGCAGTTGCGTGCAAGTGGTCGTATTCCTGCTGTAATGTATGATGAAGCAGGAAAAGCAACATCATTGGATGTTGATACAGCGCAGTTCAACAAAGTGTGGCGTTCTATTACCGCTACAACACTTGTTACGCTGAATGCCGATGGTAAATCATACGATGCGTTTATTCGCGACACAGAATATGATATCAAGACAGATACTGTTCTGCATGCGGATTTCTTTGTTGTAAGCAACAAGAAGCCAGTTGTTCGCACATTCAAATTGCACTACAGCGGTACACCTGCAGGCGTTTTGAAGGGCGGCTTTATGGTAAAGCACATTCCTGAAATCAAAGTAAAGAGCCTGCCGAAAGACATGCCGGCTCGTGTCACTGTTGATGTTTCTGCGGTAAATATTGGCGAAGCTTTGTTGGTAAAAGACCTTGACTTGGGCAAGAATGTTACAGTTCTGACCAATTCAGACGAAAAAATTATCAGCATTGCTCCGGCTCGCTAAGCGAACTGAGTGACTGCAAAGGCTCCCGCAAGGGGGCTTTTTTGTTTTAGGGGTTTGTTGTTGAGGTCGTTTGAAGAAAAAGTCCGTGAGGGTCTCATTGCGTGCGGTGTTGCGCTTGAGTCTGTGACGCCAGAACATCCGCTTGGTGTGGCGGTGAGTGGCGGTGCGGATTCAGTCTCGCTTTTGTGCGCGCTTTCTTCTCTTTTTGCCGCCGACATGCTCCGTGTTATCACAATAAATCACAACATCCGTGAAGAAAATGAGACGTCTGGGGACGCGCGTTTTGTAGCAGATTTATGCGAGGTTTTGAAAGTGCCATGCAAAGTGGTGACGTTGCCACGCGGTGAGGTTGCCCGTGTGTCAGAGGCGCGCTCGCATGGTGTTGAGGATGCGGCACGATTCTTGCGTTATGAGGCTTTCGCATCGTTTTGTGAGGAGGAGCGGCTGTCTGCGCTATGTCTCGCGCATAATCAAAACGATGAGATGGAGACGCTTTTGATGCGCTTTTTGCAGGGAAGCGGCTCTGAGGGCGGTTTTGGCATGTCTCGTCAGCGAGGAAAAATGGTGCGACCGCTATTGGATGTGAGCCGCACGGAAATTGAAGCGTATTTGCGCGCCCGCGGACAGAACTGGCGCACCGATTCCACGAACAATGATACGGCATACCTTCGCAATAATATCCGGAAAAATTTGATTCCGCTTTTGAATACTCATTTTGCAGGCTGGAGTGCCGCATTAAAAAACGGCGCAGAAAAGGCTTTTTTTGATAACGATGCGTTACAAGCGATTGCTGATAAAATGCAGTGGAATAGAGAAGGCGGCGCATTGTGTATGAACGCTGCAGATTTTTATGCCCAGCCTGCTGCGGTGCGCCGTCGAATCTTGTTCAATGCATTCAATGAATTGCCGGCTGACGGGCGCGTTCCGTATAGCGTTGTGCGTGCGGCGGTGATGTGGAATGAGCGTGTTTCTATGCCGAATGAAAGTCAGTCTGTTTCTGCGCATGGGGTGGAAATATCGCTTAAATCGGATAAAATTTATGTAAAAAAATGCGAAAATAAGGCGACTGAAAGCGGATTTCTTGATATAATAGAAGAAGATAGCGGTTCTGTTTATCTGAGACGCAGCGTGCAAAGCGGTGACGTTATCAAGACGAAGGACGGAACGATGAAGTCGGTGCAGAAAATATTCGGCGATTGGAAGGTGTCTGCGGAGGATAAAAATCGAATTCCGCTGATTCAGGATGTGTCGCAGAAAGGTCAGCCGATAATCGCTATACTTGGAAGTGAATTTGGGTATTCGGATTGGATTGTAAAATGAAAAAATGTCTGCTTCTTTTCTTTTCTCTCTTTTTCACCGGCGCATTGCTTTTTGCGCAGTCAGATTCTGCTCGAAGTGCAAATCGTCGTACGGCAATCCGCTATTTACAGCTTGCTAAACAATATGCCTCGCAGAAACAGTGGAAGGAAGCGGATACGAATGCCCGTCTGGGACTTGCCTATGACGAAGGAATTGCAGATTTGTGGTATATTCGTGCGGTTTCCCAGTCGAATGAGGGTGAGAAAAAATCGGTCGTGATACCGTTGGTGGTCACTTCGCTGACAAGAGGCGAATGGGTAGATTATAACCGGGACAGCGCACGTATTCTTTACGCAGACTTGCTGAGCACGACACTCCATTTTGCTGAGGCCGTGAAAGTGCTGGATGATGCGCCCTTTTTGTATTCAGCGGACGCAGAGTATATTCGGGCACGGTGCTATTACAATATGGGCGGTGAATATATTCAGCGCGCGCGGGAAAAAATTGATGCGGCACGCAGAATCTATCCGACTGACGCACGTTTTGCGGACTTGTTTTTTTCTTTGGAATATCATCTGAATCAGACGATGTTGCAGGATGCTGCAAGTGGCTTGGATACAGAGGGGCTTCCGCCGTTGGTGCGTAAAATTGCGGATGCGTTTATTCTGGGGATGCCGTCGTTTGCAAATCCGAGTGCGGAGCTGGAATTGTATGCGGCGATTTTTGCTGAAGGTGAAAAGCAGATACGTTTGCTCAAATCATTTAAAGCGCGCCGTTTGAATGCTCCGTTGTATGCGGAATATGCGTTGCGCCTTGGATTGCTCGATCAAGATGCCGCACTGGACGCGATTTTTGTCTACACGAATGATACGGTCAATCTTTCTATTTTACAGGCTTTTGTTCCGCTGATTACGGATGAAAAACCGCATCAAGATTTGTATGAGTATTTGAATGCTTACAACGGTCGGCTCATATCTGACGCTGACGGAGACGGCATAGCGAATCTTATTGTCGATTAAGAAAGAGGTCGTCCGCTTCATGTTTTCTATGGAAAAAAACAGGATGATGAATTTGATTGGGTCGCAGATTGTGATTTTGGCGTGCCTACGGTAGTCCATTTGACAGAAAATTCCTTGGACATCGTGTATGGCTCATGGCCATGGATTCAGACCGCCCGCTATAACATGACGAATAACACGCACCTTGATTTTAACGTGACAGGCGAGACCTTGCGCTGGACACCTTTTGTGATGCAGCCGATAGAAAGCATAAAACAGGCGTTGGGATTTGATTTCTTCTTCCCCGTTATCCAGGCAGAGGCGGTGCCGGTTTCTGCGGTGGAATTGTTGCATTCATCTTCAAATTATACGTTGCCCTCTGATGAACGAAAAGACGCGCTGATAACGGTAAGCGTGCTTGACGGTGTGGCTCAAATCGCCCGCTATACGGTGGACGGCAAGATGTACGCTCAGGCTCAATTTGACAACGGTATTCCGGTGATTCGTGTGGTTGATAGAGACGGTGACGGACTTTTTGAGACGACTGAGTTTTACGGCTTTTCTCCAAACCGCAGACAAAATGTGCTCAGCAAATCCGATGAAATGCAGATTATCACAAATTTATTCGGCTCTCCGTCGTCTGGCACTGGTTTTTATGTGCGCATGATACAGATAGACACCAACGGTGATACAATTGCAGACTTTACGGAAGAGTATTTGGAAGGCGAAGGAAAAATCGCTTCATGGGATACGACTGGCGACGGAAAATGGAATACCCGGTATATTAAATTACCCAAGACAACAGATGGCGTTCTGCGTGAGGAATCATTGTTCCATCATCCGCTGACGAATGCCGAAGTCCGCGTTTCTTTTGAGAACGGAATGCCTGTGCAGGTTCAGGACGGAAATCGTACGCTTATGGTGACTCCTTCTTATATCACGGGATTTTATTGGGTTGGTACTGTCGGAACGGATGAAAATGCAAAAAAAATAATGGATGTGCTTAACCAAACGGCAGACCAAGGTGTTTCAGTTATAGCAGGAAACGAAAAAGAAAGAATACTGGGAATTCGTGTTGGTAAAATGTACTTTGGCGAAATGGTCCCGGAATCAATGGTAAAAGATGATGAAAAAAAATAACATATTGATAGCGCTTGTTGCAGGGATGTTGCTTTCTTGTAACTCGATTAAACAGCCGGAACATGTGTATTCTCGTCCAGATTATACTGCTGAAGATGTCCGCAAAGAAGAGATAAAGAGAATTGAGGCTTTACGGGAAAAAGATACTGTTCAGGCGTTATGGCGCGCAATGCTTTTGAAAGATGCGGCTACAATAGATGTCTGTGCCGATGCTGTTGCAGAAGAGTACAAAAATTTTCTAAAAGAACAGAATTGGTATGATGCGCTCCGTTTGTACGATACATTGGAGAGAGTAGGCTACTCAAAACTTTCTTCGCTTGAGAAAAAAGCTTCAGAGCTGACAAAACTCACCGAAGCAAATGTGCCGGGATTGTCGAATAAGCTGATTACGGCTGAGAAGCGCGCCACTTATGTTTCTGGAACGGCGACCATTTGGGTTGACCGCGGTTTGAAAGTTGAGCGTGGCATGGGATTTGCTGACCGTGTAATAGGTTCGGGCTTTTTCATTTCAAAAGACGGCTATCTGGTGACAAATCATCATGTTATCGAAGACTTGGTAAATCCAAAATATGAAGGCTATGCCCGTTTGTATATCAAGTTGTCTGGTGACAGCGACACCCGTATTCCGGCAAAAGTGATTGGATGGGATCCCATTGTTGACCTTGCATTGCTTAAGGCTGAAGTTGATGCTCCGTATGTTTTTTCACTTGGTTCTAGCGAGGACTTGAATGTTGGCGATAGAATCTATGCCATCGGTTCGCCGGTCGGATTGGAGAGCACGCTCACGAGCGGAATAATCAGCTCGCTTGACAGAAAACTTTTTACGGTCGGGTCTGTTATTCAGCTTGACGCGGCAATCAACTCTGGTAATAGTGGTGGTCCTTGTATTGATGAGCATGGTGCGGTTCAGGCGATTGCGTTTGCCGGCATGTTGCAGTATGAAGGCTTGAATTTTGCGATTCCGGTGGAATACTTGAAGGCTGAATTGCCCGGATTGTTTCATGGCGGAAAATACGAGCACTCTTGGCTTGGTGGCTATGGTCACACAAAAAAGGACTTGGGAAAAGAGAGCGGCCTTGAAGTTCAGTATGTTATGCCGGGTGGAAGTCTAAGTCGTGCTGAGATTTTTGAAAATGATGTGATTGTTGAGCTGAACGGAAAACCTGTGCGCACTTTGGAAGATATGCAGCGGATTATGTTCAGATGCAGCGCAAAATCAATCGCGTCGCTAAAAGTGCGCGCACCCTCGGGTGAGGAAAGGACTGCGCTGGTGTATTTTGCGACACGTCCAAAAAATCCCGGCTATCGGATTTATAATAGCGATATACTTGCCAATTCCTTTGCTCCGATTTTTGGTATGAAACTGGTTCATGCTTCTACTTCAAGTCGGCACAAGTATTCAGTTCAGCGCATCATAAACGGTTCGATTGCTGATGAAAGTGGTTTTTCAGAAAATGACCCTGTTGAAGTTCTCGAAGTCGAATTTGATGATGATAAGACATCGATTTACTTAAAAGCATATGTGAAAAACAGCAAGAAAGGGTATTTGGACAGGAGCGTTGGCATGGGCGCGCAATTGGACAGTCCGTATTATTTTTAGCGGGCGAAGGAACAGGAGAACGAAATGACAGAGATGAAATACAAGCGCAATTTTTGTATCGTTGCGCACATAGACCACGGAAAATCAACGCTCGCAGACAGGCTGATTCAAAAGGCGAAAATCATTGACGACCGCCAGATGAAAAATCAGATTCTGGATAATATGGACATTGAGCGCGAGCGTGGCATTACGATTAAAAGCCAGGCGGTGACGATTCCGTATCACGCGAAAGACGGCCACGACTACGAGCTGAATTTTGTCGATACGCCCGGTCACGTGGACTTTTCCTATGAGGTGAGCCGCGCGATTGCGTCTTGTGAGGGCGCATTGCTTTTGATTGATGCGTCACAGGGCGTGGAAAGTCAGACGGTCTCAAATCTTTACATGGCGATGGAGCAGGACTTGGAGATTGTTCCCGTCATCAATAAAATTGATTTGCCTTCCGCAAATATTCCTGAGATAAAGCGACAAATTGACCACGATTTGGGCTTGGATTCAGCAGATGCAGTTCCGGTGAGCGCAAAGACAGGTGAAGGAATTGACGATTTAATGGAAGCAATTGTCACAAAATTCCCTGCGCCGACTGGTGACCCCGACGGAAAGACACAGGCATTGATTTTTGACCGCCATTACGATGAGTATCGTGGCGTTATCATCCACATCCGCATTATGAACGGTCGCATTAAAAAAGGCGATACGATTCGCTTTATGCACTCAGGCACCGAATACAAAGTGGAGCAGGCGGGTATCTTTAAAATTAAATATGAGGAAGTTTCTGCGCTTGAAGCGGGCGATGTAGGCTACATTATTTCTGGCGCAAAGACAGTGAGCGACGTGCGCGTGGGCGATACGGTGACGCTTGCCGAAAATCCCGCCGACGAGCCACTTTCTGGTTTTAAGGAAGTGAAGCCCGTCGTGTTCAGCTCAATTTATCCGATTGACTCAAATGACTACGAAGAACTCAAAGACAGCATGGAAAAACTTAAGCTGAACGATGCGAGCCTTGTTTTTGAAAAGGATAATTCAGTCGCGCTTGGAAACGGTTTCCGCTGCGGATTTTTGGGATTGCTTCATTTGGAAATCATTGAGGAACGCCTTGAACGCGACTACGACCAGGCGGTTATTTTTACGGCTCCGAGCGTCCGCTATAAAATCAAACTGACCAACGGCGAAGAGATGACCATTGATAACCCGACGGAATTTCCTGAAGGACGCATTGCGCTTGCTGAGGAGCCGTACATCCGCGCATCAATTATTACGCCAGCGGAATACATCGGACCGATTGTGTCACTTTGTGTGGAAAAGCGCGGCGAGCAGAAGAATATGCAATACTTGGACGAAAAGCGTGTTGAACTTACCTATGAAATGCCGCTTGCAGAAGTTCTGTTTGATTTTTACGACCGCCTCAAAAGCTACAGCCGTGGCTATGCGTCATTTGACTACGAAGTGATTGACTACCGCGCGACCGATTTGGTCAAAGTGGATATCTTGATTAACGGCAAAGGTGTGGATGCGCTGAGCCTTTTGGCATACAAACCAGAGGCGACCGCACGCGCACGAAAAGTCTGCGAACGCTTAAAGGACGAGATTGCACGCCAGCAGTTTAAGATTGCCATTCAAGGCGCAATCGGTAGCCAGATTATCGCGCGCGAAACCGTAAACCCTGTGCGCAAAGACGTTCTTGCCAAATGTTACGGCGGCGACATCACGCGAAAACGCAAACTGCTTGAAAAACAGAAAGAAGGCAAAAAGCGCATGAAGATGGTTGGCAACGTAGAATTGCCTCAGAGCGCATTCCTCGCCGTGTTGAAGGAGAAAGAGGACTAGGGGCTATTCATAAGGATGCAAGGGATTTTTAGGATGCATACGGATTTATGTAATAGAAGATTTTATAAACTGTATCCTTATGCATCAAATCCATCTTGTGCGTTTTTTTGAATTACAACTGTCTTATATCCTTCAAGAAAAAATCAATCTCGCTGCGGACACGTTTTAGGAAATCGATGTCGGTGGGGCGGCAAAGGTAGCCGTCGGGAAAGTGAAGGTACAGATATTCGCGCCGTGCTAAAATTGCGGTGATTTCTTCTTGAACCGACATTTTTTCTGAACGCACTTCATCGCCGTACATCAGCAGTTCTTTAAGCCGTTCCAGCGCAGATTCTTCCTGCGCAAAAAAGCCCGCAACTTTCTCCTCTAAGCATTCATCAATTTTTTCCGCACAAGCATCATCTGCGCAGGGGCATTTGTGTGCATCCGTGTTTAATCCTGCGATAGGAATCCCCAGCGGTAATCCGCTTTTCCCGATGTCAAACAAGTTCTTCGCGCCGTGGAAAAATCCCGCAAACTGTCCCGCATACCCGCTCAGAGCTTGGTCAGTGTAGACGGCGCCGTTTTTTCCCTGCACGCATGTTGCGCCCGGACGGAATGCGGCGTCGTAATTTGCGAGCGGCATGAGGCGGTTTGTTTTGCTTAGGCGTGCGATATGAGCTGGTGCGCCGCGAGTGTGGGTTGCGCCGAGACTGAATGAAAAGTCAAGTCCGGTCACGTATACGGGAATGTCGGTGGCAGCGCGCAGCTGTAAAGCGAGATATGTTGCCGTCAATCCGACTGAACCGAGCGCGGGGATTGGTGGTGGAAGTAAGCCGTTTGTCTGTAAGTCTTTTAGAAAATTTGTGTCGGAAAAGTCGGATGCAAAATAACTGACTGTACCGACATCGGGTGCGCCGACATGCGCTGTTACTTGTGCGCGTGATGAAATGTCGGCGAACATGATTGTTTTTTTACTGGACGTTGCTGCCTGGTTGTTGTTCACAGGTGTGACAGCATTTGTGCAGCCGATGTATGCTTTTTCAATGGCGAGCTGGCTTTCTACGGCGACAATTGCGTCTGGCTCAATGTCGCTTGCTTTGAGTACGGGGAGGGCGGCATCTACGGCGAGCACAAAAAAATTCTTCCAAGCCTTTTGCGGAATTGATTTTATAGTGTGACCCGCGCTTTCTCCTGCGCCAAAGATGACAATCGGGCGGTCAATTTTTTTGCGAAACGATGAGAGCGGCGTAGAGTGGGGAAGTCGCGCGAGATTGTGAAACAAATTACGTGAAAAAAGCCGCCCTAGTTTGGTGAGCGTGAGGCGGTTTTTCCAAAACGATGCGATTGCGTTTTCTGCGGCGGAATCAATTTGTCTGTAAAAGTCCGCATGGAACGCAAAACCACCGCTCATCTCAAGCAACAGTGCCCGGCGGAATTGATAAATTGGCGGAAGGCTCACGCCATGCTTTGTTTTCCCTGCAGAAATAATTTCAACAATGTCCAAAAGCTCGTCTGTTTCAAGCAAAGCAACTGGCATCTCAAAATTATCCGCGTTTGTGGACGGCCATCTCTGGTCAAATTCCCTTTTTGCGAGCGCGTGCAATTCTGCATCTGCTTCAAGTCCCAGAACGAAACAATTTTCGGGGAATTTTGCAAGCAATTCGTTCAGTCCGTACCAAAGGCAGGGGGACGCGCACAGAATCAACGTGCCTGGAAGAATAGAAAGATTTGCCACGGTCTGCGTAATCGCTTTTGCAGGCGCGTATTTTGAATAGAGAAATCTTCCATTGTAAGAAACAGAAAAGCCCTGACTAGTTTGAACCAGACAGGGCTTTGTCACTAATTCAGGCAAACAGGGCTCCGATTAGTTGTTTTTGTTTGACAAGATTTCGTTAAAGAATACCTGCTGCACATTGTTCTCAACTTTTGCGCTTGCGAGCAATGTTGACTGTGCGGTTGAAGCATCGAAATCATCAATGTTTTTAGCAACTGCTTTCTTTCCGTCGTCGGTAACAGGTTCTTTCTGTTCTCCAGTGAGTTTGAGCACCAGAACATTGTTTCCGAGAACGATTGGCTCTGAAACTTCCCCGTTTTTAAGTGCGAATGCTTTTTCGAGGAAGTTTTCGTTGCGGTTTGCGCCCTGCAATTCTTTTACATCGGCAGGGATATCACCAGTCATTGCATTTCCGCCGTAGTTCAGCGTGAAAGCAGGAACGGCAACCTTTGTCACTTTTGCATCGCGACATGCTTTGTCAAAACCACTTGCGACTGCGCTTGCGGCAAAGTCTTTTGCGACCTTTGTGTAATACTCTTCAGCAATGCCTGCTTCGTGAGTGTTCAGATAATTTCTTACGATGTCGATATTTTCCTCGACGTTCAGATGATTCAAGCCACGTTTTTCGTTGCGACGGAAAATTGAGTAGCTGTTGTTTGCAGTCTGGATAACTCCGCTCACCGCATCTTTTTCCAGCGCGATAATGCTGTTGAAATCATCTTCACTCGGAATGATTTCTTTAATCTGATATTCGTAGTTTGAAGTCAGTTTGCCGTCATCGCCAGAATAATATTTCTTAGAGAATTCTTTGACCGCATCTTCAAAGGTGACTTCGTTATTGTTAATCTGACCGAGCAGTTTTTCTGCCTGGGCTTTGTCATCGACTGAAATAACTGAAATATCATGCTTGTTGAACAATTCGTAGTGGTCAACACCGTACATGATGACTTCCTGGTCGGGGTAAGTTGATTTATCCCATGCCACCATATCAAATGAACGCTTTGTCGTTCCAAGTGTCGCAAGGAATTCTGTCTCAGCATCTGAAGATTTCAAACCAAAGAACGGTGTGCCGCCCAATGTTTTTGCTCCTCCAAACTGAAGCTGGCGGACGTAATTGACATAGTTCTGCAAGCAAGTCAGACCCATGTAGTAACCGTCGGTAGCGAGCGCGTCAGAGCCGAATGTATCTTCATAGTAGCGTGTCCAGACCAGATTGTCTGACAAGTCTTTTTTGAGTGAGTTGCGTGATGCTTCAGAAGTTGTATTGTAGAGTTTTGCGGAAAAGTTTCCGTTTTCATCAGAGAAGTAGGGGAGCAGCGCACGTGACAATGTTGTGGAGCTTGGTTCGTATCCTGATGCCTGAACAGCTTCTTTTCCAGCAAGATATGAGGCTGTTGCATTGAACGCGTAGTTGTAAATATAGTAGTAAGCTGAGTCATTGAGACTTTGCCCCTGATTCTTGTACAAGTCGCTGAAATTTGCCACAGAAGTAGCGTATTCAGTTCCCTGTGCCAGTTCGATTTTTTTGCCGTTATACTTTCCGAATACCAGACCTTTTGGAGTACCCTGGAGCATAGCGGGAACAAAAATGAAAGTGACCGCAGAGAGAATTAAGATAAAAACAGAGCCGACATAAAGCAACGTTCTTTTCATACTAAAACATCCTTTTTATTTTTTTGTAGATTATAGTAGAAAATATTTTATCATGGTAGCCTTGCACTGTCAATGTAGCAAAACACTGATTGTACAATTCTGTAAAAAATAATCACTTTTTTGCGTCAGACTGCTTGACACTAACCGATTCTTTTTGTTATAGTAAGGAACAACACGGGGGCGTAGCGAAGCTGGTTATCGCGCTGGCCTGTCACGCCGGAGATCGAGGGTTCGAGCCCCTTCGCTCCCGTCTTTAGCCCGCTCACAGACGAGCGGGTATTTTTTTCTATCGGGTAGTAGCGCAGCTGGTAGCGCACTACGTTCGGGACGTAGGGGTCGCTGGTTCAAATCCAGTCTACCCGACTTATTCAGACACCGCATGTTACGTGCGGTGTTTTTTTATGCAGGAATGATTTCGGGGGATAACCGATGAAACAGATTAAGACGACAGAAGCGGTGGGGCATGTTTTGTGCCACGACATCACGCAGATTATTCCGGGCGAAAAAAAAGGACCTGTTTTTAAGAAAGGACACATCGTTACCGAGCAGGATATTCCCGTGCTTCTTTCGGTGGGAAAAGAAAATCTTTTTGTGTGGGAAAAGAAAGAGGGAATTCTGCATGAAGATGAGGCGGCTGAGGTTTTAAAAGAAATCTGCATCGGAAAAAACGAAGGCTTTGTGTGTTCCCAGCCGTCTGAAGGAAAAATCTCGATAAGCGCGGGGACAGACGGACTATTAAAAATCAACACGGAAAAACTGAATGCAGTCAATGCGCTCGGTGAGATGATGATTGCGACTGTTCACGGCAATTTCCCCGTAAAAAAAGGAGACGCGCTTGCTGCCACGAGAATCATTCCGCTTGTCATTGAAGAAGAAAAGATGAACCGCGCAAAGAAGACTGCGGGTGATGCGCCTCTGCTTGAGATTCTCCCGATTCAGTCAAAAAAGACTGCTGTCATCACGACGGGAAGCGAAGTGTACAAGGGGCTCATAAAAGATGCGTTCGGTCCTGTGCTCAAGGCAAAACTTGCTGAATACGGCTCTGAAGTGATTGCGCAAAAGATTCTTCCTGATGACAAAAAAGGCATAACAGATGCGATTTTGGAATTTGCCGCAAACGGGGCAGAGCTGATTCTTGTTACCGGCGGCATGAGCGTTGACCCCGACGATCAGACTCCCGGCGCAATAAAGGACTCTGGGGCACAAATCGTCACGTACGGTGCGCCTGTGCTTCCTGGTGCAATGATGCTTGTGTCATATTTGGAGCGGGAGGGGCGCACGATTCCTGTTTTGGGATTGCCGGGCTGCGTGATGTATGCGAAGAGAACTGTGTTTGACCTTCTCCTTCCGCGCGTTCTTGCTGACGAGAAACTTACGGGGCAGGATATTTCTGTGCTCGGTGAGGGTGGTTTGTGTCTTGGTTGCAAAAACTGTACGTTCCCGCATTGTGGATTTGGAAAATAGGAGATGGTTATGGAAAAACTGACCCATGTAAATGAGCGCGGTGAAGCGGTGATGGTGGATATTTCGCAAAAGGCTGTTACAGAACGCTTTGCCTGTGCTTCTGGTGAAATCCACATGAAAAAAGAGGCGTTTGATGCCATCTGTTCAATGACCGCTCCTAAAGGCGATGTGCTTGGTACGGCACGGATTGCGGGCATCATGGCGGCAAAGAAAACGCCGGAACTGATTCCGCTCTGCCACACGCTTTTGCTTTCAAGCGTAACAATTGATTTTGAGCCGATTGCAGAAGAGTCTGTCATCAGATGCGTGTGCAAAGTCTCTCTCTCCGGGAAAACTGGAGCTGAAATGGAGGCTCTGACCGGCGTGAGCGTGGCGTTGCTCACCGTTTATGATATGTGCAAGGCAATCGACAAAGGAATGAAGATTACAAATATAGCCCTTAAAGAAAAATCTGGCGGAAAAAGCGGACATTATATCGCGTCGTAGCTGTCTGACCAGGCACGGAAAAAGAGCTTTAGTCCGTATTGTTTTGCGAGCGCAATAGATTCTGTTGTCGGAACTGATTTTGAGACTAGAATGCCGACTTTTGCGCGGATTACTTTTTCAACCATATCAACAGGAACTCGCCCGGAAGTAAAAAGCATGACTTGTTGTGGCGGCATGTCATTTAAAAGCATGTAGCCCAGAGCCTTGTCCAGCGCGGTGTGGCGGCCGATGTCTTCTGCGCTGAAAACTGGTTTTCCTCCTTTTGCGAGAATGCAGCTGTGGGTTCCTGCCGTGTATTTGTGGAGCGCGCTTTCTTTTGCAAAACTGTCTGCAAGCGAGAAAATCCATTCGCTTTTGCATGGAATGTCGGGAAGTTTTTCCAGCGGAACGGTGTCTTGGCTTTCAAAAAAGTGCTCGTTCTTGGGGCAGCAGGAAGCGGTATTTTTTTCTTTTTCTTCCCAGAGGATTTCATCACGCAGGGAGACATCTGCTTTTTGTTTTGTCTCGCAGAAATGGATTTCAAGAATGTCGTCTTTTTTTTCAATAAGCCCGGAAGAAAGCAAATGGCCGGCGACAAGTTCCATGAGGTTCGTTTCGGTGCACACAAGAGAAGACCAGTTTTTGCCGTTCACTCTTATAAGAAGACGGTGCTCGTTTAAGAAAAGAAATTCCTTCTGTTCTTCGCTGTTGTTTGGATAGACTCTGCGGATGCTCTGTGCGGAAATGTTCATGGGCGCACCTCAAAATAGTTTTCTATGCAGTCTGCGATGCCAGTCGCGTCGTCAGTGTCATATTGCGGAATGCCGTCGCTTTCTGAAAAGCAAAAGTTGCTTGCACGGCAGATGAGAGTTTCGCTTTTGCAGACCGATGTTTCGCTCACATTTTTTCGCAGCACTTCAACTTTCGGATAAGGTGAATCTTTCAACCCTTCAATTATGATAAAGTCAGCTGGAGAGGAAAGAGATTTGATTTTTGCGATTAAGTCTTCCGCCGTCTGAGATTCGCTGGCGGAGAGCATAAAACGGCTTTCAGAAAAAATTGCTGTGGCTGATGCGCCCTGCTCGGAAAAACGGAATGTGTCTGTGCCCGGCGCATCGGAAAAACAGTTGTGACCGTCATGCTTGATGACCGCACAGGTAAAGCCGCGTTTTTTTAGCTCTGAAATTAAAAGAAGAACCATGCGTGTTTTTCCGCTGTTTTTGATTCCGCTTACACAAAAGACAAAAGGCTTTCTCAAGTTTGCATATTCTTCGGGCGTGTTTACGTTCAGAAAGAGTTTTTTATCGAGGCATGATTTTTCAACCGGGATGAATTTTACCGGAACTTTCTCAAACAGACGGGAGATTTTGAGTTCGTTGTCTTGCATCTGTTTTTCTATGACAGGAAGCACTGATTTTTTATAGACTGCGCAAAGTGGTTCCGCCCGTCCGCAGATGGTCGGCACATAGCAGTCGTAATCGGAGCAGAAAAATTCGGTGAGGTATTCTGGAATTGCGTTTGTGGCGAAGGGCATGTCGGATGCGCAGATAAAGGCAAATTCGTTTTTGCTTTCGGTGAGAGCTCTTCGTATTCCTTCCAGAGGACCTTTGTCTTGATTTTTGTCAGAGATGAATTTGATTTTTGCTGGTGCGTCGTTTGTTTTTAGGGCTGAACGATATTCTTCGCATTGACTTTCAGTTTTTGCGCTCAAAATGATTTCATCGTAACTGGAAAAAACTGTCACAAGCCGTTCAAGGAATGTTTTTCCGTCGTAAGAAAGAAGCGGTTTGTTTTGACCCATGCGTGAATTGTTTCCGCCTGCAAGCAGGACTACTGAAAGTTCTGTCAATTTTTTTTCCATTCGCTAGACTCCCATCATAAAAACGGTGACGGTATCGCCCTTGGAAATCTGCGTCATCGCGGGAACATCGATGTAGCAATTGCAGTCAATCAGATTGCTGATGACAGATGAAGCGTGATTTTGCACCGGAAGAAAAACATTTTTTCCTTGGAGGCGTGCACGGACAAGCCGACGGAGTTTGTTCACTTTGGCGTAGTCGCTGCATAGAACCGCCTGCGTTTTTTGCGGCACAAATGAATCTGACTGCATGAGAACGGCGGCGGCGTGGTAAAAATACATGTCAAAGTTAGCCAGAGCCGCATAAGGGTTTCCTGAAAGGCATAAAATTACTTTGTCTTTTAGAATACAGGCGGTTGTGGGCGTTCCCGGCTGAATGTTTACGTGGGAAAAAAGTGTTTTTGCGCCCAAGTGGTTCAGGACGTTGGGGAGCAGGTCTTTTTTTCCGACTGAAATGCCGCCTGTGGTGATTATCATGTCAGAAATTTCAAGCGCATGTTCCAGTGCGGCGCGGATTTTTTCTTCATCGTCGGAAATAAGTTTTTCTTCTGAAACAGAAAGACCTGCATTCTTTATGGAACAGCTGAGCATACTTCCAATGCTGGAATAGATTTTTCCGTCACCCAATTTTTCGCTGGGCGGCACAAGTTCACTTCCGGTGCACAAAACAGAAATGCGGGCTTGAGCGCGCACTTTTACGGAAGAAAAACCGAGGCTTGAAAGAAGTCCGATTTCCGTGCGCGAAAGTTTTTTTCCTTTGGAAAGGACAATGCTTCCTTTTTGGATGTCTTCGCCTTCTTTGCAGTAGTTCTGAAAAGGCCGGACGGCTTTGTACACACGGACTTTCTCTTCGCCGTAATCAGTGTCTTCCTGCATGACAACGGCATCAAAGCCTGCTGGCACTGGGGAGCCGGTCATCACGCGGACAGCTGTATTTTTTTTACATGGAATTTCTTTCCAGTCACCGGCAAAAAGTTCTCCTGTTACGGAAAGCACGGCTGGGTTTTCTTTGCTTGCAAAAGACGTATCTTCTGCGCGCACAGCATATCCGTCCATTGCCGATTTAGGAAAGGGCGGTACGGCTATGGGCGCAGAAATGTCTTCAAAAAGAAGCCGCCCGAAAGCATCGGTAAGCGGAATGTCTTCTGAGCCAGAAATTGGCGTGATGCTTTCTTTTAAGAGAGAGACGGCTTCTTCAATTTCCATTACTGAATCTTCTCCATGCGAACCGCACAGACTTTATATTCCGGGATTCGCGCAAAGTCATCCAGTGAGGCATTTGTCAGAATATTTACCGGAGAATCCGGGAAGTGGAACGGCATCCATGTTTCGCCCTCAGAGCATTTTCTTCCCACTCGCGCAATCGCTGTGATAGAGCCTCGTCTGCTTGAAACCTTGATTTTTTCGCCGTTTTCAAAGCCCAGTTTTTCGGCATCCTTGTAGTTCACTTCAATAAAACCTTCGCTTGCAATCTCATTCAGTCCGGGAGAGCGGCTTGTCATGGCGGCGGCATTGTAGTGATAAAGAATGCGTCCGGTTGTAAGGAAGAACGGATATTCTTCATCGGGAAGCTCTGTGCTCGGTTTGTATGCGGCCGGGTAGAGCAGGGCTTTTCCGCGGACTGGTTTTCCTGCATGCATAATCGGGGTGCCGGGATGCGTTTTGTCAGGACACGGCCATTGCAGGCTTTCCCCAGAATCGAGGCGTTCAAAAGAAATGCCCTTCATGCTCGGCGTAAGTTCCGCAATTTCGTCCATAATCTGAGATGGTGTCAGGTACGGCTGTTTGTAGCCCATCGCGTTCATCAGGTCGATGAGAATATCTGTGTCAGGCCGCATGTTTCCGGGAATGGTCACGGCTTTGCGGATGCGCTGAACACGACGCTCTGTGTTTGTGAACGTGCCTTCTTTTTCAGTGTAGCTTATGGCAGGAAGAATCACATCGGCATATTCCGCCGTTTTTGTCATGAACAAATCCTGTACCACAAAGAATTCAAGATTTTCGAGTGCTTTGATGATATGTGTGGTGTCGGGGTCTGAGACGACCGGGTCTTCACCGCAAATGTACAATCCTTTTATGTCGCCTTTGATTGCGGCAGGAAAAACATCGGTTGCCTTTAAGCCCGGTTTTCCGCTGAGCGGCACTCCCCATGCTTTCTCAAACTTTTTGCGCACGTTGTCATTGTCAACTTTCTGATAACCGGGGAAGTCAGTTGGTAATGCGCCCATATCGCAGGCACCTTGAACATTGTTTTGCCCGCGCAACGGATTTACGCCGCAACCGCTTCGTCCCAGTTTTCCGCAGAGAAGGGCCATGTTTGACATGCTCATAACGCCTTCCGTGCCGCTGGAATGCTCCGTAACACCGAGACAGTAGATAATCGGGGCTTTTTTTGCCGTGGCATACATTCGGGCTGCCTCGCGGAGTTTGTCCGGGTCGATGTGACAGATTTCACCGACTTTTTCAGGAGTGTAATCTTTTACGAGATTTTTGATTTCTTCAAAGCCTTCGGTGAAGTTTGCGATGTATTCTGAATCAACGAGGTTTTCTTCTATTATTACATGCATCATTCCGTTTGCAAAAGCGACGTTTGTGCCCGGACGCAGTTTGAGATGGATATCTGCTTTTGATGCTAGTCCGATACTTCGCGGGTCTACGACAATCAGCCGTGTGCCTTTTTCGACCGCCTGACGAATCTGCATTCCCACGACAGGATGCGCTTCTTCGGGGTTTGAGCCGACGAGCATGATGCAGTCAACATCGTGGGTGATGTCGTAAATCGGGTTGGTCATCGCGCCGGAGCCGAGGGTTTTTGCGAGTCCTGCAACTGTTGCCGAATGGCAGACGCGGGCGCAGTTATCGGTGTTGTTTGTGCCGAAGCAGGTGCGCACCATTTTCTGCACCATGTAAATGTCTTCGTTTGCGGAGCGTGAGCAGGCAAATCCCGCAAGCGAGTCGCCGCCGTATTTTTTCTTGAGCTCCATAAAGCGTTCGGCAGTGTAGGAAATGGCTTTTTCCCAGCTGACTTCTTCAAATTTTCCGGTCTCTTTATTTTTGATGAGTGGATTTTTCAGTCTGTCTGGTGAATGCACAAAATCAAAGCTGCCCGATTTTCCCTTCACGCACAAAAGACCATGGTTTGAAGGACCATCAGCCGCCTCAACATTCACGATTTGATTGTCTTTGACGACAAGATTGAACTGGCAGCCGGTCGCACAATGCGGACAAGTTGTGAGTACCTTTTTTACTTCCCATTCGCGGTACTGTTGCTGGCGTTTCATTGTGAGTGCGCCTGTCGGACAGTATGACGCGCAGTTTCCGCAGGATTCGCAGCTGGTCTCTTTCCAGTCAAGTCCAAATGGCGCGTTCAACAAATGGAACACTCCTGTCCGTCCGCTTTTGAGCGTATGATTTCCCGTCAATTTGTTGCAGACGCTTATGCACCGCTGACAGTGAATGCACTTTTTTGGGTCATACGTGATATACGGGTTGGATGTCTGAACAGGCAGTCTGTTCGCGAGCTTGATTCTTGATCCGCCGTAATCTGATTTGCGCACATTGTAGTGGTTGCACAAAACTTGCAGCCGGCACACGCCGTTTTCAGGACAGTTCATGCAGTCAACGACGTGGTTTGCGAGGAGGAATTTGAGCATTTCCTTGCGGTAAATGGTGAGTTTTGCGGATTCCGTATGGATAACGGCTCCCTCGGTAACGGGAGTTTTGCACGCCGCTATCAGATAATCAAGTCCTTCCATTTCTACCATGCAGAGACGGCAGGAGCCTATTTCATTTACACCTTTAAGATAGCAGAGGGTAGGAATGTCAATTCCGTTTTGTTTTGCCGCTTCGAGAATCGTCGTGTTTTCTTCAACAGATATAGCTTTATCATTGATTGTGCAAGAAATCATTCGCCTCTTCCTCCTACCATTGAGCCGCAACCAAAATGGTCACAGCGTAAGCATCTTCCTGCCTCGCGCTTTCCTTCTTCTTCGGTCATTGGAATCTCAACGTGCTTAAAGTCGCAGACACGCTCAAACGGATCCCGTTCCTCAATCTCGGCTCTGCCTGTAGGCGCATAGCTTTTTGGAATTGCGCTCGGAATTTTTACCGTGCATTCTACTTTGTGATGATAGCCAAGATACTCATCGATGTTGTAAGCGGCTACTTGACCTGCGGCAATCGCATTTATAGCGGTTGAAGGACCAGTCACGCAGTCTCCGCCAGAAAAAACGCCTTCCATGTTCTGAACCTGACAGGTTTCGTCCGCAAGAATTCTTCCGCGCTCAACGGGAACGCCTGCACTCTCAAATGGAGAGACATCGCTCCGCTGACCAACGCCAAGAATCAGCAAATCGCACTTAAAACGGTACGGATATGCGCTTGAATGTTCGGTCGTCATCATTCCGTCTTTATCGTAAGGACCGACAATTTCTGGCTGAAGCCACAATGCCTGTACCAGTCCGGTCTCCTCATTTGCCTCAATGTTCAGAAAACTCAGCAATGTACGGAAACGCACGCCTTCCTGCATGGCGCATTGAACTTCGCTTGCGAGGGCTGTCATATCATCACGTTTTCGAGTGAACACATGGATTGTGGCGGCATTAAGACGTGCTGCTGTTCGAGCCGCATCCATCGCCACATTTCCTCCTCCAATCAGCGCGACTTTTTTGCCTGTCAAATCTATCTTCTCGCCTTTTGCGATGCGCTGTAAAAAGTCTGCGGCTGGAATGACATTCGGGCAGTCTGCGTTTTCAACTGGCATACGGTTTCCAATTTGCGCGCCAATTCCAAGGTAAACGGCATCATAGTCTTTTTTGAGGTCTGCGAACTGAATGTCACGTCCGACCTTTGTGCCGTATTTTACTTCAATGTCTCCGGCTTTAATGAGAATTTCAATGTCATCATCAAGTTTTGCTTTTGGAAGACGATATTCGGGAATTCCGTAGCGCAACATACCGCCGAGTTTTTCATGCTCTTCAAAAACGACCGCTTTGTGTCCCATCAGCGCAAGATAGTAGGCGCAAGTAAGACCTGAAGGACCGCCACCAACAATTGCAATTTTCTTTCCGGTCTTTACATTTGCTTTTGGCGGCTGAACTTCGCGCGCATTTACTTGGTCAACGGCAAATTTTTTGAGTCCGCGGATATTTATCGGCTCGTCAATAATCTGGCGGCGACATTTGTTTTCGCACGGATGCTCACAGACCATCGCACATGCGGTGGGAAACGGATTTCTGTCGCGGATAAGATTGATGACATCTGCGTAACGACCTTCGTTTATGAGCGCGATATATCCCGGAACATTTACATGCGCGGGGCAGAGCGTGATACATGGAACGGTCTGAACTTTGTTTTCTGCGCAGCGTTGTGAAGAAATATGGCTGTTGTATTCGTCGGCAAATTCTTCCATGCTGTCCAAAATCATGTTTGCCGAAACGACACCTACCGCACAGTCTGCTGTTTGCGCAATCATTTTGCAGAGGTCTTTCATTCTGCTTAACGTGTCAGGCGAAGCTTCTCCTTTTAGAATCAAATGAAGCAGTCTCTCTACTTCCACAAGACCATCGCGGCAAGGAACGCATTTTCCGCAGCTCTGGTTCATTGACAGTTGCAGAAGAGAGCGATAGAGAACAAGCGGACACATTCCCGGCGGATAAGATGTGATTCTTGTTTTAAATTTGTTGAGAACAACGCTCATTCGGGAATCCATGTTTCCCTTTTTTGTAAGTTTACGCATAAAAACAATTATACCACGGGTTTAAAAAAAACAAAATTTGTTTTATAGTGTTTTGAAGGAAATCGTATGAAAAAAATCAACAGAGCATTTCTTTTCCTCACTGTGCTTACGGTGTTTTTTACTGGTTGTAATAAACAAAAACTCCCTTCTAATAAAAAGACTGAACTGATTATTCTGGCGGCGGCATCTCTTACAGATGTGTGTTCTGAATTGAAGACTGAGTATGAAGCGGAACATAAGAATATTGATTTATTGTTTTCGTTTGGCGGTTCTGGTGCATTGCAGGCTCAAATTGAAGAGGGCGTAAAAGCCGATGTGTTTTTTTCAGCTGATGTAAAACAGATGAATGCGCTCAAATCAAAAGGTTTGGTTTATGAGGACACGATTGTAAATTTGCTTGAAAACAAACTGGTGCTTGTCGTGCCCAAAAATCAGAATAACAAAAACATCGCCTCATTTGAGGATACGGCAACGGACAAGGTTTCGATGATTGGAATTGGTGAGCCAAAAAGCGTTCCTGCGGGAAGATATGCGATGGAAGTGTTTGATTTTCTCGGCATCTCGGATTCTGTCAAAGCAAAGGCAAATTACGGCATGGATGTGCGGACTGTACTTACATGGGTTGAAGAAGGTGCTGTTGATTGCGGAATCGTCTACCAGACCGATGCGTTCAGCTCAAAAAAAGTCAGCATAGTCGCAACGGCACCGGAAGGCTCGCTCCGCAAAGTGGTGTATCCTGCGGCAGTCGTAAAAAATGGCGAGTTTTCCGCTGAAGCAAAAGATTTTCTTCAGTTCCTTCGCTCTGAAAAAGCAATGCAGATTTTTAAGACATACGGATTTGCTCAGGCAAACTAAGGCGGAATATGGATTTGTCTCCCCTGTGGATTTCATGCGCGGTTTCCCTTGCTTCAACAGCACTTACTACAGTGATTGCTGTTCCCGTGGCAAAACTTATCACGTCTTTGAAAAAACTGCGTCGGTTTTTGGACATTTTGCTTTCTCTTCCGCTTGTGCTGCCGCCTACTGTCGTAGGATTTTTTCTTTTGATACTGTTCGGGCGCAATACTCTGCTGGGGCGAATTCTTGACGCGCTTAAACTGAATGTGATTTTTACGATTCGTGGGGCGGTGATTGCGGCGGCAGTGGTGTCCTTTCCTATTGTGTATCGGACGGCGCGGGCAGCGTTTGAGCAGATTGACCCGGACTTAATTGATGTGGCACGGCTTTTAGGCTATAGCGGAATAAATCTTTTTTTCTCTGTATATGTGCCGCTTTCGTTTCGTGCGCTTGCAGTCGCCGTGATTCTTTCGTTTGCGCGGGCAATTGGTGAGTTTGGCGCGACAATTATGATTGCAGGAAATATTCCCGGCAGAACCAGAACTATGTCCGTTGCGGTTTATACTGCCATGCAAAGCGGAGACCGAAGACTTGCATACATCTGGACGGCGGTGATTCTCGCGCTTTCTTTTGTGGTGCTTTTTTTGATGGATTATCTTGTCAGCAGGCAGTACAGGAGTTCCGAACATGATTGACGGTATCGGGCGGAACATAACATATCTTAGAATCTCGGTGACTGACCGCTGCAATTTGCGCTGTGCGTATTGTATGCCAAAAAACGGAATCTGTGCATTTCCTCATTCAGAGATATTGTCGTTTGAAGAGATTGAACGACTTGTCCGCATCATGTCAGGCGCGGGCATAAAAAAAGTGCGCTTGACGGGCGGTGAGCCATTGGTCAGAAAAGATGTCGCAAAACTGGTCAAAATGATTTCCGGCATTCCAGGCATAGATTCTCTGAATATTACGACAAACGGCATCCTTCTTCCTGAATATGCACACGAACTCAAGCAGGCGGGACTTTTTGGAGTGAACATCAGTTTGGACACGCTGAACCCGGCGCATTTTGAGCGTATTTCAGGCGGCGGAAATTTGGCTGATGTTCTGCATGGAATTGATGCGGGAATTGCCGAAGGATTTAAAATCAAACTGAACGCTGTGCCCGTAAAAGGGTATAATGATGACGACATCGTTTCCTTGTGCTCATTTGCTTCTGAAAAAAACATAGATATCCGCATTATTGAGCTCATGCCGATTGGCGAGGCGGTGAACTATCGTGGCATTACGTCGGAAAAATTGATTTCCCGTCTTTCAGAAAAATTCGGTGAGCCGGAGCCGTTGGGACGTGAAGATTCTCCTGCGATGTATTATCAGTTTCCGGCTCTGAAAAACCGCGTGGGATTTATTCAGCCTTTGTCGAATTGTTTTTGCGCGGAATGTAACAGGATTCGGCTTACGGCAGACGGATTTTTGAAATTATGTCTTCATCATAAGAAGGGAATTGATGTAAAATCACATCTGAGAAGCGGAAAAAACGATGAGGAAATTAACAAGATAATTACGGATGCGATTTTGGAAAAGCCGGTCTCGCACAACTTCACCGGGCAAGGCGTTATTGTGGATTCCGAAAACAGAACGATGGCGCAGATAGGGGGATAAAATGGGAAAAATTGTCGCAGTTTGTATCAGCGAAAAAAAAGGAACCGTCAAAAATGACAAAGGCTCTTGCAGAATTATAGAAAATTTTGGACTGGAACATGATGCCCATGCAGGAAGCGAGCGTCAGGTGAGCCTGCTTTCTGCGGAAAGTGTCGAAGCGTTCAGACAAAAGACAAACGGCGAGATTCCGTTACCCCCCGGCGTATTCGGCGAAAATCTGCTTGTTTCGGGAATTCCTCTCACCTTGCTTCCGATTGGCACGCGGCTCAGAACAGGCACGGTGCTTTTGGAAATGACCCAAATCGGAAAAAAATGTCATACTGGCTGCGAGATTGCAAAGCGGGCGGGGGAGTGCATCATGCCGCATGAAGGTGTGTTCGCAAAAGTCCTCTCAGGCGGCGTCGTAAAAAATGGCGACACGATTGAAGTTTTGCCAGACGAACAAGGAAAAAAACAGAGCGCATATACCGCCGCCATCATTACCGTAAGCGACCGTTCTTTTCGTGGTGAGCGGGAAGACGCAAGCGGACCTGTTCTCGCAGAAGAATTGACCAAAGCGGGCTATACGATTACCGAAACACTTTTGCTCCCGGATGAAGAAGAGGATATTGCAGCCGCGCTCATCCGAATCTGCGACACACAAAAGCCCGCTGTCATTTTTACGACAGGCGGCACCGGTTTTTCTGTCCGCGATTGCACTCCGGAAGCCACGCTCAAAGTTGCAGAACGAAATGCTCCCGGCATAGCAGAAGCAATCCGCGCTGAAAGCATGAAGATAACGCCGCACGCAATGCTCAGCCGCGCGGTGAGTGTCATCCGTGGGCGAACGATTATCATCAATTTGCCAGGCTCGCCAAAAGCGGTGAAAGAATCCCTTGCCGTCGTGCTTCCAGCTTTAGCGCATGGAATACTGATTCTTCTTGGTGAGGCTGACGGCTGATTTTTTGATTTGATTTTTGTTACTTGGCGTAACTTAAAATCTCGTTGTAAAGCTCCATGTTTTCTGCGGAGGTTTCCTTGATAAAATCAGCGCAGGCTTTTTGCCAGGGAACGATGTTGTCCACTTGTACAACGGAAACGCCCGCCGCTTTGATTTGCTCAAGCACTTTGTCTTCTTCTTCCTGGGAAATCTTGTGGCAGAATTCGCTTGCGTAAGCACCAGCTTCACGGATAATCTGCTGCTGTTTTTCTGAGAGAGAGTCCCATGCTTCCGTGGTGATAAATGTTTCCATGATGCCGAGCTGGTGTCCGTCGAGAATGATGTTCGGCGCGACTTCTTCAAAATGATTTGCCAGATAATTTGCGAGCGGCTGGTCTGCTACGTCAACTTCACCTGTCTGCAGAGCGACATACAATTCTGAAAAATCAACTTTTTTTTCTTTCATTTTGAGATTTTTCGCAATTGCCTGCAATGTTTTGTCGCTGGTAACGCGCATGGTCAGTCCTTCAAAGTCCTTTATTGAAGTAGCTTTTCTAGTGGAGAATAAATGCCTGAATCCTTCTTCGCCATAGTAGAGCCCGATAATGTTGAGACCTTTTTCTCTTGGATTGTCGAGCAGTTTACGGGCTGTTTCTGATGTGGCAAAAGACCAAAAATGCTCGCGATTTTTAAAAGTGAACGGAATGGAAAGAAGTTCATATTCTTTGCAACCGAGCGACACAAGTCCTGCTGTAGACTGACGAGAAATGTCGATATAGCTGTCCGGCTGCACCATCAGTTTTCTGATTGCACCGTTGTCACCCAAAATGCCGGAGCATTGCAAGTCAATCTTGATTTTGCCGCCAGAAAGCTCCTCAACTTTTTCCTTGAAAGCTTGGTCAACACGTCCTGCAAGTGTTTCGGGCGGATTTACTTCTGCCATAACAAGCGTGATTACCTTTTCGTTGTTGTTTTTGTTGCAGGAAAAAAGACTTAGTGCCACTATAACGCACACTACCGAAGATAAAATACTTTTCATAATGTTTAACTCTCCAAAGTTATGCTACTATTATAACATGGTTTATTGTTTTGTCAAATAAAAACACCGTCAGTGAAACTGACGGTGTTTGGTGTTTGTGCTGAAATTACAGCGCGAGTTTTTAGAGCGGAATGTTTCCGTGTTTGCGGCACACTTTGTCGCTGTTTGTCTTTGTCTCCAGGAGGGCAAGGCTCTGCACGATACGTGCTCTTGTCTCTTCCGGCTGGATGACCGCGCTGATGTAGTCACGCTGAGCGGCAATTGTGGGGGTCATAAAGGTCTCGCGGTATTCCTGACCTTTCTGTGCTTTTACTGCGGGGTCAGCTTCTTTTGAGTACAAAATGCCGATTGCGCCTTCTGCACCCATAACAGCGATTTCTGCCTTGGGCCATGCGTACACAAAGTCTGCGCCGAGATGTTTTGAACACATTGCGATGTATGCGCCACCGTATGCCTTGCGTGTGATAATCGTCACTTTCGGCACGCTTGCTTCGCTGTATGCGTAGAGCACTTTTGCGCCGTGGCGGATAATGCCTTTCTGCTCTTCCTGCGGACCGGGGATAAAGCCGGGAACGTCCACAAAGTTCAAAAGCGGAATATTGTAGCAGTCACAGAAGCGAACATGGCGTGCGATTTTGTCAGAAGCGTCGCAGTTCAAAACACCGCCAAGGAATCCCGGATTGTTCGCCACAACGCCGACCGTCTTTCCTTCAACCTTTGCAAAACCGACAACCGCATTCTGTGCGAATTCTGCCATCACTTCAAAGAAGCTGTCGTCATCAGTCACGTCGTTAATCACTTCACGGATGTCGTAGCCCTTGGTGCTCACTTCCGGAAGACTTGTGTTGATGTGCTTTGCCTTATGCTTTGCGTCAAATTTGATTTTGCTTTCGACTGTCTGCGCTTCGCCGTAGAAATGCGGGATGTAGTCCAAAAGTTTGCGCACTTTTTCGTAGCAGTCTTTTTCGTTGTCACAGCGATAATGTGCCACGCCTGACTTCTGGCTGTGAATTGCAGCGCCTCCCAAATCCTCGTCAGTAATGTCCATGAACATAACCTGTTTGACGACCTTGGGACCTGTGATGTACATCTGTGAAATCTTGTCTACCGTGAAGATAAAATCGGTCAGTCCCGGAGAATACACCGCACCGCCTGCACACGGACCTGCGACAATTGAAATCTGCGGAATTACGCCAGAAGCGCGCACATTCTGATAGAAAATGTCACCATAACCGCACAATGCGTCAACGCCTTCCTGAATACGCGCTCCGCCTGAATCGTTTACGCCGATAACCGGGCATTTGATTTCAATTGCTTTTGCAATCAGCTCTGCGATTTTCTGTCCGTGTACTTTGCCCAATGAACCGCCCTGTACGGTAAAGTCCTGCGCATAGACGGCGACTTTTTTTCCATTGATTGTGCCAAAGCCAGTGATAACGCCGTCATACGGAATCTCTTTCTTTTCCATGCCAAAGTTGGTGCACTGATGACGCGCATTGGCATAGATTTCCATAAAACTGCCTTTGTCACACAGCGCGTTGATACGTTCAATCGCATGCAGTTTGCCTTTTGCGTGCTGTTTTTCCAGATTGTATTCTGCCATAAAAATTACCTCGACATTTGTAAAAGATAGCAACAGTGTATAGCGAAAAATGGTTTTTGTCAATATGACATTTTTTGTAAATATGTCATAATTAGGGCGGTGCGCCACATTCGTGTCGCCGGGCTTTGCGCAGTTCCGCTTTCGCTCCATTCGTCCGCTAACGCTTCCGAACGGCTTACGCCGCTGCTCCAATCCCTACCGCACAGGAGGTGCGGCTTATCAAGACGGCAGCTTGCGCCAACTGCACAATCCCTACCGCAGACGCTTATGCAGCACAAGTTCTCCGGCGTTGATTTCTTCATCGGTAGGAAGCCAGTCATATTTCTCCCGCAGGAGCGCGACGCTTTTTGAAACGTCTCCGCCGGTTGCGTCAAGGGCGGCCTGGTAGTCCGCAGAAAAATCCTTGGTGAATACAAATTGTTGTTTGTTTTTGCTCTTTACATCCGTCACAATCCATCGGCTTCCTTTCCAAGTGAGCGTTACGGTGTCGCGCACTTGGTTTATGCTGAGCCGCGCGTCTCCGTCGCTGTTCACAAGAAAATATTCCGCCTTGTGCTGGACAGTCGCGCCGCGTTTGAGCGTGACACCTTCTTCCGCCGTCAATTTTTCTGGCTTGTCAGCGCGGGTAGGATATTTATAGAAGACATCTGCGCTCTTTCCGTCGATGGTCAGCTGGGTCAGTCCGAACTGCCAGTATTTCGTCTTGTTTTTGAAGAACAGCCATTCTGCCGTGCTCACGGTATCTTCATTCTGGTTCATGGCAAATCGGCTGCGGTTGGTCACGTAAAAGCCGCTCACAATCTGTTTGAGGTTTTTGAGGTTCTTTCCTTTTGCGATTTCCTGAAGGTGGGGGACGCTGCTTTTGTGAATCGTCGCATACAATTCCTGCGTGGTTTCCCAAGAGGTAAGTCCCTTGCTTGTGGCAAGTTTTTGGTTTTCGCGCTGAAATGAGGTGATTGCCCAGACAGCGAGCACTATGGCGATGCCCGCCACAATTAATCTGCTGTGGTTTCTGCGGGTAAAACGTCTGCGCTTTACGGTCGCGGTTTGTTTTTTCAAAAATCGTTCTCGGCGTGCGATAAACTCTTCTTCGGAAAGCTCAGGTGTGCGCGTGGCAGGCACAGAATCATCGCTGTTCGTTAATTCTTGTGCGAATACGTCGAGTGAGAATCGTTTTGCCGTCGCCAGAATTTTTTTTCGCCGCTCCTCATCTTTTTCGCTCACAAAGCGACGCTCTCCGGGCAATGGTTTTGCTTCCGCGCTCACTTGGAGACCGCAATCAATTGCGCT
This sequence comes from Treponema sp., assembly GCA_017450535.1. Lineage (GTDB taxonomy): Bacteria > Spirochaetota > Spirochaetia > Treponematales > Treponemataceae > Treponema_D. The sequence continues at coordinate 29,500 of JAFSTK010000088.1, forward strand.
CGCCAAATCGGAATTGAGTCCGTTAATCTGCATATAGCTCGGCACAAAGCGCGCGTCAAAAATATCCGCCTGCCGTTTGGACAAGTCGCGCTCAGGGTAGGGGAGAGTTCCGCACAGCGCGCGATAAGCGATAACTGCCCGCGTGAACAACAATGCGTCCGTGCCGGTAAGTCCTTTGCGGATAAAAAATCCTTGGTAGTCCGCATAGTTTTCGCGCGTGTTGTTTGCCGAGCGGTCAAATAAATTGGCGGGCAAAAAGAGAATCCGTGTGTACGACGGCGTTGTTCTGTTTTCGTCTGTCTCTTGTGCAACGTTCTCCGTGCGGGTCTCCGCAAACAGCATGATTCCTTCTGCGCCCACATCGTTCAGCGCGACATTCTGTTCCAGTGCCGCCGTGAGCGCAAACAAGACCGCCTTTGCCGCCGCATGCATGTCGGATTGAGTGCCGTTCTCAAAAATCTCGTACAAAGTTTTTCCGCCTCCGAGCGATGGGCCCGCAAAGGCGACAATGCCGTTCTCATCAGTTTTCGTGCCAGTGAATTTCCATGGCTCAAACGTCACGTCGCTCGTGTCTGCCGCCTTTTCTGGAATCGTCGCGACAAAACCATTCTCGTCAATTTCCCGAATGTACTGTGTGCGCCCAAACGCATCCTCAGAAAGCGAGGTGGAAAGAAAAATCAGATTATCTTTAATAGAAACAATGTGCGAAATCATGATTTAAAGATAGTCATTTTGTGTCCGAAAAGCAAGGGAAAAATGCGTTGCACAATTCCCCCTTATCTGTTATTTTATTTACACGCAAGACTGCCGAAAGGCAACGGGGAAGCAGGTTGAAAGTACCTCACGGTCCCGCCACTGTAAAGTCAGAATGCCGGGTTTTGCGACAGAAAAATTCACGATGTATGGATTTGCTATGAGAACTCTTTTTTTTCGCGCGCTCTTTGTCGCGTCTGTTTGTATTTTTGTTTCATCATCACTTTTTGCCGTCGCATTTACTGACGCGCTGAACCGTACCGTTTCCGTTGAATCTCCCCAAAAAGTCGCCGTATTGCAGGGAAGTCTCGCTTCTGTCTGGACGCTTGCCGGCGGAAAAATTGCCTGTGCCACAGCCGATGCATTCATTGAGCCACCCGCCCTTGAAGCACAACAAGCCGCTGAGCTGAACAAAAAATGGCATACCGATGTTTTTTCTGCGCATGACGCTGGCGTAGTCAAAAAATCAGGCGGCGTAGAGAACGTGGGCACAATGATGAACCCGTCAAGCGAACTGCTTTTGGCAAATGGCGCGGATTTTGTCATTATGAGCGCGAATATTTCCGGTCACAAAAAATTGCTTCCCCTGTTTGAGAGCGCGGGAATTGCATGCGCCTTTTTTGAGCTGGAGACATTTTCCGACTATCTGAACATGCTTAAAATCTGTACGGACATCACTGGAAAAACTGATTTGTATAGAAGAAATGGTGCGGAAGTGCAGAAAAAATGCGAGAAGATTATCAAAACCGCGCAGAAAAAAGCGAAAAAAACGCCACATCAGATTCTTCTGCTCCGTGCATTCAGCGCGGGTGCGAGCGCAAAAAACAGCACGAACAATATGACCGGCGCAATCCTAAAAGATTTGGGCGCGCACAATATTGCCGACTCAGACCGCTCGCTTAACGAGGATTTGAGCCTTGAAAAAATCATCGCTGATGACCCCGAATTCATTTTTGTGACGACGATGGGCGCGAGCGAAGAAAAAGCAATCGCAGGCTTTGAGAAAAAACTTGCCTCAAGCCCCGCATGGAACGATTTGCGCGCCGTAAAAAACGAAAAATGTTACATCCTTCCCCGTGAGTTGTTCCATTTTAAACCGACCGGCGAACGGTGGGTAGATTGTTACGAAATCTTAAGCGGGCTGTTGTATTGAACGGTAAAAAAGTGAAGGCGCACGGACGCGCCTTGAAAAACCAAGCGAGAAACGAAGGTTTCTCGTTGAACAAAAAATTACAGGATGTAATTTTTTGTTCGGGGCGTTGCGGGGTGTCCCCGTAGAGAGGGTAGGCGGAAACGAAGTTGCAGCCGAGGGGGAGACTTCCCCCTTTAAAATATAGGAGGTTCAATATGAACACATTGCTTACTTTGACGGCAATTATTCTGGTGAGTTTTGGCACGTCTTATGAAGAGTCACGCCAGGCGACAATCGTTGCCGTAGAAAAAGAAGTGCAGCAGGCATATCCTGATGCATATGTCACATCAGCGTACACAAGTACAATGATTCGCAAAAAGCTTTTGGAACGCGACGGAACAAAAATTTTCTCTGTTGCAGAAGCATTGGAAGACGCAAAGGCAAAAGGTTACAAGACAGTTTTGCTCCAGCCCACGCACATGATGTACGGTCTGGAATACAACGAGATGAAAGAACTTGCCGCTCCCTATGAGAAGCAGTTTGACAAAGTGTTGTACGGCGAGCCGCTCATGGCGACAAAAGACGACATCTCCGTGGTGCTCCGTGCGCTTTCTCGCGGAAACAAATTGGAAAAGAAACAGGCTCTGGTGCTCATGGGACACGGAACCGAATATTTCAGCAATTTCTTGTATGCCGCAACTGACTATCAGGCAAAACTGGAAGGCTATAACAACATTTTTGTTGGCACCGTTGAAGCGTTCCCGACTTGCGAAGATGTGATTAAACTCGTAAAAGCCGCAAAGTTCAAAAAAGTGGTGCTCTCACCGCTCATGCTTGTGGCTGGCGACCATGCGAACAACGATATGGCAGGCGACGAGGACGACAGCTGGAAGAACCAGTTTGAAAAAGCGGGCTTCAAAGTGACCACCAACATCAAAGGTCTCGGCGAATATCCGGGAATCCGCTGGCTGTACGTGCAGCATGTTGCAAAAGCACTTGGTGTTGAGCCAAAGAATGTCGTTATTGACGCAAAGTAAGGAACATTCGGAACGACTTCCATGTCGTTCCGAAGTTCGACAGAAAACGTTGTTTTCTGTCCTTGTTTTTCAGCGCACCTCGTGTGCGCTCCATTTTTTATGGCTGAAGAAATCCTTGCCAATGAACAATATATTCTCTCTGGGACAAAACGGCTGCGGTGCGGATTTACTACAGGTACATGCGCCGCGCTCGCAAGCCGTGCCGCCGTGGAAGCATTGTTGCTCGGCTCCGTTCCAGAGACAGTCTCGCTCCGCACGCCCAAAGGCTGGCTTGTAAAAACCGCCGTGATTGCGGATGAAACGCCAGTCTCTTTTTCAAATGGCGGAAAACGATTTCGTTGTGGCGTGCAAAAAGATGCTGGCGATGACCCCGACGTGACCGACGGCTGCCAAATTTTTGCTACTGCAGAATTGGTTCCTGCTGAACGGCTTTCCGCGGGCGGTGCTGTTGCTACGGCTTCAGACAATGCCGATGCATCTGACGTTCGCGTGATGATTGACGGCGGAAAAGGTGTGGGGCGCGTCACCAAGGCAGGCCTTGACCAAAAAATTGGCGAAGCCGCCATAAACCATGTGCCCCGCCAAATGATTACCGCAGCCGTACAAGATGTGTGCGAAAGCTACGGTTTTTCTGGCACCGTGCGCATAACCATTGATATTCCCCAAGGCGAGGCTCTTGCCCGTCAGACCTTCAATCCCCAGCTCGGCATAGAAGATGGCATCTCCGTTATCGGAACCAGCGGCGTAGTGGAACCTATGAGCGAACAAGCGTTGACAGATGCGCTTGAAACTGAAATCCGTGTGATTGCCGCCTCATACGAAGACAAAACAGACCGCCCGCTGGTAATCACCCCCGGAAACTACGGCAAAGATTTTGTCGCGCTCCATCCCGAATGGAAAAATCTTCCCGTGCTCCGCTGCGCCAATTTTATCGGAAACGCGATTGACCTTGCCGCCGCCTATGGCTTTACTCATGTCATTTTTGTGGGGCATGCGGGTAAATTCGTAAAACTCGCCGGCGGCATCATGAACACCCATTCGCATGTCGCAGACGCCCGCATGGAATTAATCTGCGCTCACGCGGCATTATGTGGCGCAGACAAAGACCTCTGCGCAAAAATCATGGATTGTGCCACTGTGGATGCCGCGCTTTCAGTTTTGGACGCATCCAATCTGACCGAAACGGTGACGCGCTCTCTCATTTCTGCCGCCCGCAAACACGTAGAACGTCGCATAAACGGCGCATATTCGTTTGACCTCATCATGTTCACCAACGAGCGCGGCGTAATTGCTTCCGCGTGATCTACTGGAGACTCTTGATTTCTTCCAGTGGTAGTTGCGTGATCTCGGCTACTTTTTCTGGCGCATCGCCAAAGGACAGCATACGTCGGGCAGTATCGATGACAGTTTGTCTTGCAGTTTTATCCGCCATGTCTTTTGCCATGTCTTTTGCCATGTCTTTTGCCATGTCTTTTGCCATGTCTTTTGCCATGTCTTTTGCCATGTCTTTTGCCAAACGTTCTGCAATGATGGGTGCTATTTTTTCAGCACGGCGCTGAGCCTCTTCTTTGAGTTCCTGTTCCCATGTCATGTATGCCTGCCTTGCCTGTGGCGAAAGTTGTGCTTTGTGCACATGGTCGCTCAGGGCTTCGGTGAGTTTGCTACGAACTTGTCCATCAAGGATGAACTGGAACAGTGCGCGTTCTTCCTCGTCCAGCACCTGCTCCCAGCCGGTGATATTATAAAACATTTTATAGGTTCTGTCATTAAGAAGTAGGCTCGTGTCTTCATCACATCGGTTCTGGAATGTGTAGAGAGGAAGTCCTTTTCCGAACAGGTCAAACAGGCACAAGAACATGATGTAGTTTGTCTTGAGAGATGAATAGTCGGTGCCTGCATTCAGTTCGGTTTCGTCCATAATTCCTTGGTAATAACGGGTTCGTTTGGGCAGATTTTTTGTATCGGCAACTTGGATTTCAAGGTCGTATACGGTGTCGCTTCCCCGTATATAGACGTCCAGTCTAATGCCATGAGCATTCAATGCAGGCGTGATGGCGTATTCCCCTGTCGGTCGTTCTATGTGGTCAATCTCGACGTGCAGAAGGGTTTCAATCAGTCTTTTGCACAGGTCGGGATTGTCGGTCATCACCTTGTAGAACATAAATTTGTTGGAGAAAGGCACTTCCTCCCAGGGGATGATTTTGTTTTCGTCTTCGCTTTCCATAAACGTACCTCTTGCATTTTATTTGCAGAGCTATATTTTCTTTAATGAACTCTGCACAATATATATAGGCTTTAAAAAACAAAAAACTGCAAAAAAAATGGAAAAAAAGTAAAAAAAATTGAATATATTATTTCAATTCATTATAATAGAAAAATCATCTTAATTTATTGAGAAGACATCTGGAGTAAAATATGAAGGCGATTGAACTGGAAAAGGCATATAATCCGAAAGATTTTGAGGACCGCATTTACGCGGAGTGGGTAGAGAAGGGCTACTTCCGTCCGCATACTGACTCTGCATCTCCTGTTCACGCGCAGAAAACAAATACGAACATCAAATATACGGTCGTGATTCCGCCGCCGAACGTAACGGGCGTGCTGCACATGGGTCATGCGCTTAACAACACTTTGCAGGACGTGGTGGTGCGCTATCATCGTATGCGCGGTGACGATACGCTTTGGGTTCCTGGTACTGACCATGCGGGTATTGCGACACAGAACGTGGTGGAGCGTCAGCTTAAGAAAGAAGGTTTGAGCCGCAAGGACTTGGGACGCGAAAAGTTTTTGGAGCGCACTTGGAAAGTCAAAGAAGACCACCATTCAATTATCGTAAAGCAGCAGAAAAAACTTGGTAACAGCGTGGACTGGTCACGTGAGCGTTTTACGATGGACGAAGGTTTGAGCAAAGCCGTGCGCGAAGTGTTTGTCACGCTTTATGAACGCGGACTGATTTACAAAGGTCAGTATCTTGTGAACTGGTGTCCGCGCTGTGGCACGGCATTGGCTGACGATGAAGTTGATCACATCGACACAAAGGGCGCAATGTATCATCTGTTCTACGAATACGCTGACGGAAGCGGAAAAATTGAAGTGGCTACGACGCGCCCGGAAACATTCTTTGGTGATACCGCTGTCGCTGTAAATCCCGATGATGAGCGTTACAAGTCTCTCGTGGGAAAAATGCTCAAACTCCCGCTCACTGGAAAAGAAATCCCGATTATTGCCGACAGTTACGTTGATAAGGAATTCGGAACGGGTATGGTAAAGATTACGCCCGCACACGACCCGAACGACTGGGAAGTGGGTAAGCGTCACAATCTTGAAATCATCAATTTGCTGAATCCCGACGGCACGCTGAATGAGAATGTGCCCGAAAAATACCGCGGCTTAAAGTGCGAGGAAGCGCGCAAACTCGTCATTGAAGATTTGACTGAGGCGGGCTTGTTCAAGTGCGAGGAGCCGATGACTCACTCGGTTGGTCACTGTTACCGCTGTAAGACCGTGGTGGAGCCGTATCTTTCATTCCAGTGGTTTGTAAAAATGCGCCCGCTCGCCGACAAAGCGTTGAAGGCATGGAAAGACGGCGAGATTGAATTCTTCCCGCGCAAATGGGAAAACACCTACGCGCACTGGATGGAAAATATTCGTGACTGGTGTATCAGCCGTCAGTTGTGGTGGGGACATCGTATTCCGGTGTGGTACTGTCAGTCTTGTGGCGAGACAATTGTGAGCCGCACAGACCCAACATGCTGTCCCAAATGTAAGGCGGCGGCAGATAAACTTCAGCAGGATCCCGATGTTTTGGACACTTGGTTCTCATCTTGGCTCTGGCCGTTCTCAACGCTGGGCTGGCCGGAAAAGACTGCTGACCTGGAGACTTTCTATCCGACAAGCGCACTTGTGACGGCATATGACATCATCTTCTTCTGGGTGAGCCGCATGATTATGGCTGGTCTTGAATTTACCGGAAAAGCACCGTTCCACGACATTTACATTCACGGTCTTGTGCGCGACAAGCAGGGGCGCAAAATGTCAAAGTCTCTCGGAAACGGCATTGACCCGCTTGATATTATAGAACAATATGGCTCAGACGCATTGAAGTTCACGCTTTCGTTCCTCTGTGCGCAGGGACAGGATATCCTGATTGACAATGAAAGCTTTAAGATGGGAAGCCGTTTCTGCAACAAAGTGTGGAACGCAAGCCGCTACATTCTGGGCAATCTTGAAGGACGCACGTTGATTCCGGTGGCGGACAGCGATTTGACCGAACTTGACCGCTGGATTTATGCCGCGATGGATAAGGCTGTGCGCGACGAACGCTCTGCATTGGAAGGCTATCGCTACAACGACGCGGCAAGCACCGTATACGAATTCTTCTGGAGCTACTTCTGCGACTGGTACGTGGAAGCGACCAAACTTTCTTTCCGCGGAGACGACGAGCATGAAAAAGACCGTGCCGTTTCTGTTCTCTTGAACGTGCTGGAAGAATCTTTGCGTATGCTCCATCCGTTCATTCCGTTTGTGACAGAAGAGATTTATGGAAAACTTCCGCTCGCAGAAATCATTGAGAACAGAAAGAAAGCCGGCGAACAGAAAATCTTGCCGAACAGCGACTATATGGGCAAATTGGTTACCGCACCGTTCCCCGCACCTACAGACGGCCGCGTGAACGAGACAGTGACAGGTCGTTTTGCAGTCCTGCAGGATTTGATTCGTGCGGTGCGTGGTCTTCGCAACGAATGTGGCATTGACCCGGCGACCAAACTGCACATTGCGCTGCAAATTGTTCCAAAAAGCCCGGCTGAAGTCTGTCACGAAAAGACTGATATGATTCAACTTTTGGCGGGTGTCGCAAAAATTGACTTTGTCGATGCAAAACCGGCGCAGGCAATCGGTGCGGTCGGCACGGGATTTGAAGCGTTTATCTTGATTGATGAGAATATCAACAAAGACCAGCTTTTGGCTCGCTTTAAGAAAGACGTGGAAAAGGCGACTGCCGAGGCGAAACGTACCGAAGCAAAATTGGGCGGAAGTTTTGCCCAGCACGCACCCGCTGATGTGGTTCAGGCTGAGCGCGACAAGCTGGCAGAGACAAAACGACGTATTGAAAAGATAACGGAGTACATCAGCGAGTTGGCATAGCGAGTCTTCGAACAACTGTGTTGCGAGAAAACCCACAAATTTAAGGAGGCATGTATGGCGTATAAGTATGAGATGAAAACTGAAAAACCAGATCAGATGGACAAGGAACATATGCAGCAGCTTAAACATATTATCCTTGCACCGTACATGCAGCTTTCTACGGGACTTATCGGAAAGAGCCGGCATGCGGGTGGAAATATGTTCCGCCATCAGATTGATACGCTCGGCATCTTGATTGACTACGGGTATATTGATGCGGTGTTGTTAAAGGCGTCTCTTGTCCATGATACTGTCGAAGATATTCCGAATTTTGACCGCAACGAGATTATCAATGCGGACGCTGACGGAAAAGAAGTGCTTGATTTGGTTCTTGAAGTGACTCGCCGTGAAGACGAGACGAAACGAGAATTCTTGCAGCGCATTATCGACACGGGCAGTCAGAAAGCAAAAATCCTTAAGTGTGCTGACCGCATCAGTAATATGATTAGCCTTGGCTTTGTGACTGACCCCACCTTTATCGAACGTTATTGCGATGAGACCGAATACTTTTTGCTCCCCATGGCACTGGAAATTGACTACAACATGTACCATGAGCTGATAAAACTGATTATGACCCGCAGACGCTATCTTGAAGACGGCGGTTATTTCTGCGATACCAAAAAGGTCTCCTCCGGCCCGAAGGAGTAGAAAGGTTCCGCGCGCGAGGAAATTCGTTATGCCTCACCTGACCGACGCGCAAAAATCGCGCTTGAAAAAATTATTTGACTCTTTCCAAAAAAAGGAAGCCGGTACGCATGAATTGGAGACCGTCTCTCAAAATGAGGACGCGATAAAACACAAAGCGGAAAAAGGCTTCCTTTCAAAATTTACCGACGAGATTTTTAACCTGCTTGATATGGTGAGGGCAGTGGTGCGGCGCGACTACACGGAGATTTCAAAAAATAATCTTGCGGCTATTGTGTTCACGCTCATTTACGTGCTTTCGCCGCTTGACGTGATTCCCGATGTTGTGCCGGCTGTTGGACTTCTTGATGATGCGGCTATGGTTGCCCTCTGTCTGAAACTGGTACGTGACGCTGTGGTCGCATACAAAAAATGGAAGGCGCAAACTGGTGGTGTGCTCCATATAATTGAAGAAAAAACGCTGGATGCCGTGCAGGAGTTGATTGAACCGAGCGTCCGTTCATTTTGCGTGCAGGCGATTGCGTGGTCATGTGTTGGGCTCGTGTTTTCGGTGGCAGGCATTGTGGTTCTGTTTGCCAAGCCGTTTCCTGCCGTGATAAACGACGATATCGCGTTTGTGATTTTTGACGTGACCTTGGTGATTACGGTTGTCCGTCTGATTGTTGCGGCGGTGTGCTACCGAAAAGAAATCGCGCGTTTTTGGAAGAATTGGAAGGCGGCGAGGGGCGAGGCTAATCGCGTGCAAAAGGCTGTCGGGCGCACGATTCTCATTCCGGTGACAAAGAATTCAGTCGCCCGTTTTACGCTGGAAAAAATCGGCGGCATTACGGTGACAGACGACTGCATCACGCTGGACGACATCTTTGTGCTAAAAAACAAACTTCCGCTCGGCGAAATCAATGAGCATTTTCCCGATGTGCTCTCGGTCGCAAAATATTATGCGCGCCGTCTGCGTGTTTTGGTGCTGGTGACGACAACTGTGCTTGCGGTGAGCAGTGTGTTCGTCGGAATTCTTTTGAAGCAGTTTGCCATTGCCGCTGCGAGCGACACGACATTTTTGCAACGGCTGTGGGTTCCGTTTTTCCACGTGTGGCAGTATATTCGGGGCTTGGGGCGGTAGCCCCAGGAGAGTGGGGTAGCGACCAACGGAGTGGGCGCGAGGGGAGAGACTTCTCCCCCTATTGTACAAAAGAGAAAAATTCACTATTCTTTCATAAGAAACTTTTTGTATATTTGCCGTCTGCGGACGGTTAGAGGAGTTATAGAATGGCTGATGTAAAAGTAGCTATCAACGGTTTTGGCCGTATTGGTCGTTTGGCTTTCCGCCAGATGTTTGGTGCAAAGGGTTATGATGTTGTTGCAATCAACGATTTGACAAGCCCGAAAATGCTGGCTCACCTTTTGAAGTATGATACTGCACAGGGCGGCTATGCTGGAAAAATTGGCGAAGGAAAGCACACTGTTTCTTACAAGGACGCTGTTCTTGAGGAAGACGGAAAGACAGTAAAAGTTCCGGGTTCAATCACTGTTGACGGAAAAGAAATCACTATTTATGCAAAGCCGAAGGCTGAAGAACTGCCTTGGGGCGAACTGAAGGTAGACGTTGTTCTCGAATGTACTGGTTTCTACACTTCAAAGGCAAAGGCAGAGGCACACATCAAGGCTGGTGCTCGCAAAGTTGTTATCTCAGCTCCTGCTGGAAATGACCTGCCCACAATCGTTTACAACGTAAACCACAAGACTCTGACAAAGAATGACAACATCATTTCTGCAGCTTCTTGTACAACAAACTGCTTGGCTCCGATGGCAAAAGCATTGAACGATGCATTCCCGATTCAGAGCGGTATCATGGCAACAATTCACGCTTACACTGGCGACCAGATGATTCTCGACGGTCCGCAGCGCAAGGGTGACCTCCGCCGTTCACGCGCTGGTGCTCAGAACATCGTTCCGAACTCAACTGGTGCAGCAAAGGCTATCGGCCTGGTTATCCCTGAACTGAACGGCAAACTGATTGGTTCAGCACAGCGCGTTCCGGTTCCGACAGGTTCAACCACAATCTTGACCGCTGTTGTAAAGGGCAACGATGTTACAAAAGAAGCAATCAACGCAGCTATGAAGAAAGCTTCTGATCCTGAAACATTCGGATACAACGAAGACGAAATCGTATCTTCAGACGTAATCGGAATGCGCTTTGGTTCATTGTTCGATTCAACTCAGACAATGGTAAACAAAATCGCTGACGGTTTGTTTGAAGTACAGGTTGTTTCTTGGTATGACAATGAGAACTCTTACACATCACAAATGGTAAGAACAATCAAATACTTCTCAGAACTTAAATAGTTTTTGCTGAAGACTAAAAATGGACCTTCGTTATGCGAAGGTCTTTTTTTTTGCTAACGCTGTTCTCGTTATCGTTTTATTGGACTGGTCGGATTGTTGCTTTGCAAAATCCTCCCTCTCGCGCAACGCGCCAGTTTTTTTTCTCTATTTTACTGACTTTTATAAATATAAATGTTATATTTTCTATGATAGATATTAAATCCGCGGAGGCATGAACGTAAACGCGGACTTTTACGGGAGTTTATAACATGAAAAAATCTTTATTTAAAGTAATAACTACTATACTTTTGACGGGGGGGGTGTTAACCCTTACAGCCTGTGATTTTTTTCTGCACGGTGAAGATTTAAAAAAAGAACTTGACCAGCAGATAGCCTATACCAATGCTCCTTCGGTAAGCGTATATTTAAAAGCCGATGCAGAACTTGGAGAGTTTCTGTCTGACGGCGAAAAGACCTTTAAGGTGGGCTATGATACAGAAGTTCAGTTTACTGTCAATCAGGATAGTTATGTTTTTGAAAAACTTGAAGCCGTAGTCCGTAATTCTCCGGAAACTTCCCGCAGCGAATCAGTGCAGTTTACCGAAGTTGAATCAGACGCCAAAAAAGGCATTTACAAAATCAATGTAAAAGTCCTGAAGCAGGTAAATGACATTATGATCCGCCCGGTCTGCACATTGCTGCCAAAAATCAGCTCAATCAGCCCGGCTCTCGAAGCAAACGGCTGCAATCAGGATTCGACAATTACAATCGCCTTTAACAAAAATATGAATCCTGAAAGCTTTAAAAATTCAAACGGAACAATTACCGGCCTTTCAATTACAAACGGCGACGATGAAGACCTGACCGCTTATTTTGACGAGCCTTATTTTGCTTCTGACAATAAAACCCTTATAATTCTTCCGCTGTGCTATGCAGACAACCCAAAATTCCTTCTTCCGCCTGATGAATCCAAAACTTCCCTTAACATAAAGGTAAACTACACTTTTGTGGATATTAAGGACGAAGACGGACTTGGTTTTACCGCAAATGGAACTCATAATTATAAAATAAACAAAAACTTTAATGAGCAGGAAGAAGTTACCGTTCTTGTTCAAAACCCTGACCCTTCTTACGGCTCCTTCCTTTCTGCAGGTGAAAAATCCTGTATCGTAGGCTTTGGCTTTGAGGTTGAATTTACTTTAAATACAGAATCCTACATTTTTGAAAAACTTGAAGCTGTAAGCAAAAATGACACCTCTCTAAGCCGTGCAGACTGTGTTCAGTTTACTCTTAATTCCTCAGATGCCGACGTAAAAAAAGGAATCTATAAAATCAAAATAAGGGTCTTAAAAGAAACCGGTGACCTTCTAATCCGTCCTGTTTGTACGCTGCTCCCGAAAATCAACTCAATTACGCCATCATTCGGATCTACAGGCTGTGACCAGGATTCCATAATATCAATCAGCTTCAACAAGCCAGTGAACACAGATACTTTCTTCGACGAAAGCGGCAATGTTCCCTGCGTGTCGATTACATCGGACGCCGAGTTTCTGGATGAATATTTTAACACTCCGTATTTTTCCGATGACAAAAAGACTCTTTATTTTGCTCCTCTGTGCATTGCAGACCTAAACAAGCTTCTTTTGGACCTTTACGACACAAGGAGCTTCCGCGACATCACTGTGAGTCTTGTCTTTAACGGCGAGAAGGACTGTGACGGAATCGCCCTCACCGAAAATCTCGAGCAAAGGTACAGAATCAACAAGAATTTCAGCAATCAAAAGAAAGTCTCTCTCAACATAAGCGGCGACACAACGACAGGCTCCTTCCTCTCGTCTGGCGAAAAAGAGTGCACGGTGGGCTTTTATGTGGAGGTCCAGTACACGGTCAACAAAGATGACTATTACCTCGTTGGTCTTGAGGCAGTGAGCAGCTCCGACGGGTCAAGCCGTGCGAGTGCAGTTTCTATTACGCAGACTGGCAAGGTCGAGGATGAGGGAATCTACAAATATAAAATCCGTGTCACAGAGGAAGTTAACGACATTCTTATAAAAGCAGTTTGCCTTCCGTACCCTGCCGTGGACTCATATCTGCCATCTTCAAGTGAAGCGGTCTATTCCAACACCCCAATTACAGTCACCTTCAACATGCCAATGGAAGCTCTTTCTGCAACACCGCAAAGTTCTGTTTGTAATTTTGATAATATTTCTCTTAAAATAAATGGCACTTCGGTTTCTCAATATTTTGAAGAGCCGACCTTTAATGCAGACAAGACATCTCTTAAAATCACTCCTAAAGTAAAAGCATTTACTGACTATGTAAAAAGCCTGAATGTTGCAACCGTTCAGGTGAACGTTGCATTCTCAGACGACATTTATGTCATGAACGGAAACGCAAAACTTCCGCTCATTATAAATGAAAACGCAAGGTTTGCCGTCAAATACTTTCCTTACTCAGAATCAACACCGCCACTGGTATTGGACTGGTTTGGTACGACGCAGGAAATCACCCCTCAAACAGACACAAACACCTCGTCTCTAAGAAAATTTTCCTTAAAGACAGTGGACAGCGCGGACTTTGCAAAGATTGACGCACTCAAAAATCTCTGTGAGGATGATGTTTATTTTTATTTCCGCTGCTATGACAAGGATTCTGGCGTTCAAATAATTGAGGTAAACCAAAAATACACTAACGACTACGATGGAAAGTCTCTCTTAACAAACTCTACTTCCTACAGAGAAAAAACAGACACTTATGATTTGGATTTGCTTTCAGAAAATGTTGAATTTGTCAGCGACGGCGAAGGAAACACGATTGTCTGCATCAGACATAAGATTTTTGAAAGCGATGAGCCTCTTTACGGAGCAATCTTTTTGCAGGCCACAGTTTATGACGCTTGCGGAAATTATACGGAGCTTGAACCTTTTTCTGTTATAGCACACGGAAATATTGAGCAATGCTTTAAAAATGATTATGACACTAACTACTTTCCAATGATAAGCAAATCTTATTTTGAACCTGTCACTTTACTTATTAATCTTGAAAAAGACTATTTCGATATGAGATTTTACAAAGATGGCTTTCTCTCCATTTCATACAAGGACGAAAACCTGAAATATTATTGCAAATACACGGATAAAAACGGAACCGAACAGAACGTACCTTTTGAAAGCGAAAGCATTGACGACGCGAATTATCTCGCTGTGGAACTTAATTTAGGCGAAAAAACGATTCTTGAAGGAACCAACCTTGAAGTTATAAAAGGATTTGCGGGAAAGTCCTTCAAAATCCTTGCGAAGTACACGGAAGAGGGCGAGGAGTTTACCCTTTGCGAGCAGGAATACACTTTTCCGGACGGACATGCAGATTTTGTTCATTCAAATTATGATGGTGACTGTATAGATTATAGTGAAAATCAGCAGAATTTTAAGTATGATGAAAGTGAAAATTCCTTGATCGAAAAGGCTGTCTACCAATACAACTATAAAGTATATTGGCGAGGTGACATACCTTTAAGTGATGCCTACAATTGTTATTGTGTACGGCAAATTCCTGTTTATAAAGAGCAAGAAACGCTCTACAGAGTTGATACCGGTGCGCCTGCAGATGTTATAAGTACAATCCGCTATTGTATATACGGAGAAATCCAAGGACCATTTACTAAAACCTCCTTTAACGAGCTTACACAAAATCTGCCGGCTTCTCCTGTCATTACGCAGGAAAATTTAAGCTATAACAAATCAAAAACTGAAGGGTTTATTGATGTTATTATTGATTTTGGCGAGGATATAAGCGAAAAGTATGACTCTGTGACCATCAATTCATTGAAAGTATATAGCGGACGATTCATCACAATTCAGCTTAATCTCAAAGCCTTTTATCCACATTACGACGGATATACACGCCCAGATTTATATAGAACCATCACGATTTTGGCAGAAAAAAATGGAGTTCAACTTCCCGCTGTTTCTTTAGAGGCAAGGCTTCTTACAGAACAGGAAAAAATAGATTATGACAACATTACTCCACTCAACTATTATCAGAACAATCTGGAAACAACTGATAATGGATATATTTAAATTTTTGGGACTATGAATCCGGTCCTGGTGGCGGAGAAGTTTCTATCAACGGCAATATTTATCAGTATCATGAGTCTTCGACGGCTTATACTTATAAAACGGATGAAATTCCGTTCTCGTATCTTAATCCATTTAGTTCTAACCCATATACCAGTGATATTTATGACAAAGCCGGCAATCATTATAAAAAGGATGGAAACCTAGGTTCTGCAGCATCCATTGACACCAAGGTTTTAAGCAAAGTTGAAAAATCCACTTCAGGCTGGACTCCGAAATTTATTGAAGGTTACTGTGCTGGTTCTAACAGAACATATCTCAAAGCTCTTTACTACGGTACTGCCAATGACATCGGATTTTACAGATTCATCAGCAATGCATGGGAGAGTAGTCCTGTAAGAAAAGTAACGAAAAACGAAATGACATACTCTTCAAACTCTACAGGCGCTAACTTCACTATTACTGAAGGCACAAATTTAACAATAAGCGGCTCTTATTTTGTAAAATTGGCAACTAAAAGAGATAAAAACATTTACGGCTACAAAATCTACTACACCGGCTCATACTCCGGCGACGGCAGCTGCAACCTTCTCTATGCGAACGGCTCCGCAAAAGACTCAATGGTTGTATCAAGCGATGCTCCTGTCTTTGTGCATACAATTGTCACAAAGTACCAGTACGATGAATGTAAAAACTGGAACGCAGAGCAATGGGAATGTCTCACCCAAGAACTCAACACAGCACTCAATCCAAAGCAATTTGCGTTTTCCGATGGCCACCCAAAGCGTTACGACATTCCAATGAGCGATATTGAAAGCGGCTCGTGTTATGTGGTTGTTGCCCATTACGCCGACGACACAGTTCTCATGAGCGAGGTAATGCAGAAGTAGAGATTGCCGTGTCTAAGCAAGGGCGACAAGCAATGCCCTTGCGCACGGCAATGACAGCCCGGTCACGCCAAGCAATGACAAAGTGGGCACGATAGGAAACCCCATGTAAGATGTTGACAAATTAACAGAATGTGGTATATTTAAACAGAAAAGGAACACCGCAGTTAGTGGCTGTCTCCTTTAGGTTTTTTGTGAATGCCTACTCGAAACTAGCAAACTGAAGTGCACCCCTAAAGTTGGACAAATAAAGTTTAATTTTAGGAGGTGCATTTTTTATGCCCAAATACTCAGAAGAGTTCAAGATAAAAGTTGTAAATGCTTATTTATCAAATGAAGGCGGCACAGCATTTCTTGCAAA
>JAFSTK010000089.1 GCA_017450535.1 Treponema sp.
ATCAATTGAAAAGCTACGGAGTGGACATTGCCGTAAAGAGCAATGTCCGTCCGTTTCCTGAAAAAGTGCGCGTAATACGGCTCGGCGCGGCACTTCCTCCCGACTGGTACGAGCTGGCAAAACCTTTTGTTGAGGTCAGAAATGGAACTTTTGGTTGATGTGATTGGCTACAAAGCCTTCAAGGGCGCTATCAATGGAAGCGCTATCGACAACGGCGAGCTTTACGCTGTCGTTTCTCTCGATGACAGTTACAACAGAATTGATGAAGACGGTTTGAACTGGAAAGCCGGTTGCACCGTTGAATCGTGGAAAATCCGCTCGGCGGATTTGGTCATGAAACTGTCCAGCTTGCCCGCTCCGTCGGTCAAGAATCCGATTGCCTGTCGCTTGTACGTCAAGCGCATCAGTAACGGTCGCGAATCGCGCGAAGTCATCACTGATATTGAGCCGCTTCAGGTCAATGCCAAGACGGGCGAACTGAAGTCTGTTCCTGTCAAGGAAAAGGTCGCCGCTTAGTTTTTTCTGCCCCGCTTCGGCGGGGCGGCTTCCTGCTATGCGTTCAAAATCTTTCATTGTTGCCTTTCTTCTTTCGGCGGTAGCTTTTCCTGCGTTTGCTTATTTGCCTGTTCCCGTTTCCGGTGTGTTGGGTACATTAGCCGGTACTTTGGTAAAGGCTGCGAGTAGTGTAATTTTTACAATGCTTCCGTTTTGGGCGCTGTTTATGATTGGTCGCAAATTGGGACTTTGGGACAAGGATTATAAAATTGTAAAGGAAGCGCGTGCTACAAGAGCAGCGCATTTTAGAGAGTTTGAGCGGCGTTATAAACATAGGGACTATGCAGATTGGAAAGACTATACGGCATCTTTACATGGTCAAAAGACTTATTATAAGCGCGGTGATGTTCGTCGCGGCATTTCTTACAATGAATGGAAGGCTTATAATTCATGGCGTAAAGGCAGGAAAGTTCCTGTTTATGGGGTTCCTCGCTTTTACGATAAAAAGTTTATGGGGAGTTCATCTTAAGCATCGTTCACGGTGCTTGCTGATGCATTCCCGCATCGTTTCTTTTTGGAGAAAACCAATGTTTCAGAACTTCAAGACTAAGGCGGCGCTCGTCGTCGCTTCCGTTCCTGCCCTGATGGCCTCGGCGCATGCCGCTCTGCCTGCTGGCGTCAATGAAGCCATCAACAGCGTTGGCACTGACCTGGAAACCGCAGCTACGGCAATTCTCACGGCCATGATTGGCTTCTGGGCGTTGCGCAAGCTGGGCAGCAAAATGGGCTGGTGGTAATCATGCCTGCGGGCGTACTGTTCAAAGGGGTGTGCTACCCGAGCGAGCAGCACGCCCGCACTGCTGCCTGCTCTGACTATCGCTTTAGTTGGGGCGACGCCTCCGGCAATTTCTACACGGTCGAATGCACCAAAGACAACTTGGGGGACATGCAGATATGCAAGCGCACCAACGGCCAACCTTGTGTCTTTCAACACTTCCGCTGGCCTTACTTTCTTGAGTGCGATTATTCAGGAGGCACTGATTTGGCGCTTGATTGGTTCTATATCATTCTGCCTATCTTTGCTCTCTTGTGGGGTATCAAGCGCCTGATTCATATTTTTGATGTTCCGAAGACTGAGCTATGACATTCGTTGCTTTCAATACTTTGAACACGGTTATATTTGCCGCAGTCGTTGTGTTTGCTTCTTGGTATCTTTTTAAATGAAACGCTTTTTTTGTTTTTTCGTCTATCTCTTTGCTTTCAGTGTATTTTGCGCTGAAAATGTTGCGCCTGAAGTTGATTATTATTATGATGGCACAGGCTTTAAGGCTGATTCTGTTGGTGCTGTTTGTGGCCGTGAACGTCTTATTTGGCCTAATCATGAGTTTACAGGTGGATATTCGGGCGGCCCTTGTTTTTATCAATGTCATTATTCAGATGGTTCAATTCATGAAGTTTTTACGCAGTTTAAGTGCCCGTATGGTTACTTCTTAGGTAATGTTGGCATTTGTCGTAATAATGATGTTCCTCAATGTATATCGAGATGTATTGATGGCATGTATTGGGATGGTTCAATTTGCAAAGTCATTCCTAATTGTCCAGGAAATTCACTGTTTAATCCGCAAACAGAAGAATGTGAGACGAAGTGTCCTTCAAATCTCAAGAAAGATTTTTCTGTTCCTATAGGCTATTTTCCTGCCGATTACAATAATTATATTGATATTATTCTTGCGCGCACACGTTCTGCTTTAGGCAGTGATCATTGTTTGAATGGCTGCCTTTTTGCCGCAAATAAGAATCTATCAATCCATCCAACAGGCATAAAAGATTCTGCGGGAAATCTTTTATATATTGCTTTGTTTTCTGGTTCGTCTTTGTCACAGGTATGCACTGGTGATAATTGGAACGGTGACGATTATCACCATGGTGGCGATAATCCACCAGAAGAAGAGAAGAAGTGCAAAGTTCCTGGAACGCGCTGGAGTGAACTTGCCAAAGCGTGTTTGTGCAAAGACGGTTTAGAGCCTGCAGACGGAAGTTGTGTTTTACCGTTTGAAGATGAACCTGATGATTCAGGAGGTTCTTCAGGTGATGAGGGTTCCTCTGGTGAGGGCGGCTCCGGTGAGGGCGGCTCTGGCGGGGG
>JAFSTK010000090.1 GCA_017450535.1 Treponema sp.
CCAGACCATAGCGTCCGCCAGTAAGGATAACGTCGTTGCATCCTGCCTCGCGCAAGGTTGTGGCAACGTCCAGATAGAGGGGCTCGCCCAGAGAACCCGGCTCCTTGGTGCGGTCAAGAACTGCAATCTTCTTTACAGTCTTGGGCAGTTTTTCCAAGAACTTCTTGGGCATCCACGGGCGGTACAGGTGAACCTTTACCAAACCAACTTTTTCGCCCTTCTTTGTGAGGTAGTCGATGACTTCTTCTGCAACGTCACAGATTGAGCCCATCGCCACGATAACGCGCTCAGCGTCCGGTGCACCGTAGTAGTCAAAGAGACCGTACTTAGTGCCCAGTTTCTTGTTGATTTTGTCGATGTATTTTTCTACGACTGCGGGAAGTGCATCGTAGGTAGAGTTACATGCTTCGCGGTGCTGGAAGAATACGTCGCCGTTTTCGTGTGAACCGCGCATAGCCGGATGCTCAGGATTCAGAGCGTGGTCGCGGAATGCTTTTACCGCGTCCATATTCACCATGTCTTTCAGGTCTTCATAGTCCCACAATTCAATTTTCTGAATTTCGTGTGACGTGCGGAAACCGTCGAAGAAGTTGATGAAAGGCACATGTCCTTCAATTGCAGAAAGATGTGCGACAGGAGCCAAATCCATGATTTCCTGCGGATTTGATTCTGCGAACATTGCAAAACCAGTCTGACGGCAAGCGTACACGTCTGAGTGGTCGCCAAAAATGTTCAGAGACTGTGTAGCAACGGTACGAGCTGAAACATGGAAAACCGTCGGCAGCTGTTCCGCAGCAATCTTAAACATATTCGGAATCATAAGGAGCAAGCCCTGTGACGCCGTAAAGGTGGTGGTCAACGCACCTGAAGCAAGAGAACCGTGGACTGTACCCGCAGCACCTGCTTCTGATTCCATTTCGATAACCTTCGGCTTTGTACCGAACAGGTTCTTCTGACCGTTTGCTGACCACTGATCAACAAAGTCTGCCATCGGTGATGACGGAGTAATCGGGTAAATACCAGCAACTTCAGTAAACGCGTACGCTACGTGAGCCGCTGCCTGATTTCCGTCCATTGACTGTTTCTTTCTGGACATATGTCCTCCTATCAAAAAGTGACGAGAAAATTCGCGCAGAATTTTCCTTTATAAAATGTACATATTGTATTCATATAGAATACTCCTAAATCGCATTTCTTACAAGGAAATTTTTGTGATATTTTTAGAGAATTTTGACATAATTTAAGAACATAACGCGATGATAAAAAAGCCTCACCTGCAAACTTGACAACTTGACAACTTAGGCATATCATATCACTATGATTCAAATGACTGTCGCTGATTTTAAGGCGGACTTTTCCTCGGTGCTGGCTCAGGTACAAAATGGGGAGGAGTTTCAAATTCTTTACGGACGCGCAAAAAAGCCGGTGGCGGTGCTTTCTCCGATTACAGGTTCGGCTACCCATAAACGCACGCTCGGAACATACGAAGGCATCGCATCTTTTTCAGAACAAGGCGACGGTAAAATTACGATGGAAGAATTCTTAGGCGAAGTATAGGAGGATAACGATGAACAACTCGGTTGGCTACCTTTTAGACACGCACACATTCCTATGGTCATTTTTGAACACATCAGAACTTTCGCAAAAAGTGCGCGACATCTTGGAATCAAACGAACATCCTGTCTATGTCAGTACAATTTCTTTCTGGGAAGTAGCCATAAAAGAACAGCTGGGAAAATATTCGCTGAACGGCATAAATTCTCTTCTGCTTCCGAACATTGCCAAAAACTATGACTTTGAGATTTTAAATCCGGACGCATACGATTTTATCACCTACAAGGAACTGCCTGTACAAAAAAAACACAAAGACCCTTTTGACCGAATGCTTATCCATCTTGCTATCAGAAAAAATCTTGTCATGCTCAGCCGTGACAGCCTTTTTCCGCTGTATGAGCAAGACGGATTGCAGCTGATGTGGTAACTAAAAATTCTTTCCGTTCCAGCCCCAGTCTTTGGTACCGCCGTATTTGACGTACACGCTGTCGCCGGGAATGTCCAGTTCTTTTTTCAGGATAGAACAGATTTCGCTGGTCATTTTTTCGCAGTCTGCAGAAGCGGGGGTGCCGAGCACATCAACAGCAACGAATGCGCCTTTGTCCAGCTTTTTGCCTCCGAACCACAAATCATAATTGTCTGCGATGCCTACCATCAAGTAGTCTTCCGGTTTGTGCATGACAGAAAGTGCCTTGCCAAATTCTGCCTTGATTTTTTCTTTCTTTTCGTCCGACACAGGAACGGTGATTTTTGAATCGATAAATGGCATAAATCTTCTCCTATTGATTTCCGATTAAACGGGTATTGTAAAAATCGTAGACTGACGGACCAGGAAAGTCAAGAGACTGAAGGCTGGCGGGAAAAAATTTTACGGGAATACACGGTGTACACAATCGTCATCAAAATGCCGCAGAGACACCAGCCCACAGGATATGCCAGCGAAACAGGGATAAAACTTGAAGTAAGATGCGTGGTGATAAAAAGATATATCTGTCTGAACACTACAAAAGATGACAGCATGACCACTGTTGGAGCCAGCGCATTTCCCAATCCTCGCAATACGCCGCCAAACACTTGGTTCAGCACACGGAACACATAAAATGGCGCGCCCACCCGAAGGAAAAAGTTGCCGTAGTACAGCACTTGTTCGTCACGATTGAACATTCCGATAAGCTGAGCAGGAAAAACTTCAAAGACGGTTACGAGCATTGCCGTCCAGACAAACGCAAGCTGCATTGACGTGGCGGCTCCTCCTTTTACACGCTTAAAATCGTGTGCGCCATAGTTTTGCCCGACAAATGTGGTGGCAGACAGTGAGACGCTTTGAATGGGCATGAGCGAAACCTGGTCAATTTTGTTAAAGCATGACCAGCCTGCCATACACGCTGAGCCAAAGCGATTGATGTAGGCCTGTACGAACACATTGGAAAACGCCGTAATTGCCATCTGAACGCCGCCGGGAAGTCCGAGTCTGAGCACGCGTTTGAGCGCGTCACCATGTATGCGCAGTTCACGGATTTTTATCTGATACAGCTCCTTGGTATGAAACATCACAAAGAGTACGAGCAGCATGGCAATCACTTGTGAGATGACCGTCGCATAGGCGGCTCCGGCGATGCCTAGTTTTAAGCCGACTACAAATGCGAGGTCAAGAAAAACATTTAATATAGAAGAAATCACCAGAAAAAACAGCGGACGAGTTGAATCTCCCAGCGCGCGCAACACACCCGCGCCCACGTTGTACACCATAAAAAACAGACTGCCCGAAAAGAAAATCTGCAAGTATTGATTTGCCATGCCAAAAACATCGTCGGGCGTGTTCATCAAGTGCAGGATGACAGGCGAAAGAAAACGACCGAAAAAAGTGGCGACCGTTCCCGCAATAAAACTGCCCGCCATAAGCGTGTGAATCGTGCGCCGTACATTTACGATATCATGCGCACCAAAATATTGCGAAATCACCACCGCACCGCCCGCCGCCAATCCGACGAAAAAACCGAGCACGGCATTGACGAGCGAGCCTGTGGAACCAATTGCCGCCAACGCTTCCTTGCCCACATAATTTCCCACGATGACGCAATCCACGGTGTTGTATAATTGCTGCAACAAATTTCCTGCAATCAGAGGCAGGGCGAATCTGAGAATCAGCGGGCGGATTGCGCCTGTGGTCATGTCGGTGACAGTTTTTTTGGCGAGTGGCATGATTTATCTGCACAACTCCTCAAATCTCGCGACTTCTTTGGCATACATTTCAATGCCACTCTTCCAGAAGTCACGTGTGGTGATGTCGAAGCCCGCTTTTTTGCACAAGTCTTCGCAACTCATGCTGCCTGTATTAGAAAGAAGTTCGGCATAGGTTTTGGCAAAGGATGCGCCTTCTTTCTGATAGCGGGCGTAGAGTCCGGCAGCAAACAACTGACCGAACGCATACGGGAAATTATAAAAGTCCAGACCTGTGCTGTAGTAATGCGATTTTACCGCCCACATGTATTCATGGCGTTCTGTTCCCAGACCCGCGCCATAGGATTTTTCCTGGGCTTCGCGCATCAGGCGGCAGAAGTCTGCGGATGAAAGTTCTCTTGTGGCGCGCTCGGCAAAAACACTGCGCTCAAAATAAAAGCGGCACAAAATGTCCACGAGCACTTGGCTTGCGTCCTGCAAATCAAGGTCAAGAATCTGCAATTTTTCCGCGCCGTCGGCCTTGGCAATCATGTCTTGTTTGACGATTGTTTCCGCAAAGGTTGAGGCGGTTTCTGCGAGCGTCATGGGATAGCTGAAAAATGCCGCGGGTTTTCCTTTGAGGCAGCTGAAATGGTAGGCGTGTCCCAGTTCGTGAGCCAGCGTAATAATGTCGTTGAATGCGCCCGTAAAATTAGAAAGAATGCGGCTCTGGTGCCCTTTGGCAAAATCTTCGTCATATGCGCCGCCCACTTTTCCAGCGCGCACTTCCGCATCAATCCAGCCGGAATCAAATGCGTTGCGGGCAAAATCACCCATGGCGGTGCTGAACGAATTGTAACGCTCAATGATGTAATCGCGCGCTTCTGCAAATGTCCATGTTTTGCTGAGAAGAGAATCCGTTTTGCTTGAATTGTCGCCCGTATTCATCGGCGCAAACAAATCGTAGAACGCAAGCCCCGCATCTTTTCCGCTGGTGCCAGAAACCGCGCTTGCCGTCAGCTGGTGCTTACGCAGATACTTCGCTTTTGCGGTAAAATACCGTCGCCACAGAGGAAGGCTTTCTTCTATCGCACCAATGAGCGCGTCCAGCGTCTTTCGGCTCATGCGACTGGAAGCAAGCGCACGGTCAATCGCCTCGTTCCAGTGGCGGCGTTTGTTGAGCGCGACCGTCTCGCCTTTCAAATTGTTCAGCGCGGCGGCAATAGCGATTTCATTTTGTTTGAGCAGCGCAAGCTCTTTTTCGTAAGAAGATTTTCGCAAAGCCGCGTCCGCAGCGTAAGCATCGTTTCTGAGCTCATTAAAAGTTTTTCCCGTCTCGAAATCTTTTGCATTGCTGATAATCTGTTCGTGCAGCCGGCCCCATGCGTCGCCACCAGTGCGCTGCAATTCGCCCGCAAGATGCTCTTCCGCATTGCTCATTTGATGCGCCGTCTCGTCAATCGCTTCCTGCAGCAAGAATTTGTATTCGGCGTACTGCGGATAGCGGGCGTAAAAATCGTCCAGATGCTTTGCGTGAGAGAGCAAAATTGATTTGAACGTCAAATCCAATTGCTGCACGCGTAAGCCCATCTCTTCGATTTGGGAAATATTGTTCAGATAATCAGTGTTCGTGGTGTCTACAGAATAAATCACATAGGCGTATGCGTTGAGCGTGCCGGCAAGCTCGTCCACTTTGTTTTCTGCTTCCAGATATGCGGCAAGCCATGCGGGAAAATCAAAATTGTCATTCTGATTGCGCGTAAAATCCTTTGCCGTGTCCAAAAGATTTTCCAACGTGTCCATACCAGCGGCGTAATCAGCGACCGCCTGTTTGTATTCCGGTGCCTCTATTGAGGCAAAAATGCTGTCCAAGTTCCAGCGGGGAATTGATGTCGTATTCATATCATATAATATATAGAAAAAATAGGAAAAAGGATAGAGTTATTACTCACTCAAAGCAGGGCTTGGGGCGGCAGCCCCAGGAGAAAGGGGTGTGGCGAAGACAAGGGCTGAGCCCAGGGGAAAGGCTTTTCCCCTCCGTAGACAGCAAGTTTTCTGCCGTGATATACTTGCCGTATGAAACGCCGATTTTTTGGACTGATGACAATCGTTCTGACCCTCGCATGTATCGCGTGCCGAAAAGCAAATCCTCAGGAGCGTACGGCGGAACGAATTGCAGAATCTGAGAGTGTGTATCAGACGGGCTATGCGCTGATGCTTGAACGACAGTATGAGAAAGCCGCTGACACATTTGAAAAAGCGATTGCGCTGGATAAGACGAACGCTGAGGCATGGTATGGTTTGAGTTCCGTGCTGATTGAATTGGGAAAGTATGGAAAGGCGGTAGATGCGGCGTTGCAGGCGGCGAAATTTTATGAGAATGCGACGATGTATGATGACAAAATCGGCTTCCGTAATGATGCGCTGGTTCAGGCAGGAGAAGCGTATTTGTGGAACAAAAAGACCAAACAAGCTGCCACACAATTTCAGGCGGTGTATGATTTGGACCCCGAAAACGCCGATGTGCTCCAGAACATTGTAGCGACCTACATTCGCTGCGAATATGCTGATGAAGCGTCGATGTTCTGCGAAAAAAATACTGCGACCTATGCCAAAAATATGCGTGCGGTAACGCTGCTCAAAGAAATGCAACGATTTTTGCAGGATGAAAAAGACGGCACGCGGGAAGCGACAGAATAAACTTACAAGCGGGATTAGATTCCCATCTGTGTCCACCACATCTTAAACAAATCCACCCACACTTCGCATTCAGGCTCGACAGCACTTCCGTCGGGCTTTGATGTTTCTAGGGTAGCAAGTCCCAGGCCGTGTCTTCCGTGAGTAAAAAGATGATAGGCAAATGGCACTCCTGCGCGGCGCAGGGCATCGGCAAACAGCAAAGTGTTTTCTGCGGGAACGGACTGGTCGGCGAGCGTGTGCCACAAAAATGTCGGCGGAAAATCTGCGGTCACATGATGCTCAAGGCTTACGTCTTGGCGGGTAAATTTTTGCGTGGAGCCAAGTACCAGATTGATTGATTTTTTGTGGCAGAATTTTTCATCCGCAGTGATGACCGGATAACTCAAGATGAGTGCGTTCGGTTTGATTTCTTCCGGCGTGTATGGCAGATAGGCGGCGAACAAATCTGTGTTCCAGTAGCAGCCAAGTGTAGCGCACAAGTGTCCGCCCGCGCTGAATCCACAGGCGATGATTTTGTTTGCGTCCACATGCCATTCGGCGGCGTGAGTGCGGGCAAAATGCACTGCTTCTGCCAAATCGCATACGGCGGCAGGAAATTCCATGGGAGCGAGGCTGTAGGTTAAAAGTGCCGCCTGAAAGCCCATCGCATTAAAACGAATCGCAATCGCCTCTGCCTCGCGCGCAGAAAGATGGTCGTAGCCGCCACCCGGACAAATGATGACCAGCGGGCGTGTGCGGTTAGGGTCAAGCGTGTCGTAGTTTTCCAAAAAATATGTTGTGAGCGAGGGTGTCTGAGAATTGTTTTGTAATTTGTCGGTATAATGAACAGGAAGCGGAATATTCTTGTAAATCATGGTTTCCTCTTATTTAATGCGTCAAAGTTTAAATAAGTTTAACATTTTATCTCACAAAAATATACCAAATTCTTAAGAGATGTGATATACTGTTTAAAAAGAAAAAACGGCCACGTAAAGGAGGAAAAACGTGACCATTTCTTTATGAAACTTTTTATTTCTTGCTGCTAAAAGAAATATAGGGTATTCTAAAAAAGAAGTCAATAGATTTTCGTAGAAAACTGTTGAAAATATTGCACTTTTTTGCGAAAATGATTGAAAATAGTGACATAACGTGCAAGGAGTTGTAAAGCATGAAAAAGATTGGCATTATTGGCGCAATGGAAACAGAGGTTGCCTTATTGAAGCAGCTGGCAAAAAAGAATGGTCGGGTAAAAGAAAAGGTTGCCGGCGGGCTGATTTTTGTCGAAGGAAAAATTAATGGCGTACCAATTGTTATCGTTAAGAGTGGCGTCGGTAAGGTAAATGCAGCCCTTTGCGCTCAACGATTGATTTTGCAATTTAAAGTCACTCATATCATTAACACAGGTATTGCCGGTGCTATCAAACACGGTTTGAAAGTATTTGATTTTGTTGTGTCATCAGATGCCGTATATCACGACATGGATGCAACTCCGTGGGGCTACAAGCCGATGGAAATTCCTCAGATGAACAGAATTTCATTCCCTGCTGACGAGGCTTTGTTGCAGGCCGCACAGGCAGCATTCACTGATGCGGACAACGAGGAATTCTTTACCGGTCACCGTGTTATTACCGGACGCATTGCCAGTGGCGACCAGTTTATTTCTGGAGAAGATGTAAAGAAGCGCATTGTAGAAATTTGTGACCCTGCCTGTGTAGAAATGGAAGGTGCCGCAATCGCCCACGCTTGTTTTGTCAGCGGAATCCCCTATTTGATTTTGCGCTGCATCAGCGATATGGCAGACGATTCAAAAGAGACAACCGACTTGTTCAACGAAAGCGTTGCCGCAGAATTGAGCGCGAAATTGGTTGTTACACTGCTGAACGATTTTTAATTTTCAGTCTTCTTTGGCGCAAAAGGCTCCAACAATTGGCTGAGATGTTTGTACGAGTCTAGCAAGTCTGTGGTATGTGTCTGCAAAAATTCTTTGTCCTTCTCCGCAGCAGCTGACTCAAGTCGTGCGGCTTTTTCAGATAATTCAGTTGCGCCAATAAGCCGTGCCGTACTCTTTAGAGAATGCACTTTTATGCGATAGTTCTCATAATCTTCTTTTTCAAAAAATTCAGTAATTGCCGCCGTATTTTCAGGAAGTGATTCATACACCAAACCGAGCATTTCAATGAACAAGTCTGCGGTGCCACAATGTTGTACTCCTATGTTGGCATCTATTCCTTCTATCTCTGGCAGTTTTGTTGTTTCCTCTTCCGGCTCATTTGATTCAGCACTGTCCGCATCAGATTCATTTGACGACGGTTCTGCGTGAGTCTCAATGAGTTCCGCGGGAAGATAGCGCATAATCAACTCTTCCAATTTTTCCGGGTTGACCGGCTTGGCAAGATAATCTATAAAGCCTGCCGCAAGATACATCTCCCGCGCACCACTGACGGCATTTGCTGTAAGCGCGATACAAGGCTTATCCACGCATTTGTTGCCTTCGAGTTTTTTCATTGCCTCCAGAGTCTCTATGCCGTCCATTTCTGGCATACGGTGGTCAATAAAAAGAATGTCATAGGCTGCATTCTGCACTTTTTCCAAAGCTTCCCGACCGCTTTGTGCCGTATCCAATTGGATTTTTGTGTTTTTCAGCAGACCTTTCATCACTTCAAGATTAATTGGCGTGTCGTCCACAAACAAAATGTGGGCATTCGGCGCAATCAGTTTTTCGGAGTATTTGCCAATGAATGCAATTCGATTTCGATAGGCTTCCAGAATATCGCCAATGGGTTCCGTGCCGGCAATCTCTTGCCACACCTTAAATGAAAATGTTGAGCCTTTTCCGTACTCGCTTTCCACTTCCAGTTTGCTGTTCATCAGCGCGAGAATTCTCTGGACGATATTCAGCCCCAAACCCGTGCCTTCTATAGTGCGATTCCGCTTTTCCTCAACACGCTCAAACGGAGCGAATATTTTTTCCAAATCGTCTTCTTTAATACCGATACCTGTATCTTTTACGATAACTTGCAGCCAAACACCCTGTTTTCCGTCCGGGGCAACGTCTCTTGTGCTTGTTACGGTAAAAGTGATTGAGCCTTTCATTGTGTATTTGACGGCATTGGTGAGCAAATTCAAAATGCACTGTTTGATACGAATACTGTCCCCAATGAGCATTTTTGGAACATCACGGCTGATGCGTTGTACCAACTCCAAATTTTTGCTCTGGGCACGCTCGGAAATCATCGTGAGCAAATCAACTAAAATGGTAGAAATGTCATAGGACTCCGGCAATAATTCCATCTTTCCAGATTCAATTTTTGAGAAATCAAGCACGTCGTTGATAATGCTCAGCAAAGAGTTTCCCGCGTGTTTGATGTTTACCGCATATTGCCAGATTGCCTCATTTTCTGTCTCACGCAAAATCATTTCATCCATGCCCAACATTGCGTTGATAGGCGTGCGAATTTCATGGCTCATATTCGCAAGGAAGTCGCTCTTTGCCTTTGAAGCGTTAAGCGCATTTTCTTTTGCCTCACGCTCGCTTTCTGCCTGGTCATGGATAAAATCAATATACTCGCGCAACTGCACCGCCATTTTTCGGATACTGTCAGCAAGCACGCCAAATTCATTGTTTGACTTATACGAAATAGGAATGCTCAACTCTCCACGCGACAAACGATATGAGGCTTCTGTCAGCTCAGAGATAGGAGTGAAAATGTCTTTCCGCGCACGACGTAACAAGATTTTCGCAAGGCAAAGCACCATCAGCAATGAAGCCCCCAGCAAAAGAAACAGTGTACGCGCAGAATACAAACGCGCTGTCTTGGAGATAAAGACAACCAGTTCCATGCCTGTCCGAAGATGAGTAAGAAGCCCATACTGCGGTTTTCCGTTCCAAGAAAATTGCAGCATATCGCCATTTTTTTCTTGAGCCATCGTGTGTATGCGACGTAACTCACTAATTGTTTCGGCAGGGGGAAGTTCCAAACGGTAGTCCGTGCTATAGACGAGATTATTCTTTTCTCCTATCAAAAGCGCGCCCGTATCTTCCAAAGAAATATTTTCCACAACCGCCTTGATAGTCGCCATACTTATGTCCATTCCCACAACGCCCAATAAATGGTCATCGATAAAAATGGGAGTGACATAGGAAATCATATGTATGTTTATGTTCTTGTTCTCATAAGGTGGCATCCACATTGCGTCGCCGTTCCATACCGGAAGATAAAACCAGCCGACATGTTCTATATCTGTGGGGGAATACAAACTGAGGTCGGTGAGGCGAATAGGAATAAATCCATTTTTGCGGGTTCCCGTAAGAAATACACCCTTATTGCCTTTATACATTTCCGGTTCAAGCCGAAAAAACACGCCCACAACATTGTCCGTCTGAAAAGCCGCCTTTGACAATGAGTAAGTTATCCGCTCCATGTAGAGCTGTTCGTATTGAGAATCGGTACGAAACTTAGCATCGTCAAAAGTGTCCAATATTTGTTCTTTAAGTACGGTGACTGCGCGTTCCACCGACTCCATACAATCATTAAATTCTGCGGTTTTTTCAGCGGAAATAAGACGAAGTTGTTGTTGCAAAGATTCGTTTACAACTGAATAGTAAGCATGAAGTCCAAACCCTGCGGGTACAAAAAACACCAGCAGCAAAATGATGACACTCACCAACGATAAGCGCGAGCGAACAGATGTAACATTTCTGTGTATGTTTTTTATCGGATTTTCCATACAGATTCCTGTAATTTACTATTGTATCAAATAGTTATGTCCTAATCTATTTACCTAAAGCCACCTTTATAGAAAAAACAAACATTTATTACTCTGTTTTAGCTGATAAATTTGACTTTTTATTCAAAATAACTATAATTTTCCCCATGGACGAACTGAAACAGCAAATTAAGGAACTCATTGTCAGTTCCTTGGAACTAGAAGACATTCAACCAGAAAATATTGTTGACGATGAAGCTATTTTTGGCTCTGGATTGGGTTTGGATTCCATTGATGCTTTGGAACTCGGCGTAGCACTGAAAAAGAAATTTGGTGTTAAATTTAATGCTGAAAACGCAGACAACAAAAAACATTTTGCCTCAGTAAACGCACTGGCTGCTTATATCGCAAAAGAAAAAGGTATCACTGCATGACAAAGGAAGACCTTTTTAGCAAACTGCAAGATATTCTCGTTCGTGAATTTGACCTAGAAAAAGAAATTGTGACGCTTGACGCTCATATTTATGATGACTTGGATTTGGATTCCATCGATGCAGTAGATTTGATTGTAAAGATGAAACCCTTTTTAAAGACAAAACTTGAGCCAGAAGCTTTTAAATCTGTGCGCACACTCGCTGATGTAGTGGATGTGCTTGAACCGTGTACTTAAAAACCGCGTCCATGCGATTTTTAAGTATGACAGTTTACACGCAAACTGTCTTGGCTTTTCACGGTATCGATGCCTAAGAAGACCGTAATGTTTAAACCTATTTTCTATATTCTTTCCGCATTGTACCCAATCTTGGTTTTCACCTGTCTGGTGGTGCTCAAAGTGCCCGTGCGGATTTTTTCTTTGTTCGTGATTGTAATTGCCGCAGTGTATTTTCTGACGGCGACACAGGACAAGGATAAAAAAAAGACGGCGCGCCTGCTCATCTCATCGGGCTTGCTTTTGGCGGCTGGCATTGTGTGCTTGCTCACGGGAAGCGCGGTTTTCTTGAAATTCTACCCCGTGGTTATCAGCGCAATTTTTTTGGGTGTGTTCGGTTATACACTTTTTGCGCGCCCTACAATGATTTTCCGTTTTGCGACGATGACAGACAAAACAATTCGTGGCTCGCTGGCGGAAAAACGTGTGGAAGCGTACTGCACCAAAGTGACGATAATCTGGTGCGTGTTTTTTGTGCTGAACGGTTCTGTTGCTCTAGTTACTGTTTTTTCAAAAAGTGATATACTCTGGTCTGTTTATAACGGCGGCATTTCCTATATGTTGATAGGATTGCTTTTTGCCGGTGAATATATTGTCAGAAAGGTGGTAAACGCAAAAATGCCAAAGTCAGTTCCTATTTCTCAGTTTGATGCAAAGAGTCGTCCAAACGAAACAATTTTGTGCTACGAGCGCAAATGGACAGACAACAAATATTTGACGTGGGGCGATTTTTTGCGCGACAGTGCCAAGATGCGCGCTTTTATCCGCAAGCATGACGATACACAGAAATGGATTTTACACTGCGAGGACTACTGGTATTTTTTGGCAACCTTTGTCGCGCTCCTTCAGTGCGGAAAAGAAATTCTGCTTACGGCGAACGTGTCTCCCGCATTCATCGCTGAAATCAGAAACGAGCCTGCCATCCGCTTTTTGACCGACATGGATATTGCAGACACGGACTTTGTGCCGACTATTTTGCAAGAGAGCGCAGAGCCGACGGACGCAGAAAAAATGGACACGCCCAAAATCTCTGCGGACGACACCAAGATTATGATGTACACCTCTGGCTCAACCGGACATCCCAAGGCGGTGCATCAGCGTCTCACCGAATTTGAGATGGACAATGCATTTGTCATCAGCAAATGGGGCGAGGAATTTTTGAGCCGCAAACTCTGCGCAACGGTAAGCCAGCATCACATTTATGGTCTGCTCTTTACGATTATGCTTCCGTTTACGGTTGCGGTTCCGTTCCGCAGAAAGCGCATTGAGCTTCCAGAAGAATTTGAGCTTTTGGACGATGAGAACTACATGATTATCGCCGTTCCCGCATTCCTCAAACGCACTTGTGCCGAATACACAAGCGAAAAACTTCCGCTCAAAAACCCATGGATTTTTACCAGCGGCGGCGTGCTTACTCCAGAAGTGGCAAAAGATACCGACGGCGTGTTTGGCTTTTGGCCGATGGAAGTGTACGGCTCCACAGAGACAAGCGGCATCGCGTACCGTCAGAGCAAAAATGGTTTGGAATGGACGCCGTTCGACAACGCAAAAATTTGGAAAAACGATGACGGCTGCCTTGTAATCATCTCACCGTACATCAAAGACCCCGCTGGATTTGCCACCGGCGATTTGGTTGAGATTCACGATGACGGACGCTTTTTGCTCAAAGGCCGCGCGGACAGCATCGTAAAAATTGAAGAAAAACGCATTTCTGTGACGGAGGTGGAAAACCGCCTGTTGCAGTCAGGGCTTGTGCAGGATGTGTGCGTTGTTCCGATGAGCGACCGCCGACAGTATCTTGCAGCCGCCGTTGTGCTGAATGCAGAAGGCAAAGCGAAATTTGCTGACACCGAAAAATATCTGATTAACCGCCATTTCCACGACTACCTGATGCAGTTCTTTGAGAATGTCGTTCTGCCCAAAAAGTGGCGATACTTGGACGCGATTCCGATGGATGTGCAAGGCAAGAAAAAGAAGCCGGAGATTCAGGCATTGTTTGCGCCAGAAAATCCCCATGGCATTCCGGCGGAGCTGGTGATGTACAAAAAAGACAACGCCGTGGATTTGGAAGTGAAGATTCCTGCCACAAGCGATTATTTTGACGGACATTTCCCTGAATTCAAATTGCTTCCGGCGGTGGCGCAAGTAGATTTGGTCGCGCTGTTTGCAGAGCGGTATTTTGGTCTTGCGCGCACCATTCCAGAAATTAAACGCTTCAAATTTACGGAAAAAATCTTACCAGACACAACGGTGGTGTTTCATCTCGCATATGACGAAGCAAAAAACACTGTTTCCTTTAAGCTGCAAGATTTTAGCGCGCAGGTAACGTATTCCATCGGCAACTATGTGGCGCAAAAAGCATGATATCATTGCGACTGAAATCAAACTGAAAAACAGAAAAAAAATAATGCAAAATTTGATTAGTCATGATATACTAAATAAATAATCTGCTTTGACGAAGGAGTAACGTATGGAACCGAGAACACGCATTTTATTTATTTCTTATATCATTATCGTTATTGCAATCGTAGCGATTGGTGTGGTGCCGTATATTGTAAAAGGCGACTATAAAAAGCCCGTGCCTGCCGCACCTGTTGGTCTGGAAAAAGCTGCTGATGAACAAGTTTTGGGCGAAGAAATTACCCTTGAGCCGAGCGCAGCAACAGCGGAAAAAAAAACTTCAGCTGACACAAAGCAATATGTCAGCACGATTCACGTTATAGACACGAATAAGCTGACAAAAAGCGTTCGCTTTCAGATTCCCACTGACGGCGTGTATTTTGAAGAACAGAATGCTCACCTGTATGAAATTATGAAAGACAAAAAAGGTCGGGACATTCGGCTTAGCTATCAAAAACTTTCCAAGAACAACGAAGTGTATTACAACTTCAAACATTCAGCGGAAATTCGATAGCACTACTCTTTTGCGACAGCAGTGGCATTACGTACCAAAGCACAAAATCCATTTGCCTAGATGCGTGGTCGAACTATTGTCATTGACCGTTTTTACAGTCCATTCGTGCTCATAATACAGACCTGCCCACAGATGGGAATTCTTTTTGCGCGTTTTATTTGATGACGGAAATGCAATTTCTAATCCGTAACGCCATTTATATGCTTCCTCACGATTTTCATCCGTATAAAAAGTAAAGAAATTAACTTCTTTCAATCCGCCTAAATAAATTCGTCTGTAACCAAATCGAGTACGCAATCGAAAATAGGTGAACACATCAATCGCAAGGTCTAG
Organism: Treponema sp.; assembly: GCA_017450535.1. Classification (GTDB taxonomy): domain Bacteria; phylum Spirochaetota; class Spirochaetia; order Treponematales; family Treponemataceae; genus Treponema_D. The sequence continues at coordinate 15,057 of JAFSTK010000090.1, forward strand.
CTTCAATAAGGGCGAACACCACTGTCCTTCAGAAGCACTGGAACTTTCCAGCATAGTTTCGGTGTTGTTTTTTTCGATGTCAAAGTGATATCCTTTAGCCAATGTATTGGTAGTGCTCTTTACATAATTAATGGGAGAAAAAGTAGTCTCAAATGTAAGTCCAAAAATATTTAAAAACGGCACCTTAATAGACCCTATTCCTATGGGCCCAAACTGATGATAATTTCCATTGATAGAAATGTTTGAAAGCAGTTTTTGTTTGAGACTTTCCATCCAGCCGATATAGGCAATATCAGTCCAATAGTATATATAGAATGCACCCAACCCAAAATATAAAAATGGCGTTTTTGCCAGACGACTCTCATCACCAAAATAACGCAGATAGGGATACACATCAATTTCAATCTGCTTGCTCTTTTCCAAGGCAAGCCAGTCGTTGACTAATATCTCTTCCGAAGCAGTCTGCTCAGAAAACAAATCGTTTGCGTCAGTTGATGTTTTTGCGGCATGATATTCCACACGAATTCGGCTCGCACGTTTGTTTGTCCAATCGTATTGCAAGATACCAAAAATTGTGCTGCCGTGCTCATTCGGTTCTGCACCCAAGTCTAACGTAAGCGGCAGTTTATCAGTAATAAAATCTCCCAAAAATTGAAGACCGGAAATACGCTGCGTTTCTTTTACATCACTGTTTTTTGTATGATAATCGTCATATAATGCCTTGATTTTTTCTCGCTTGGTTTGCTTTTTCGGTTCTCCCTCAGCCAAATCAGTTTTATCGTCTTGCGCTTCTTCTTCCGACAAAGTTTCGGTTTCTGGCAAATTTTCCTCTTCTGCGCTTTCCTCTTCCGAAACTTCTTCTGTTTGCTCTGACTCTGCGGGGGTGCTGACAGTTTCTTGTGCCAAAAGCGGATGCATACATAGAGACACAAAAATTATAAAAAATATGACTGGCAGTTTTTTCATACTACAATCCGTATTCTAGCATATTTTTATATTATGTACTAGAATAGTATTTTATGAACGGTGGTATCGTCATTCCTGTCTACAACCATGGAAAAACTTGTGTCGCTGTCGTTGAAGGCCTGTTACAGTATAAGTACCCTATTATCCTCGTAGATGATGGAAATGGCGAAGAGACAAAATCTTATCTCCATCAAATCATCAGTGCCCACCCAGAAGTCATTTTGGTCACACTAGAAAAAAACAGCGGAAAAGGTGGCGCATTCTTTGCCGGTGTAAAAAAAGCGCAGGAATTAGGCATTACCCATGTGCTCCAGATAGACGCAGACGGTCAGCATGATATAACTCGCGCACCGTTTTTTCTTCAAAAAGCAGAGCAATATCCTGAGGCAATGATTTTAGGTTATCCCGCTTATGACGCAAGTGTTCCCAGCCATCGCAAAAACGGACGAAAATTTGCGAACACCTGGGCAAAGGTTGTCAGTTTTGAGAGCAATATTGCAGACTCCATGTGCGGATTTAGGGTGTACCCTGTGCAGGCAATCTGCGATTTTATCCGCCATCACTATTGCGACAAACGCATGGGATTTGACATCGACATCCTTATTCGACTCATTTGGAAAGGCATTCCCTATCTATTTTTCCCGGTACACGTCACATATCCAGCTGACGGTTTTAGCAATTTCCATATGGTACGGGATAACGCGCGCATTTCTTGGGTCTACACCCGCCTCTGCATCGGAATGATTTTTCGCCTTCCGCTGTTAATTGCAAAAGTAATCCGCCGTAAACGGGCAAAGTGAGTTCCTCATGCAACAGATTCATTCCACTTATAAAATACCCAGTACCATTTCCCGACTTTTGCTCATTTGTGCAGGAGCCCTTTTGCTTGCAGTCAATCTGAACACCTTTGTTCATTCTGCGGGTTTGCTTCCCGGTGGTTTTACGGGTGTCTCGCTTTTGATACAAGAAGTGCTTCAGCGATTCTGTGGCATTTCCGTTCCGTTTACGGTGTTCTACTGGGGACTAAATGCTGTTCCTGCGGTTATCAGCTTTAAATTCATCGGAAAGTATTTTACGCTCTATTCTTGCCTGATGATTGCGCTGTCTGGTTTATTGACGGACATTATTCCCGCTTTTTTTGTGACTGACGATGTGCTTTTGAGCGCGATTTTTGGCGGTATTCTGAATGGCGTGTCTATCTCACTCTGTTTGTTTGCTGATGCGACGAGCGGAGGCACTGATTTTATCGCAATTTTTGTGTCCGAACACACGGGCAAAAACGCATTCAATTATATTTTTGCAGGAAATGTTGTCGTCCTTTTGATTGCCGCGTTGTTGTTTGACTGGGAACGCGCACTTTATTCAATAATCTTTCAGTTTGCCACCACGCAGATGGTCAATTTTTTGTACAAGCGATATTCAAAAACGACCTTGCTGATTATTACCGACAAAAGCGACGAAATATACCAGATTATTCGGGATACGGTAAACCACGATGCCACTCTGTTCACGGGAATTGGCTGCTACAAAAATTCAACCAAAAAGATGCTGTATTCCGTTGTCTCAGGCGAAGAATCACAAATTCTCGCACGAGAAATTCGGGCTATTGACCCGGACGCATTTATCAACATGCTGGACTCCAAACAAATTTTAGGCAAATTTTTCCGCCGGCCAAATAATTAGGGAGCGCCATGACACAATCAACCACGCAAGAAGAAACCACAAAATCACAAGAATCCCAACGCTGGTACGAAGTGGAAGAAGCGCACAATTCGGTGGGGCTTGCAGTCACATTCGCGCTGCTTAAAATCTTGCCGGCGGTGGTCTTACGAATTATCGCTTTTCCCGTGGGATTTTTTTACTGGCTGTTCGGCAAAAAAGCACGCGCCTTCTCAACAATGTATTTGCAGCAACTGAACTCTTTCTTAACGGCGCAGGAGTCTGAAAAAAAAATTAAAATCAGTACGCTCAAACATTTTCTTTCGTTTGCGATTGCGCTTACCGAAAAAATTGAAGTGTGGGCGGGCAAATTCTCATTCAAGCAAATCCATTTTCAAAATGACGACATTGAGGACTTGGTGCACAACCTTGAAAACGGAAAAGGTGTCATGCTTTTTGTCTCACATCTGGGAAACAGCGAATTACTCCGTGGACTTGCCAACGCGCATGAGACTGGCGTAAAGCGAGAATTTATCGTCAATTCAATTCTTGATGTGCAAGTGACCGCCGGTTTTAATGCGCTGCTCAAAAAAGTCAATGCCGATGCCACAATGCATATTTTTAATGCGAGTGAAATCGGACCGGACACTATGATTCTTTTACAGCAGAAAGCCGAGGCAGGCGAAATGATTGTCATCGCGGGAGACAGGACAAGCGCGAGCACTCAAAATCGTTTTGTCACGCAGGATTTTTTGGGTAAGCCCGCTCAATTTGCATACGGCTCTTATATGCTCGCCGCTTTGCTGAATATACCTACATATTTTGTATTCGGGGTGCGGCAGAAAGATGTGAGCATTTCTCCGCTCTACAATTTTCATGTCCGCAAAAGCCCCGTCAATTTTGATTGCCCGCGCAAAGAACGAGATGAACGCATTCGGCAGACGGTAGCCGCCTATGCACAGACTTTAGAAAAACTGTGCATTGCGTATCCCTATCAATGGTACAATTTTTTTAATTTTTGGGCTGACGCATAATAATTCCCCTCGAATCGCTTCGAGGGGAATTATACTACGGAATTCAGTTATTAATCTCAAAAATCAGTTGTAAATCTTGTATGCAGAATGAGTTTGCACCAGCATCCGTTTTTGTATTGTCAAAAGATACGGTTATCGGTGTTGCAGAAGAAATGACCGCATCTTGTGCGGCAGAATCAATAGACCATGCCTTTGTGACGGTAATTGCGTTTCCTTCTGTGCCATTGATGGTGGGTATAATTTTGGTTCTTTTGTCACCACCGCCTACATAAGACTGTGCCTGTATCTGTACCAATCTTAGCGTTTTGCCATTTGTAGGCGTAACAGTGAACGAGAGGTTCGCACAATTAGTTGCAGTAAGCTGTCCGCCGTCTTTCCAGAATAATCCGCACTTATAGACGCTGGTTAAATCTGTGCCCGCCTTGCCTAAAGACATAGCAGTTGTAGGGGTCTTTTCCGTCAAGGCAGCCCCTGGTGTCAATGTCGCCTGAGTAACCGTTAAAGCCGATGTTCCAAAAACTGATGCCGTAAGCGCAGCTTTTACATTGTCACTGAGATTTGTAAAATCAATAACTTCAGTTGCATTTGGCAATTTTGCTTTATCAATAAAGGTGACAATTGTTTTTGTACACGGCGTTACCGTTAAGACCAGACTTGCTCTTGCGCTGTCTATGCTTGCTGAAATAGTCGTCGTTCCAGCTTGCAGTGGACTTATTATGCCATAACTTATGGTCGCCACATTTGTATCAGAAGATTCCCATGTCACTTCATTAGTCAAATCATCTGATGTCATACCATTAACTGCTTTTAAAGTAAGGCTATCAACAATCGCTTCAAGCGAATAAGAAGATTTTGCCAAATCAGAACCATCGTACAATTGCAGAGATGTAACAGCGACTGGCTTAGCAGGAAGATTTGCTTGTGTTACGCTGCAATCAATTGAATAAAGCTTAAGCGCATTTATATATACCGTATACGTTCCAGCAGGAAGTCCTGGTACAACAAAATCAACTGTTTTGCCAGAGTATAGCGAGTCTTTTGCGACTAAAACTCTTCCCGTTTTGTTTACCACCGCAAGGCAACGCAGCAAATTTACTGGTCCCAACCCCTCTGCTTTTATAACAAGATTAGTAGCAGCATCTACTGTGAGCATAAAACTATATGCTTTTTCTAGTTGGGAGAGGCTCGCACTACCACTACGTGACGCAATTTCAAGCAGTCCGTCTGAAGAGTTTCCCTTCACATTATTCATATCAAGTGTTGCACCTGTACCTGTTTTCTTTCCGTCAATTACAGAGGCAACGGTTGCCAACTCTGTTCCGCTAGCAATATCGCCTTTTTTAAATGTCGTAAAATCCCATTTTGCCGTAACGGTTGGATTTGCAATTGGCGTTCCTGTTCCATACGGAGTTAGATTGTCTTCGCCATCAGGTGCTAAAATAGTGATTTTATAGGTGCTTGATACTGTATTTGTTCCATCGCTCGCTTCTACGGTGACAGTCACCTGAGTGTTTGTAGCGATTGTTTGTCCAATAAGCTCTACTTTTTTGCCTGTCGTTTTAGAAAGTTTTGCAGCACTTTCGTTACTAATAGCCCATGTGTAGGCTATTGTCGGCTCGCCTATTTTTGTAGCCTCCGCCGTTAATGTAATGCTTTCTCTGGAATAAAGGCCTTCTGCAGCAGAACTAGGTGTAATAAAAACTGCCGTTACTCTTTCTGTCGTGTCTAACGGGATAATAGCATTATCAGCATTGTCGTTAGAACATGACGCTAAAAACACCCCCCCCCCATAGCATCAGAATTGATGTCATAAGCGTTGACATCAGTTTTGAAGATTTTTTCATAGCATTTCCTCCATGCATATCATATAGTATATTAGTATAACACATATAAGGCCCCAAGTTGTCAATACTAATTCTAAAAAAAATACAACTTAGGGCTGTTTTTTTAGAAAAAACAGTCTTTCTTGTGAGAAAAAAATAAAGTTCCCGTTCAAAATAAAAAGCAAAGCCTGAATCG
>JAFSTK010000009.1 GCA_017450535.1 Treponema sp.
CGAAGAAGAGGATGAGGACGAGGATGAAGAAGATGAGTCGGAGTCAGAGCCGGTTAAAAATGTGTATACAGATACCGCTTTGCCGATGCTTGCGACAACCATTCCGTCAAAAACTTCTTTTTCAGGCGTGACTTACAATCTGGGCTATTCGGTCTCACCGTATTTTACGTCGCAGTTTACCTATGCCTCTTCAAATTTAAGTTCGCCAGAAGATTTCAAGTGGGATGACAATTTGCAGAAAACATACTTTCAGGTGAAAGCCCCCACGACGATTACCAGCAGTTTGGGCTATCGCGACAGTTTTGTTTCCTTAAGCAATACATTCAGTTTTGATCCCGTGTATCAAGACCATCCGTACTTAAAAGAGATAGATACGGACAAGACAAATGGCGGTCTGGAAGCGGCACAGATAAAATCAGACCGTAACTCTGACTATGGTGCCCGTAAACTTGACTTGACCAATACCAATGCGCTTTCTGTGCGTCCGTTCTATTATACGAAGTATTTTTCGGAGACTGCGCTCACATGGAACACGACGCTCAAGATGGTTCGCACAAAATATATCAGCGATGACCCGGAAGAGCCAGAGTGGGAATTTTTGACTGGTGACGTTACGGATGAAGAAAGTCTTACGACGCATAACTTGAACTTGGTGCTTGCATCAAAAGAAGATAACTTCAGCCAAAAGCTGTCGCTTACGACCACGTTGCCCCCGCAAGTGGACAAATACACAGGCGTGTTTTCTCTCGGATTTCCTTACACGACATTTTCAATCGGTACTGGTATTCACCGGAAAAGCAAGGATGATGACACATGGGTAAAAGAAAATGTATCGCAGTCATTGTCACTTTCGCTTTTTGACAGCAAACTGAAAATCTCCCAGTCATGGATATATAATATGGAAGAGGAGTATAACGAATCGCTGAAATTCTCTCTTTCTGGCTTTGGTGCGCAGCTTGCTTATACTATGAGCTATGTGACGGGATATACGTTTGCTTCCGGAAAAGGCTGGATTGCAGACAGCGAAAAAGAATTTCAACCGTATAATATCAGTCTCGCATATACAAGCCCAAGCAAAAATTTCACGTATTGGGCCAGCCGTATTGGTTTTGCTCCGTCCGTCTCTACCAGCGTTGTCTATGACTGTGTGCGTCCGACGAACAGTTACTTTAAGTTTGTGCCCTCGATTACATTCAAAATCAATAACTTCCTGAACATCACGCTCAGCGCAGAAAGCAGAAACAATGTCATTTACCGTTATTTCTGTAGCGAATCGGAGTATGATGACAAATATCAGGGCTCTGGAGAACGCAATTTCTTTAAGGACTTGCTTGATTCGTTCCGTTTTGATGACGAGTCCAAGCGACAAAGCTCCGGTTTTAAAATGCAGACTTTCAGCATAAAAGTGACGCATGATTTGCACGACTGGAATCTTGAGTCATCATTTAGCATAAAGCCTCGTTTGCTCACCTCATCTTCAACGGGATACGACCAGAGTCATGGCGGAAGATCCTATTACGATTTCAGCCCGTATTTTACAATCAGCGTCGTGTGGAGACCTCTTGAAGGCATGAAGACACAGGTTGTGGATGAATACGGCGAATGGAAACTTAATCCTTAGTATTCAAAATGCGGGATATTCAAAACGCCGTCCGTGTCGTTTTGAAATCCGACAGAAACTGGCGTTTCTGTCTTGGCTTTGCAGCGCACGTCCTGTGCGCTCGAATTGGTCAGCGCGTCTTCTGTGCGAGGCTTCTGTGCGCTCAAAATTGTGTCGCGTGTCTTGTGTGTCAAATACTGTGCGCTCAAAATTGTTGCATAAAGTGTCAAATGGCGATACAATAGAAGACAAGTGGAAACGTATACGATTGTGCTGCCGGACACAGATTTGGTTACACGTGTTTGCGGCACGAATGACAGCAACTTAAAACTCATTGAGACACATCTTGGTGTCCCTGTTTTTACCCGCGGCAATGAGTTGTCCTTAGATAATGATGATCCGCAGATTCGTCAGCAGTTTCAGTTTATCATAGACCGCATTGTGGACGAAATTTCGGAAAGCGGCGAAAGTTCCCCCGACATGGTTCAGGCAATTCTTAACGGCGGACATGATAATACGACGTTTAATGCGGCGGAAAGTGCAATCGCCATTCCTGGTGCCGTCCGCAAAGTGTATCCAAAGACAAAAAATCAGGCGCAGTTAGTACAGGCGTTCCGCCGTTGTGATTTAGTGTTTGCCACGGGACCTGCGGGAAGTGGAAAGACCTTCCTTGCGGTGGCTGAGGCATTGCGCCTTGTTCTGAGCCACAAAGTCAACACGATTATTCTTACACGGCCGGTGGTGGAAGCTGGGGAAAGCCTAGGCTTTTTGCCGGGTGACTTGCAGGACAAGATTAATCCGTATTTGCGCCCGCTTTATGACGCAATGAATGCGGTTTTGCCCCGTGAAGTAGTGCATAAACTTACAGAGCATGGTATAATAGAAATTGCGCCGCTTGCGTATATGCGTGGACGGACGCTTAATAATTGCGCGGTTATTCTTGACGAGGCTCAGAATACGACTACGGAGCAGATGAAAATGTTCCTGACGCGCATGGGAGAAGGTTCCAAAGTTTTTGTAACAGGAGATGTAACGCAAATCGATTTGCCCAAAAAGCGAGCGTCAGGCTTGGTTCATGCCTTGCGTGTGCTCGCTCCGATTGATGAAATTGGCAGGGTAGAGCTGACGGGGGCGGACGTGGTTCGCTCATCACTTGTCAGAAAGATTGTACAGGCATACGAACATGAACAAGACGAATACTGAAAAAAAACCGTTTTTCGCTTCAACATGGAAAGCGGTCTCAGATTATGTGCGGGTAAAGTGGCATATTCTGCTGCTTTTTACCATTTCATTTCTCGTGGTAACGGGCATTATCTATCTTGACCGCTCTACGCTGGAAACAGTGGCATCCTTTTCATTGAATGAATATGAGGTTGGTCAGATTGCGGACCGCACGATTTTTGCGTCTCAGTCCATTCCTGCCGATGAGTTGTATCCGATTGCCATTGAAGAAGGCGAGAAGGTTATCCGTAAAGGTTTTCCCATTTCTGAAGAAGACTTTTTGAAGCTCAGAAAAATGGCCGCGTCTCCACGATATATTGATTACCGCGCTTTCTTAGACAACGTGCTTTTGCTTGCGCTGCTGTCCGCATTGTGGTTTTTGCTGTATTCTCCAACGCTTTTAGGTCGGCAGGTGGAGTTTAAGGAACTGATGCTGGAAGGCATTCTTTTTGTGATTGTCTTTGGAGCGACCGTTCTTGGTGGAAAGACTCCGATATTCCAGAGTGTGTATGCGCTTCCGATTGTAATTCCTTCATCTCTCTGCGTATTTTTAGTGGCGATTCTTTTTGGTCAGACTTCTGCGCTGTATTTTTCATTTTTGCTTTCATTCGGCGTGCTGAATGCGGCGCATTTTCATGAGTCTTCGATAAGTCTTGCTATTGCGCACATCGTTCCCGTGTTGTTTACGCTGGCATCCTGTTTGAGCGCGGCTCACATTGTACGCCGTATTGAGCGTCGTATTGATTTGGTGTTTGCCGCAATAATGCTTGCGTTGCTCAACGTAGTCTTTATGACTGTATTCAAAGTGATTTTTAACGACAATTTTGCGGACGCGCTTTTCGTGCTTCCGTGTATTGCGTTGAACGGTTTCCTTTCAGGCATTCTTGTGCTGGGTTTGCTTACTCCGCTGGAATCTATTCTTAATACGGCGTCGGTATTCCGTCTGATGGATTTAAGCGATTTGAATACACCGGTCATGCGCCGAATGCTTTTGACGGCGAGCGGTACATATAATCACAGTATGCTGGTGGCGACGCTCGCAGAAAATGCATGTAAGGCTATCGGCGCAAACGCATTGCTTGCCCGTGTCGGCGCATATTATCACGATATCGGCAAGATGGATCAGCCCGAATACTTTGTGGAGAATCAGGCGGGCGGTGAGAACAAGCACAACGACATCAACCCGTCGCTTTCCGCTTCGATTATCCGTAGTCACGTGAAGCGTGGCGTAGAAAAAGCGTATCAGCTCCGTCTGCCTAAGCCCATTGTCGATATTATTGGTGAGCATCATGGCAACAGCATCATGGCATATTTTTACAATGAGGCAAAACAAAAAGACCCCAACGTAAGCCCGGAATCATATGCGTATACAGGAAATCCGCCCACTTCACGCGAGAGCGCAGTGGTGATGATTGCGGACACAGTGGAAGCTGCATGCCGCACTTTGGATAAACCCTCTGTGCCGCGTTTGGATAAATTCATTCAGACGCTCATGCAGTCAAAAATTGACAATCATCAGCTGGACAACTGCCGCCTGACCTTTGGTGATTTGACAAAAATCCGTGAGTCATTCGTGCAGATTCTTGCTGGCTACTACCACAGCCGCATTGAGTATCCCAATCAGAAAGACCCTGATGCAGAAAACAAATCAGGCAGCGAGGCGAATCCGATTCCGAATACGGCAGTTGAAAATCAGTCCGCACAAAGTTCTGGTGTGAATGCTGAAAAATCAAGTTCCACGCTCAGCGACAAGACGCTGGACGAAGCGAAGAATTCATGAGTAACAGCGTATTAGTTTCGGTACAGGAAGAAATAGAATCTCCCGTCTGGCTTGAAAAAATTGAGCCGTACATGCAGAGAGTGCTTTCTGCGCTCAATCTGGACGGGGAAGAGATTTCGGTGCTGTTTTGTAACGATGCGTTTATTCAGGAGTTAAATAAACAGTACCGTGATATCGACGCGCCCACCGATGTGCTTTCATTTGAGAGTGGCGATGAATACACCGATGACGATGGGCATACGTGGCGCAGTATGGGCGATATCATCATCAGTCTGGAGACCGTGCCGAAAAATGCCGATTATTTTGGTGTGAGCCAGAACGAGGAGTTGAAACGACTTTTGATTCACGGCACGCTGCATTTGAACGGGTATGACCACGGAGAGGCGCATATTGAGCCGGGCGTTGAACCGACTGACGAGATGTTAAAATTGCAGGAATCTGTTTTGCGCGGATTTTCTGAAGAGATTATTATAAAGGAGTAAACGCACGAGAACGTGCAACAAAGCTAAAGTATGAGTTTTTTTAAGTTTGGAAAAAACAAAGACGGAGACCCTCACTCTAGCAGCCCGGCAGGGCTTCATGGGGGCACTGACCGGGCACAAGAAGAAATCTTGATTGAAGAAAAAAAGGACATGATTAAGGGAATTGAAGATTTGTCCAATACTTCGGTCAAGGAAGTAATGATTCCCCGTATCGATGTAGATTTGCTTTCACTCGATACACCGCAGGACGAACTGCTGGAAAAAATTTCGCAAAGCGGGCATTCACGTTTTCCCGTTTACGAAGAGTCAATTGACAATATTGTAGGCGTTCTGTACGTAAAAGATTTAATTAAGGCATTTGCCAAAAAAGAGGCTGTTGACCTCAAAAAAGTGGTGCGAAAAGCGTATTTCGTTCCCGAATCAAAAAAAATTGACGCGCTCCTCCGTGAGTTCAAGCGTCGCCATGTGCACATTGCAATCGCCATTGACGAGTACGGCGGAATCTCAGGCATTGTCTGCATGGAAGATATTATTGAAGAAATCGTCGGCGACATTCAGGACGAATTTGATAACGAACGCGAGGACATTGTTTCTCTGGGCGAAGATAATGTGTGGATGTGCGATGCCCGCGTGAACTTGGACGATATGAATGAAGAAATCGGCTCAAAATTCCCCACGGATGACTTTGACACCTTGGGCGGCTTTGTGCTTGATTTGTTCGGTCGTATTCCGACAAAATATGAGAAAATCAGTTGGAGTAATTACGACTTTATCGTGCAGGACATGGAAGGTCATCGCGTGAACCTCATAAAAGTTATCCGCAACGATGAGATGGCGGATTCAGAAGAGGACGAGAATTAGATGTGAGATTCAGCAGGATGCAGAGGATAAACGAGGATATAATAGGGAAATCCTGTTGCATCAATTTTATCCGTGTGCATCCTTTTGAATAGCAAAATTGGGTGGGGGACAAACATGGTTCTTAGAAGAAAGACGCTTATCGGTGTGTTCGCTGTGCTGTTGTGCGGTGCGACTGCGTTCTCTCAGACACCAAAGGCGCGTCAGTTTTTTGACCGAGGCTTGCAAAAACAGCAGCGATATGATTATTACGGCGCGAGCGAAGATTTTCAGGAAGCGTTGCATATAAATCCAGCGTATGGAGATGCATGGTTTCATCTTGCGCAGGTGAGCTATGAACTGGATGACTACAATCTGACCCTCAACTATCTGGATAATGCCGAAAAATATTCCCGTGACAATACAGAGATTATGAACTTGCGTGGTCTGGTGTACATCGCTGTGAACCGATTGCAGGATGCGCGCACTGTTTTTGAAGCCATGCTAAAAAAGCACCCCAATGATGTTCATGCGCGTTTCGGACTTGCGGAACTGGACTTGTTTGCGGGCAGCCTTGACGGTGCAAAAAGCCTGTATATCGACGCGCTCAAACGACAGAGCGACAACCGCAAAGCATTGCTTTCTCTCGCGGTGATTTCCGCTGAGGAAGGCCATGACGATGTTTCTGAATCCTATCTTTTGCAGGCGTTGCGCTATCACTCAGGCGACCCCCAGGTGCATTATCTTGCCGGCTACCTTTCCGCGCGCAGAGGAAAAATGGAAGAGGCGGAGCGACGGGCGAGGGCGGCGGTGCAGATTAACGGCGAATATACGAAAGCCTATGTTCTACTTGCCTCTGTGCTGTACAGTCAGTCGCGTTATGACGAAGTGATTGATATCTGTGATTATTTGATTGCGCGGAACAGAAACACTACCGCCGCATGGTATCTGAA
>JAFSTK010000091.1 GCA_017450535.1 Treponema sp.
GCCTGTGCTGACGCGCTCTTTTTCGTCTTCCCAAGCCTGAATGTCTGGGAGCCAGAGGAAATTGAATTTGCTTGTGTTCGCTTTTTCGGCCCACAATTTTGCCTCGCGCCAGTAGTACAGGCCGCTTTCGTAACAGGATTTTGTTTTGGCGAGGTTGTCCAGATACATGTCTTTCCACGGTGCATCGTAGAATCGGGCGACGGAATGGTCATACACGCGACCGAGGCGCATATACTGTTCGATGATTTTGAGATTTATATGCATCATAAAGAGATAGCGGTATTTTTCCCAGTCGCGTTCGTCGTTGATTTTTGCGCTCGCATACAAGGGATTCGCAAAATCTGCCTTTACTGCCTGCTCCAGCCAGTAGATGTTTTCCATCACGTCGTCGGGGTACTGCTGATAATGTATGTGAAACAGTTTGTAGTAGTCCTCTTTATATTTCGCCACATACGCAAACGTCGGCGAGACCACCACACAAATGAGAAAAATCACACTGACCACAGAAAAAAACTTTTTCACCCTTTGAGTATCGGCAAAAAACTCTCCGCAGTTTAGTTCCGCGATTCAATAGGATGCACACGGATGAGCAGGATGCGCACAGATGAGTGTCGCAATTCAATAGGATGCACACGGATGAGCAGGATGCATGAGGATATAAAAAAAATATATATATCCGTGTGTATCTGCGTTAATCTGCGTGCATCCGTGTTAAAATAGCGTATCTGTGTTTATCTGTGTTAAAATCGCGATTTCTTTCTCGATGATTTGCGCGACGGCTTCTACGCTTTGGGCGGCGTCGATTCGTACGATTTTCATGCCTTTGCCTTTTGGAGTGCCGTCGTATTCTGCGATAATCTTGCGGTAGCGTTCTGCGGTGGCTTTTTGGAAGTCAATTTTTTCGTAGATTTCAGTTTCGCCGCGGCCGAGTACCCGTTTGAGAGAGATTTCGGGGTCAACTTCAAAAAAGAACAGGAGTTGGGGCAGGGGAAACGGCTCGTTCAGCATACGCGGAAGGGCATCGCCACAGGTGACGGACTGGTAGGTGAGGCTCGAAAAAAAGTAACGGTCGCTCACGACAAGTTTGCCAGACTCGCATTTTTGCACTATACCTCCGTTTGGTGCGCTTTTCCCCCACAAATGTTCTGCACGGTCGGCGGCAAAGAGATATGCGGCAGTGCGCGGGTCAAGTTGGACGTCACCTTTGAGCATGGTGCGCAGGAATTTTCCCGTGGGACCGTCGGTTGGCTCGGCGGTGAAGAAAAATTTGTCCGCATCAGGACGGTTTTTGAGCAACTTAATTTGGGTGGAAGTACCCGCGCCATCTATGCCTTCCAGCACAATAAAATTCTGTAATACCATACGCAAAACCCGAAAAACTGCCGATAATATCAAAGAAGATTTTTGCTATGAAATCCCGTTCACAAAGCGTCGGAATCGGCAGTACACTCTTTATCCTCATGCTTGTTGCGGCGGTCGCGATTCTCCGGCCGATGTATATCCGCATGGGAGAAGCATTGTCTTCGTTGGAAAAACAACTGGTGGAAAAGGCAGAGGATGCTATCGGTCTGTCGTTTTCGTATCAGTCGCTCTCACCGTCCATTTTATCAGCAATCAACATAAAAGGTATAGTGGTTTCGGACAAAGCTTCGGGAAGAAAATTAGTTGACGTAAAGAAAGTCACGGTGTCATACAACTTTCTCGATTTTTTTTCTGCGCATCCCACCTATGCAATTCGCTCGGTGACGATTAACGGCGTGACGGTTGAATTTGATTTGCTCAAAAATAAAGATTTGACGGAGAAATGGATTGCCCTTGCAAAGAGCCGCACGAAAAAAGATTTGGACGAGCGCAAAAAGTTTGACCTCTCCATGCTGAATGTCAATCTTCCCTTTGCGGTTCAGCTGAAAAATGTGAACGTGCATTATTCGGACAAGTGGAACGATGCGGTAGGTACGGTCAGGTCTCTGACGTTGCGCAATAATTTTAACTCCACGGGCATTGTGGTGAAGGGAAGCGGTAAGGCGACATATTCAAACGTGTACATTACCCATGAGAACGAGCGCATTCAGATGGCGGTGAATTTTAATTTGACTGGTACGCTGGTGCCGGAATTGGACGGTAGTTCCGCTTCTGTGCACTTTACGAATGCGGGCGGCGCAGATTTTACGGTTTCGCATCTTGACGCATTGGTGAACTACGAGGACAAAAAAATTGTTATCCGCACCATGCGTTCTGTGCTTCCGTTCTCTGTGTTTATGACTGCTGACCTTGATGAAAAAACATTCCGGCTTGACGGTGAATTCGATGGCTTTGAGCCGTTCAAACTTGTGCATATTCGTCGCGCGCCCGGATATTTCAAACTGTTCGACGACATTGTTGTGAGCGGCAAAGGAAATGTTTTTGCCAAAAAAGGGCAGGGCGTGCGCTATGCGGCGAAGTTTGAGACTGAATGGACAAAACGCCTTTTGGGACATCCGTTCCATGGTTCAATTGACGTGGAGGGAGACAAATGGCATGTGACGGCGAACAAATTGGTCGCTACGGGAAAAGGCGTTCAGGCTGATTTTTCAGGCGATTTTGTCTACAAGCCAAAACAGCTTTCGGGCGTTCTGTCCTGCGAGCATTATGCGCTGCCCAATGGCAACATGCTTTCTGGCGAAGTGTTCATTGACCCGCTGGACACAGGATTTATGATGGTCGCTCCGCAAATTTTCTTGGGGGAGGAGCGCGCGCTGACGGCGGTGGAAGCGTCTGTTATCCCGGATAACCATTCAGTTGATTTCAGCCTTGCATGGGATGATTATGCTCATGCTGACTACGAAGAAATTGGTCATGTGCGTGTGGACGGCAGTTATCTGGGCGGTATGGACAGGTATGTTCAGGCGCGTGCAGAAGTGCAGAATGTATTTTTGGACAGCGCGGCTCTTATCGGCGCATTTGCGGCAAAAGAAAAACCTGCTTCCTCGCTCACCCGCATGTCTTCCAGCCTTGAACCGTACATCATGAGCAGTGAGCTGTATTTTTCCAGCGACTTTAAGGACTTCTCTTTCAACGCGCCGGTCTGCCTCGTCGCAAACACGAAGAAAGACAAGGAAATGTTGTGGTTTGCGGTGGACGGCTCAAATCAGACTGTGCAGATAAGCCGTTTTGATTTGGTGTTTGGCAATCTGAGTACCTCTGCTTCTGTCTCCGCAGATTTTTCAAACGGCTTTGACAACTTTACGTTCTTCGGCGATTTTACGGTGAACGCCATACCGTATCAGTTCAGCGGCAACTATGCGTCAAAATGGCTGAGCATAGCCGGTGATTATGATTTTACTGCCGCCGCAAGTTTTAGCGATGAAGTGAACGGTTCGTTCAGCATAAAATCTTTGCCGCTGCCGTTGGGAAAGTTTATTCCGTCAATTTCAGGCGACGCGGCTTTTTCATTCCGTTCGCTTGATGATTTTTCGCTTAATTTGTACAACGTGGAGCTGGAAGAGATTTCAGGAAGATTCCCGCTTTCTCCAAAATTTGTCGTCTCTGGAAATGTGAATCAATACGGATTCTTGATGGACACAATCGGCTATTCAGACTCATTTTCTGCGCTCAACGGAAGCGGCAACATCATGTGGAACATCAATAACCGTATTTTCGATTCGATTCACCTGATTCTTCAGGCTCAGAGCGCGACGAGCACCGAGACTGTTTCGCTTACCGCTGATTTTACGAATCCGTCTCAGCTTCCGTTCACAATGGACGCGCTGAAAAATGATTTTTATTTTAACGCGCAGGCTTCAGTAGACTCATTTTTGGTCGCCCGTTTCCTGCAAGACCAGAACCTTGATGACCTTCTCTCCGCTACTGCTACGGCAAGTGGTACGCTGAGCAATCCTTTTGTCTCTCTGGATGTGCGGACATTCGGCATGTCGTTGTACGGCTCATCGCTTGTCGCACATGGCTCATTAGTTTTGGACGAAACTGGTGTGAACATGGAGGGCTTCGGCGGAACATGGTCAAATTTCAAAGTGTCTGACGGCAACTTGTATTTCTCCCCGGATGATTTTTCGGGAGACCTGCATTTCAATCTGGAAGGATATTTCTTGAACGAATCATTTTCAATGCCGGTGTCTCTTTCGTTAAACAGTGCGCCGCCGGTACAAAAATGGCGTGTGCCTCAGAATTATACGGCGAAACTCAAAGTGAACCACATAACGGGAAAAGTGCTTCATTCCAACGATGGCTTTACGCTCTCGCTGATGCGTTTGCCGGGCAGATACGATGTGTTCTCTGACAACAATAACGGACTTTTTGCGACATGGCTGGACAGCGGGGACTTGACCGCACGGTTAGGAAGCGCATTGCCTGTTCAGGCGGATATTGCTGGCAGTATCACAAGGGACACGTTGCATCTGGACATTTCAAAAATATCGGCGCACCTTATGGATATCTCGTCGTATGTTTCGCTGCCGTTCCTGTCGATTTCCAACGGCGACTTAAAAGGCGGGCTGCGCATTGAGGGCATGATTGCTGACCCTGAATTCTCTGGCGCTCTCACCATTGAACGACCGGAATTTTCTATTCCGCAAATATCACGAGCGCATTTTAGGACGGATAAAATCATTGCGGCACTCAGCCAGAATACACTGTCTATTCCGCAGACAAAATTCTTGGCGGATAAAGTGCTTGTTCTTGCCGATTCCAGAATTGAATTAAACCGTTGGCGGCTAAATTCTCTGGACTTGAATCTTGCGACTGCGGAAAATAACTTTATTCCAGTGGACATGAAGTTCCCGCTCATTCATTACAAAGGAACGACAGGCGTGGATTTGAATCTTGAGCTTGAAGACAATGCGCTTGCTGTGCGGGGTATGATTACGGCGCAAGATGCCGATGTGTCGGTTGTTATCTCTTCTCTGCAGGAAGGCCTTGCGAACGGCAATTTACTCGCGTTGTTCTCGCTAAAAGGCGATTCGACGGATGAATCACCTCCGCCAAAGAAAAATTCATCGCCCCTTGCGATAAAGGCCGACTTGGATTTGCTTGTCGGTCAGCGCGTACAGCTTTTATTCAATCCACTTCTGCGCGGTGCCGTTGTTCCCAACACACCGCTTTCGCTGTATTTTGACGGTACTACTGGAAAATTCAGTTTGAAGGGTGAAGCCGCGCTCCGGGGCGGACAAATTGTTTGGCTCAACCGTAACTTCTACATGAAAGAGGGTAGAATTGTCTTTAATGAGACTCAGGATTTGATTGACCCACGGCTTACGGTACGTGCAGAGACGCGCGAACGGGACAGCAATGGCGGTCAGGTGACTATTACGCTCAGCGCATTGAACCAGCCGCTCAGTTCATTGAATCCGCAGTTCTCCGCGAGTCCCGCAAAATCTGAGCGGGAGATTATGGAATTGCTCGGTCAGGTTATCAGTGCGGACTCAGAGAATGCCACATCGCTCTTCCTCGCGGGCGGAGACTATCTGGTGCAGTCTGTGGTCATACGTAATATTGAAAACGCATTGCGTGAACTCTTGAAGTTTGATATATTTTCAGTACGAACAAATGTGCTTCAGAATACAGTGAAGTACGGAATCAGCAATAATTCCACGGGCAAACAGCTGAAGTTCAGTAACTTTTTTGATAACTCAACTGTTTATATAGGAAAGTACTTCGGCAGTTCAATCTATGCCGATGCGATGATGCATTGGGTATATGATGAGACGAAGTCCGATACATCGACGTCAGTGGGGGGACTGGTATTCCAGCCGGAAGTCGGATTTGAAATGTCCTCGCCGTTTGTGAATATCCGCTTGGGTGTCGCACCTGATATAGAAGCTATCCGCAATAATATGTGGATTTCTTCCACGTCGCTGACGTTGTCCTGGAAATTTGCTTTATAGATAGAGTGTAAAAAATAGGAGTTTTTATGCGTCGTTCTGTTGTTTTTATGCTGATGGCAGCACTTTTCTTGTGCACAGCGACGAACAATCTTATTGCGCAGGAGTCAGAGACCGCTGCGGAGTCAAATGCTAACTGGTATTATGGAAAGCCGATAAAAAATGTTTCGTTCAAAGGACTGAAGAATGTCGGCAATAAGGAAATTGAAGGCGTAACAAGTGGTTTTATCGGCAAGCGATTTTCCGATGATGTTTTTGCCGACATGATTGACCGCATTTATGCGCTTGAACTTTTTGATGACGTGGAGCCGGAGGCATTGCCAGGAGACCCGAAACGCAATACGGTTTCCATTGTGTTCGTTGTTACGGAACGACCTGTTGTTTCCCGCATTATTTTCCGTGGCAATCGTTCTATCCGTAATACTGAGTTGAAAGAGGCGATTTCCATAAAAGAAAAAGATGTCTTTGTAGAATCAAAAATGCTTGGCGACGAGCGTTCAATCCGTACTTTGTATCTGGAAAAAGGCTACACTAACGTGAACGTCTCATCCAGCACACATCAGACTGCAAAAGGTTTTGAAGTCACCTATATAATAGAAGAAGGTCGTTCAACTGTTGTCGGTCATATTGATTTTTTGGGCAACAAGGTGTTCTCATCAAAGACTTTGCGTGGCAAATTGAAGCTCAAAGAAGTCGGTCTGTTCAACAAGGGTGCTTTTCAGGAAGCGACATTGGAGGCCGACAAACAGGCGATTCTTGCCCATTATCAGAGCAATGGATATATCGACGCTACGGTGATTGATATTACCCGTGAAGTTGAGATAAATGAAAAGAAAAACAGGGACGAACTGAAAATCACCTTTGTTATTCAAGAAGGCTCCCAGTATTCGTTTGGCGGAATATCTTTTGTCGGTAATACGATTTTTAGCGATGACAGACTGAACTCGCTGGTAAAACTTCAGCCCGGCAAAATGTTCAATCAGACGAAATTCCAGGAAAGCATGATGGCGGTAGCGGATTTGTATTATGAGAACGGCTATACGTCAAACCGTTTCCAGCCCATTCCGTCAAAAGATACCGAGAATAAGGTTATCTCATTTGTGCTGCAAATCAGCGAGAATGTCCGCAGCCACGTTGAGCATGTTATCATCAAAGGAAATACCCGCACAAAAGAGCATGTTATCCGGCGCGAGATTCCTGTGGAGTCAGGTGACATTTTCTCCAAGGCAAAGGTGACGACGGGTCTGCGTAACTTGTACAACTTGCAGTATTTCAGCGCAGTCGTTCCCGATGTCGTGCCCGGCTCAGAAGAAAATCTTGTCGATTTGATATTCAGTGTGGATGAGCAGTCAACCACTTCTATTGAATTTGGTGTCACCTTCAGCGGCGTTTCTAATCCAGATGATTTGCCGTTCGCTTTGTTCGTCAAATGGCAGGACAGCAACGTGAAGGGTACAGGTAAATCTATTAGCGTTGGTTCCACCATTTCAACCGATGAGCAGTCAATTAATTTGGGATTTGGCGAGAACTGGTTGTGGGGTCGCCCAATAAGCCGCTCAATCAGTACTAGTTTCTCTCATTCCAGTTTGAACGCTTTGCGACTTAAATGGCTCTCTGATGGTACTATTGACGATTCCAATTATTATATGCGCTACGAGCAGTGGAAATGGTCTTTGGGCTATTCCATGGGACATCGTTGGACACCTGATTTTGCGATTCTTTCTCTTACTGGTGGTATTACGGGAAGTTTGATGAACAATCAGTATGACAGGGATTTGTATACTCCTGTTGATACGACAGTCAGCGAATATGCGAACAGATGGGGATGGCAGAACTCAATTTGGGCGGCATTTTCTATTGATGCCCGTGACGTGAACTATGATCCTTCACGCGGTTGGTTTGCAAGTCAGCGTCTTACCTGGTATGGCTTGACACCGATTGAAAACGAATACTTCCTGCGAATGGATACAAAACTGGAAAAATATTTTACGCTGGTCAATCTGCCGGTTACAGAAAAATGGGCATTCAAACTGGTTCTCGCCGGATATACGGGACTCTCCATGCTGTTCCCTGCGGCAAATACTGGCGTGGGTGACTCAAGTAAATTGTACATCGACGGTATGTTTAACGGTCGTGGTTGGACAAGCATCTACAATAAAGTGCGCGGAAAAGCATTGTGGAACAGTAATATTGAGCTGCGTATGCCGATTGTACCCGGCGTGCTCTCATTGGACGGCTGGGCAGATGCCGCTGTTATCACTAAGGAAGTGTCTCAGCTGAAAGATTTGTCATGGGGTGATTATTACTTCAGCGTTGGACCGGGACTTCGTTTTACGATTCCGCAGTTCCCGTTGCGCCTCTTGTTTGCGAATACATTCCGCATCGAAGACGGTTCCGCAAAATGGGATTCAACATGGAAGTTTGTGCTTTCATTCAATATTGCGAACAAGTAGATTTTTTTACGGATTTCTGTTAGGGTGAATGCTATGAAAAAGATTGGATGTTTGATTGCATGTGCTGTTTTTGCGTGCGGAGGCCTTTTCGCGCAGCAGATTACTCGCTTTGGTGTGGTTGATACTGCCCGTGTGTATGCGGCATATTTCCGTAATTCTGCGCCGGTGCGTAACTATGAGGCAAAAAAGGCGGATTTCCAAAATGAAATCAACAAGCGCACTGACGAAATCCAAAAACTTCAGCAGCAGAAAGTTGACTACCAGAACAGTGGCAATGAGTCTGCGGCTATGCGAATTGAGTCTGAAATCACGAAAAAAACTGACTACCTTACGCAATATACCAGCGCAAAAAATATCGAGCTGGAATCCTTAAAGAATTCATTGCAGAATTCAGATGCATTTTACAAAAAACTTTACAACACCTTGGAGCGTGTCGCCGAGCATGAAGGCTTTAGTCTCATTTTGAGCTTGCAGCAGGCAAACGCAGTGCTTTGGTACAGTTCTTCCGTGGATGTGACAGACAAAGTTATCTCTGAATTGGGATTGTAATCCATGTCGCGGAAGCATGACGAAGTTGTCGCCGGGGCGGTAAAAAACTACACGAACAATGAAACGACTCCCCTGATGGTTCAGTATCAGACCATAAAAGACCAGTATCAGGATGAAATTCTTTTTTTTCGGTTGGGTGACTTTTATGAGATGTTCAATGATGAGGCTGTGGAAGTCTCCCGTCTGCTGAACCTGACGCTTACCCATCGCGGTGACCAGCCCATGTGTGGCATTCCGTATCATGCGGCAAAAGTGTACATCGCCCGTCTGCTTCGGCTGGGCAAAAAAATCGCCATTTGTGAACAAGTGGGCGAGATTGCCAAAGGAAAAGGTCTTACCGAGCGCAAAGTTATTGAAGTGATTACGCCCGGAACCGCTCTGGAAAGCGAATATCTTGAAGGCGGAACCAACAATTTTCTTGCCTCGCTTTTTGTGCAGGGCGGTCAGGCAGGCTTTGCTTATATCGACGTGACGACGGCTGATTTTTTTGCGACCAGCTGGAAAGCGAGCGATATGCAGGAGAATTTTCCCAAAGAATTGGGGCGCGCTCATCCGCGTGAACTTCTTTTGCCGAACGGCTTGCGTGACGATAAACTGGTTCAGGAGGCGATTGAGGCATTCGGCTCCATTTCTGTCTCATATTATCCCGACTGGAATTTTGATTCTTCGCTTTCATATCGCCGTCTGCTTGAGCAATTTAAAACCGTAAACCTGCGCTCATTTTCACTCACAGAAAATTCGCCCGAAGTTGCGCCCGCAGGATTTTTGCTTGACTATCTCAAAAAGACGGCTTCCACGAACGCGCCCCACGTGAGCGGCATAAAAGTCTACAAAGACAGCGACTATGTGGTGATGGACGATGCATCCCGCCGCAATCTGGAAATCGTGAGCAATTTACGAGACGGCGGCGCACAGTATTCGCTTTTGGAATGTGTGTCTCATACACAGACTGCCATGGGAAAGCGGCTTTTGCGCCAGTGGCTTTTGTATCCTCTCACCGACAGCAAAAAAATTGCAGTGCGCGAGGACCACGTGGAGCTTTTCACAAAAAATCGCCGCTTATTGGATGCCGTGCGCGCGCAGTGCTCAAATGTGCTGGACATTGAACGGCTTGCGGGTCGAATTGCCATGGAGCGCGCTCACGCAAAAGATTTGCAGGCGTTGCGGGCAAGTTTGGAGTCCTGGCTGGAAGTGCGCAAACTATTGGAAAACTACGGCTTTACATCTCTCCCGGAAGACACTGCGCAGGCGATTATCGATTTGATACGCAATGCGATTCTTGATGACCCGTCCACTATTTTTACCGAAGGCAGAATCATCAAGCCGGGCTGGTCGCAGGAACTTGACCACTACCGTGATGTTCAGCAGAATTTCAACCGCATTTTGGAAGAGTACGCCGAAGAAGAGCGGAAAAATACTGGCATCGTCAATTTTAGGATAAAGAACAGCAACACATCCGGGTATTACATTGAAATCACCAAGGGAAAACTTCCCAAAGTGCCCGACCATTTTATTCTGCGCCGTTCGCTTTTGAATGCAGAGCGCTATACGACGGAACGCTTGCAGGCTTTGGAACGTGACTTAAAAGATGCGGCTCAAAACATCATTCAGACGGAGCACAACTTGTTCTTGGAAGTGCGCAATCGTCTCGCAAAAGATGTGCCGTATTTGCTGCAAGTTGCCCGCGAAATTGCTTATGCCGATGTGACCGCAAGTTTTGCTTGGGCTGCAATTTTGTACCGCTGGGTACGCCCGTTGGTGGACGATGGCACCGATTTTGCGATTAAGGGCGGTCGTCATCCTGTTGTGGAGATGCATTTACCGCAGGGCGAATTTGTTCCAAATGACATTGAGATTGCTTCTTCCGCTGACCCTGCCGCACAGTGCAAGACCTCATTTGATTTGATTACCGGTCCGAATATGGCGGGTAAGAGTACCTATTTGCGGCAGAACGCATTGATTGCCCTGCTTGCGCAGACGGGCTCTTTTGTTCCCGCAGACTCAGCGCACATCGGGGTTGTTGACCGCATTTTCTGCCGCGTGGGAGCCAGCGACAATCTTGCCCGCGGTGAATCCACGTTCTTGGTGGAGATGACGGAGACCGCCAATATTTTGCGCTCTGCTACCGAAAAATCCCTGGTCATTATGGACGAAGTAGGGCGGGGCACTTCTACCGAAGACGGCCTTTCGATTGCATGGGCAGTGAGCGAATATCTATTGAATTCAATAAAATGCAAGACGCTGTTTGCCACCCATTACCATGAGCTTACACGAATGGAACATGCGTCGCTCAAACTCTTGTGCATGGCGGTAAGCGAGCAGGGCGAGTCCGTTGTGTTCTTACGCAAAGTAAAAGAAGGCGCGAGCGAAAACTCATACGGCATTCACGTGGCGCAGCTTGCAGGTGTGCCTCATTCAGTTATCGCCCGTGCGACACAGATTTTGGAACGCCTGCAAAATATAGCCGCAGACCGCCCTGTGCCAGTCGCACCGATTGAGACGCTCGCAGTTTCCGCTGACACTTCTGCCCGTCCGTCGCCGACAGCCCCCGGCCTTTTCTCGGACGAAGAAATGGTGCTTGACGAAATCCTTTCTGCCGACCCGGACAATCTCACTCCGCTTGCGGCTCTCCAGATGATTTCACGCTGGAAAAAAGCGCTGAGCGGAAGATAGTTGCAAAAGCGGCGGAAAACTGTCGCAAAATCGTAAAATTTTCATTTTTTCTCATTTTTCTTCAGAATTTTTTGTATATTTTTGTATTTTAAAGCCTATATATATAGTGTATGAGGGAAAAGAGTTTTTCGCTTCTGCCGGACAGAAAAATTGCCCGGTGTGTTTATCTTTTCATGTATGGCCTTCGTTTCGTCGTTGCATGTTTGCTCGGCGGAGATACTTGTGTCCGATGTGGCAAGCAGAGCGGAGTCTATCCCTTGTGCCCGCCGTGTATGAGGCACTTTGTAGATGCAGCCCTACCCGTATCTGCGGAGACTGCTTCTGCGCGGTGTGTTATCTGTGGCAAAGCATTGCTTAGCGAAATAAAACTGTGTTCGGCTTGTCGGGAAGAACCCGCGCTTGTTCATACGGACGGCGTGTTTCCGTTGCATGCCTACCGCCTGTGGAAAAAGAATTTGCTTTTCGCATGGAAGACGGAAGACAAGCGCACTCTTTCGCTCGTGTTTGCCCGTATGGTGTACAATGCATACAAAGAATTGTGCGCGCGTTTTGGAAGCCAAATTCCTGTTGTTCCGGTACCGCCCCGTCCAGGAAAAATCAAGGAGCGTGGCTGGGACCAAATTGACGAGCTGTGTCATTTTTTGCATACGGGCTGGAATGTGCCGGTGCTCAAACTGCTTGTGCGGAGGACGCATGTGCAGCAGAAAAAATTGGGGCGGCTTGCGCGGAGGAAGGTATCTTCGCAATCGTATTTTCTAGCAGGTGAAAAACGGTTGCGCCGTCTTGCGCCAGTTCCCCCGGAGGAGGTGATTTTACTAGATGACGTGCTGACGACAGGCTCAACGCTGGAAGCTTGTGCGTCGCAACTGAAAGCCTTTGGCGTGCGTAAGGTGTATGCGCTCACGCTTTTTTCGGTCGCATAAAAATTTTAATTTGCATTTTATGCAATCGTCTTGTATACTAGAGTATATATATATCTTGAGGTACGAATATTATGGCTGATACACAAAAAAAAGAAGATGTTCCCGCATTTACTTTGCAGGAAGCTATTGCAGAAGCGCAGCGGTGCTTAAAATGTCCTAAGCCGATGTGTCGCACGGGTTGTCCGATAGAAAATGACATTCCGGCATTTAACCGTGAGCTTTCAAACGGTAACATTGGTGCGGCGTACGCTATCATTTCAGAGCGCAGCAATTTGCCGGCAATTTGTGGACACATCTGCCCTCATGAGAACCAGTGCGAAGGTCACTGTATCATGAACCGTGCAAAAAAGCCGCCGATTCGTATTGGTCAGATTGAACGCTTTATCGCGGATTTTGAATATGAA
>JAFSTK010000092.1 GCA_017450535.1 Treponema sp.
TATGTCAATTCAAAACACGAAGTTGCGGTTTTAAATGCATTTCCTCTATTCTGGTTTGAATATGTTGATGAACAAAAAGTAAAATAGGGAAATTAGGGGAAATTAGAAGAAAATTTCCCCTAATTTAAACAATATGCACAAAAATTAAAAAAAATTGTGCATGATGTTAAGACGTGCACAAACCGTATAAATTATTCATCTTTATCTAAAAAAGTTTAGATATTTACAAAGTTTTTAATTTTTATGTTAAAATCTTTAGTTTTTTACCAGCTTTTTAACCTTTATGTTAAAAAGTTTGTAACTACTCAATTTTGAAATTTGGTGTTATAATTTTATTTAATCTTTATGAACGAAAGTGACACAAGACTTAAGAAAATAGATCCCGCTCTTCATGCTGCCGGTTGGGGCGTTGTAGAAGGTAGTGATATCTTTACTGAACAGCGCGCTTACATTGTGTCACCTGGCCGTATTGTTACAAAGGCAAAAAGAAACCCAGATAAAATTGATTATCTTCTTACTTACAAAGGCGTAAAGATTGGTATTGTCGAAGCCAAAAAAGATGAGCTTGATGTAAGTGCCGGTGTTGAACAGGCAAAGAAATATGCGGCTGCAATGAACATCCGCTGGACATATTCAACTAACGGCGACAGAATCTGGGCAATCGACATGCAGGCAAAGCCCGGTGATTTTACTGAAGGCTTTGTAGATAAATTCCCAACACCAGATGAACTGTGGGCAATGACCTTCCCTGATAAAAACGACTGGCGAGATAAGTTTAATCTTGAGCCGTTCAACCGCGACGGTGGAAAGCAACCGCGCTACTATCAGGAAAATGCTGTTAATGCTGTACTTGATGCTGTAAGTCGAAAGGTAGACCGAATTCTTTTAACTCTTGCAACTGGAACTGGAAAAACTTATATCGCTTTTCAAATCTGCTGGAAACTCATGCAGACCCGATGGAACAATGCCGGTAACGGTCAACTACCGAGAATTCTTTTTTTAGCAGACAGAAATATTCTTGCAGATCAGGCATATAACGCATTCGGTGCTTTTGACCAGAATGCTCTTGCCAGAATCACTCCTAAAGAAATACGCAAAAACGGTGGAAAGGTTCCGATGGGACAGAGCATCTATTTTACAATTTTCCAGACAATGCTTTGTGGCGGTGAAGGTGATGACGGCGAAAACGGGGCGTTGCGGGGTGTCCCCGCAGAAGGGGTAGCGGACAAGCAACAAAGCGGAGAGGCTCGGCACTGCTCGCAGGGACGAGCCGTGGAGCGACTTGCTTGGGAGCGAGGGGAAGGCATTCCCCTTCCAGAACAAGAATATTACAAACAATACCCGCAGGACTTTTTTGATTTTATTATCATTGATGAATGTCATCGTGGTGGTGCAAATGATGAAAGTGAATGGCGTAAATTGATGGATTATTTTCAGCCTGCTTATCAGCTTGGTCTTACTGCAACTCCTCGCCGTACAATAAACGGTGATACTTACAAATATTTTGGCGAACCGGTTTATCAGTATTCCTTAAAGCAGGGAATTGAAGACGGATATCTGACTCCGTATCGCGTAAAGAGCTGTTCAAATCAGATTATTGATGAATATGTGTATGATGAAGAAGATAAAATCATAAAGGGTGAAGAGCTTCTTGATAAAGATAAGGCTTACACTGAAGCAGATTTCTATTATGGCAAAATCAAGATTCGTGAGCGTGATGAACTTCGTGTAGCAGAATTTCTTGGAAGCGCAAATCCTGAAGAAAAAGCAATTGTATTCTGTGCGACACAAAATCACGCAATGCAGATTCGCGACATGATAAACAGTCAGGCAAAGCGCGGAACAAATTATTGTGTTCGTGTAACTGCTGATGACGGAAACGAAGGCGAAGAACAGCTTCGAAAATTCCAGGATAATGAAAAGACAATTCCTACCGTTCTGACAACTTCTCAAAAACTCAGCACAGGTGTTGATGCTCAGAATGTGCGCAACATTGTGTTAATGCGTCCTGTAAATAATATGATTGAGTTTAAGCAGATTATCGGGCGCGGTACCAGACTTTTTGATGATAAATACTATTTCACGATTTACGACTTTGTTGGCGCTTACAAACAATTCTATGATAAAGAATGGGATAACCCGAATCCGGTCTGCCCGATTTGTGAAAAATATCCTTGCGAGTGTGACAAACATCCAAAGTGCCCGGTTTGTGGTAAGTGGCCTTGTGAATGTAAGAAGCCGCCTCGTCCTTGTCCTGTGTGCGGAAAGTCGCCATGTATCTGTCCGCCAAAGCCTTGCCCGATTTGCGGTAATCTTCCTTGTACCTGTCCAAAAGACGTTATCGAAATTGAATTGGGTGATGGCCGAAAAACCAGAATCAAAAATGGCTTCAATTGGGAAGAGCGCATAATGTACGACGGTAAGTTGATTACGCTTAAAGAATTTATTGATGTGCTCGTTGATAATAATACTCTTCCAAGATTTTTTAAGGATGAAGATGATTTAAGAACGCAATGGCAGAATCCAGAAACAAGAAAAGCTCTGCTCGAAAAAATGGAACACGACGGCTTCTCTCTTGATAAGCTTCTTAAAGTTCAGGAAATGCTTAATTACGAAAAATGTGATTTGCTTGATGTTCTTGAATATCTTGCTTTTCAGGCAACGCCAATTGAACGAGATCAGAGAGTCGCAATCTCCCGTTCTGAAATTACAGCTGATTTGAATGAGCATCAGACTGATTTTGTAAACTTTGTTCTGAATCAGTATATCGAACAAGGTTACACAGAACTTTCTATGGAGAACCTACCTGAACTTATTAAACTTAAGTATGGAACGATAAATGATGCAAAAGAGCAGCTTGGACCTTTAGGTGAAATCAGCAAAGTATTTGTTGGATTCCAGAAAGGGCTGTATGCGGCATAATTATTCTTTTCAGCTGAGGCAGGAGGTTTACTAATTGGCTATAAAAGAGGAATGCATTTTGAAATAACAGATATTACATATCCTTATAAATCAGAATATAAAAGTTGTAGAAAGTAAAATAAAATTAAGGAAGTAAAAATATAAAAGCGGGCGTTGCGGGCGGCGTTTGAGCCCGCAGAAGGGGTAGCGGAAAACGCCCCAGGCGGTTGGAGCGAGGGGAAGACTTTCCCCTCCTTTTATCTTAATATCCCAATTTTCCTCAAAAGTAAAATAAGAACTGGTATCTGTAGACATTTTTCTTTGATTTTGCACAAATCATGCAAAATCAACTCAAATTTGGCGTAAATTCACTAAATCTTTTCGCTACACCGAAAACTTTCTAAAATATCCTTGCACTTTTCGATATATCGAAATATACTGTAGGTATGAGCATTATCCGATCGGCATATTTTAACAAGATTGTTCCCTTTATAGACAAGCCTGTGGTAAAAGTTATTACAGGTATTCGTCGTTGCGGCAAGTCTGTTATGATGGAGCAGATTCAGGATTATCTTATTAAGAAGGGCGTGGATGCAGAGTGCATTTTATCGCTTAACTTTGAGTCATTTACTGATGAGCGCGTAAAATCTTTTGAAAGTGTGTCGGTTTCCGTAAAGTCTCTGGATGAAAATTCCGGCGGTAAAAAACTGTATCTTTTTTTCGATGAGATTCAGGAACTTGAAGGCTGGGAAAAGCTTATAAACTCATATCTGATAGACTTTAACTGTGACATTTATATTACCGGCTCGAATGCAAAATTGCTTTCCGGAGAGCTTGCGACTTATCTTGCAGGGCGATATGTCGAAATAAAAATGTATCCGTTCAGTTTTTCAGAAAGCTTAGAAGCTTTAAAGCTGCAGAACAAAACTGTTTCTCAAAAAGAAGCATTTGATATTTTTGTAAATACCGGCGGATATCCTTTCCTTTATAATTTTGACTTTAATGATTCGCAGAAAAAACAGTATCTGGATGATATTTTTAATTCAATCATCTTAAAAGACATCTGCAACCGCTATAAAATTCGTGATGTCGCGCTTTTAAAAGCTCTTATCACTTTTTTTATTGCAAATATCGGAAACACTTTTTCGTCTTCAAGCCTGATAAAATATCTGAAGAACGAAAAGCGTTCTCTTTCAACTGAAACTGTTTACAATTATCTTGAATACTGTAAGGAAGCCTGTCTGCTTCATCTTGTTTCCAGGCAGAATCTTGAAGGCAAAGAAATTCTTTCTACTCAGGAGAAAATTTATATCACTGACCATGGAATCCGTCAGAGTCTTTTTATGAAAAATCAGAAGGACATAAATCAGGTTCTTGAAAATATCGTTTATATTGAATTGCTCAGAAGAGGCTATTCGGTGACTGTAGGTAAGGCGAAAAGTCAGGAAATTGATTTTTGTGCGCAGAATGAAAACGGAATTGAATATTACCAGGTCTGCTATCTTCTTGCCAGCGACGAAACTGTTGAGCGCGAATTCGGGGTGTATTCAAGCGTAAAAGACAATTACCCAAAGTATGTTCTTTCTCTCGATGATTTTGATTTTTCTCAAAACGGCATTATTCATAAAAATGTGATAAAATGGTTGTTGGGAGAATAAGGAGATTTTGCTATGTCCGCCTACAACGAAGATGCCTACGAACATGCACTGATTGAACTGTTTCAGAATATGGGGGTCAGTTCAGATGTAAGTTTTACCCTCCGTCACTCCCCCCACCCCACAATTGCCGACAACAGCGCATTCGCCACCGACTCCTTGCTCTGAATCGGCAATTCTTCTTCGCGGTCTTTGGTAATCAGCGTCACCACATTGGTGTCCGTGCCGAAACCTGCGCCGGCAACTTTTACGTTGTTCGCAACAATCATGTCCAGATTCTTCTTTTCCAGTTTGGCGCGGCTGTTTTCCAGCATATTTTGGGTCTCCATGCTAAAGCCGCACAAAAATTGACCCGCACGCTTATGTGCTCCAAGCCATGCAAGAATATCGTCCGTGCGCTCCAAGCTGATGCTCAAATCGCCGTCTTTTTTCTTCATCTTTTCGTCGCTGTAAGAAACGGGTCTGTAATCAGCCACCGCCGCCGCCTTGATGATGATGTCCTGTTTTTCAGTCACAGAAGTCACCGCATCGAACATATCCTTTGCGCTCACCACGTCCACGCGATGCACTCCCAGCGGCACGGCAAGTTCCGTCCGTCCAGAAACCAAGATCACCTCTGCCCCACGAGAAGCCGCTACCTTTGCCACCGCATAGCCCATTTTTCCCGTAGAATGATTGGTCAGATAACGCACCGGGTCAAGACTTTCCTGCGTCGCACCCGCCGTCACCAGCACTTTTTTTCCAGCCAAATCTTTTTCATAACCAATCGTATAATCAATCCAGTCAAACAACGTCTCCGGCTCCGGCATTTTTCCCTTTCCGCCGTCACCACATGCAAGATGCCCCGTCGCAGGCTCAATCACCGTCATCCCATATTTTTTACACAAAGCAAGATTGTCCTGCGTAATCGGATTTTCAAACATCGCCGTATTCATCGCAGGAGAAATCAGTTTAGGACACGTACACGCCAAAAAAGTAGTGGTCAGCATATCATCAGCCAGGCCATGCGCCACCTTCGCAATCACATTCGCTGTCGCAGGAGCCAACAAAAACACATCCGCCTGCTTTGCCAAAGCCACATGCTCCACACTGTACTCAAAATTGCGGTCAAACGTATCAGACAGACATTTATGAGAAGTCAGCGTCTCAAACGTAATCGGATTGATAAAATTTGCCGCATTTTTCGTCATCAGCACATGCACATCCGCCCCCGCCTGCACCAACCGACTCGCCAACGACGCAATCTTATACGCCGCAATGCTCCCGCTCACGCCCAACACAACCGTTTTGCCTTTCAACATACACAATTCCTCGTCCCAAAAGTATACCTTATTTTGCGGGGGAAGTCTCCCCCTCGGCTCCAATTCGTCGCTCCGCTCCTCATTTCCGCCTACCCCCTCTACGGGGTGCGGTTCAGGCACAGCCTTCACCGAGACTCGCTCAAAACCTGTCTCACAGGTTTTGCCCCTAGCGGGTCGCTCCCTACCCCGTAACGCCCCGCCTCAACAGGACAACCACAATGCGCTCACTTTCCTCTTCACACAAATTCCGCTATACTAACTCACATGGACACTGAAGCACGATTTATCGCACTGGAGACAAAAATTGCCTACATGGAAGACTTCATCGCCAAACTGCAAGAAGAAGCCGTCTCCAACGCCAAACAAATAGAAATCCTCCGCGAAGAAAACAAAATCCTCGCCGGCCGCTACGAAGAACTCGCCGAAAACATGGACATCCCCAGCCGCAAGCCCCCGCACTATTGATTACATAAAAACTCAGGTTCCTTGAGCAGTGTCTCAATAATTGAATGATATACCGCAATATCGGAGATTTCGTTTATTGCGCATACCTTTTTTCCTGCGTCCTTGCTCGATGCTCCACAATGAAAAATCTTTTCGGAATCAGTTTTATAATCCAATACAATCAAACGGTCATGCGTTTCTGCATTTGGCTTTACAACAAGTGTCGGATACTGCGCATTAAAATCTGTCACTTCAGCATTTGTCAGCAACTGTTTTCCCTTTCCCAAATTATTCGTACACAGCGTAACTGATACCGATTCTCGCTTATGCTTTAGAAGATCTAGTGTCTTAAAATTGACATAATTATCTACAACAAAAATCGTATTTTTCGCTTCGGCATAGATTTTTATATACAGCACATCTGCCTCAAATCGTTGTCCTTTATAAATAACCAATTCTTTTCGTTCTGTATCCAAAAGAAAATTATTATTCAACTCATCAATTTTCTTTTCTAACGAAGTAATTTTGCCTTGATTTCCTTGTACCGTCACAGCCAGCTGATTAAACTCATCTTGCCCGACAAACTGTTGGTTTTCAGCAAGGAAATGGCGCATATTTTTGAACGCCCGCATAATCGCAATGCTTTGATTCACTGCGATTTCGCCTTTCAAAACGGAAGCAAGCATGTATGTGCCTTGCTCCGTAAAAGCGTACGGCATTTTTTTAATGTGCTGACCACGCCTGTTCCCTTCATCGTTTAAAGTCGCAATTTGCGACTTTAGACATTCTGGAATTTCTTCTGGTTCAAGCTGAAACATAAAATCTTTCGGAAATCGTTCGGCATTTCGTTTCACTTGTTCATTCAAGCGTTTTAGTTCGTAGCCATAGATTTTCGCGAGATCGCTATCCAGCATCACTTGTTGTCCGCGAATCGTATGTATCAGATATTCGCTTGTGTTGATTTTAATAAGTTCTTGTTTGTTTTCCATGGTAATATCTCCTATGTATATATAGGCATTGATTTTTCATTTATGACAAAAATTTTTGCATAAAAATTGCAAATTTTGCATTTTTTTCAAAAAAAAGCACCATACATTTATTTCTTCTATAATACTTGCCCATTCTTGCCTCTGTGATTACAATACTCTCATGCTCAAACTCGAAATCCTATATCAAGATGACTATCTCGTGGTGGTGAACAAACCGAGCGGACTGCTCAGCGTTTCATTTGACGGAAACCGCGTGCGGACTGCACAGCAGATTTTGGAAGACCTTATGCGCAAAAATGGTTCGTTCAACGCAAAGCATCGTCCGCTTGCCGTCCATCGGCTTGACCGCGACACAAGCGGTGTGATGATGTTCGCTTTGGGAGAACTTGCGCAGCAGAAAATCATGGACAACTGGCACACTATGGTAACGGAGCGGCTGTACCGCGCGGTGGCAGAAAATGCCCGCAACCCATTGCCAGAAAGCGGACTGATTGACGACCCGCTCGCATTCAACGCGCATCATGTCGGCTACGTGCCACGTGAAGATGAAAACGTGGAGACTGTTCCTGCGCGCACCAACTACAAAATCATCGCGCGAGGAAACACGCATTCTTTGTTTGAGCTTTCATTGGACACGGGAAAGAAAAATCAAATCCGCGCGCATCTGGCGAGCAAAGGCTATCCGCTTGCAGGAGACGAAAACTACCGCGCCCGCACCAATCCATTTGGCAGGCTGGCTCTTCATGCACGCACTTTGGACTTTAAGCATCCGTTCACAAACAAAGCTATGCATTTTGAAGTGCCGGAGCCAGCGGAATGGGAACAATTTGTTCTTTCCGCTCCTGCATCGGCGCGGGGCACCAGCGAAAAGCGTCGTCCTTCAAGCGACAAAAATCGCAGGTCAGCAGAAAAATGCTCCTCATCAAATGAAATCCAACTGGGCGCAAAACGATTGAGCCGAAAAGACAAAGCGCACATGAATTTCATTGAGCAGGGAAAACGGCGCGCAGGAAAATAACAATGAAAGACATGACACAAGGCTCTCCCGTCAAGCATCTGATTGGCTTTGCGGTACCTCTAATTCTCGGCAATTTTTTTCAACTCACCTATAACGCGGTGGATTCAATTATCCTCGGCCGCTTTGCAGGAAAAGTGAGTCTCGCCGCCGCTGGAATCGCCAATCCCATTATGAACATCATGATTTTTTTCATCGTGGGAATCAGTTGGGGCGCAGGCGTACTCATCAGCGAATTCTACGGCGCAAAACGATTTGACAAACTCAAAGCAGAAATCAGCACTACGATTGCGATTGGATTTGTGTTCACGGTGTTCATCAGTACCATCTGCTTCATTTTTGCCGTGCCGCTTTTGCATCTAGTGCGCTCACCCGAAGAACTGATTGCTCCGTCTGCCCATTATCTTCGCATCGTGTTCTGCGGACTTTTATTCACGTTCTTCTATAATATGTTCGCCGCCACACTCCGCGCCGTGGGAGACTCAAAGACACCGATTATCTGCGTGGCTATCAGTGCCATACTAAACGGCATCCTTGACTTCATTCTGGTGGCGTTGTTCCATCTGGGAATGACCGGAGCGGCGATTGCGACCATTGCGGCTCAGGCAATTTCCTGTGTGCTCTGCATGGGCTACGTGTATGTGCGCGAACCTCTGATTGCCGTAAAGCCGCGCGAATTTATGATAGATACCTCGCTGATGGGAAAAACAATCAGCTACAGTCTCGCCACCGCCACCCAGCAAACAGTTCTGTACGTAGGAAAACTGCTCGTGCAAAGCGCGGTCAATCCGTTGGGCGTAGACGCAATCGCCACCTTCAACGCGGGCACCAAAATCGACGACTTCTGCTACCAGCCTGAGCAGAGCATCGGACAGGCTATGACCACATTTACCGCACAAAACCACGGCGCAAAAAATACGGGTAGAATGCGGCTTTGCCTCAGAAAAGGTCTGCTCATCGAAGTTGTGTACGGCATTCTTATCGGTCTCGCAGTGATTTTGTTCAGAAGCCATCTCATGTGGCTTTTTGCAGGCGATGACGAGGCTGAAGTCTTGCGTTTAGGTCGGCAATATCTTTTGATTATGGCGTGTCTTTATACCATGCCCGCGCTCACCAACGGCATTCAGGGATTCTTCCGTGGCTGCGGAAACATGCGTATCACCGTGTTCGCCACTTCAATCCAAATGATTGGACGCGCAAGCTTTTCACTTTTGCTCGCGCCACGCTTTGGCATTGCGGGTGTCGCTTACGCCTGTGGCATCGGCTGGTTTATGATGATGTTGTTTGAAGTGCCGCTTCTCGTCAAAAAAATCTTTCAATTGCGTCGGGAAGGCTAAGCCCTACATTCCAAATTCTTTCAGCGCACTCAAATCAATGCTGCTCTTGCTGAACAATCCGCCAAATTCACTTAAATCATCCTGTACAGGCTCTTCCGCTTTTGGTTTTGGCTGAGGCTTAGGGGCGACGGGCTTTGACTGAACTTTGGGTGCGACGGGCTGAGGATTGGGAGCAGGCGTGCGCGGTGCTGAAGTCACATTTGGTCTGGCTATAGTTGCGTTTGGTCTGAGTGTGCCTGTCGCAATATTCGCTGGCTGAATAGAATTTGGCGCAGCTGTTTTAGGCGCGGCATAAAATTCCGTGGCAAGATGACGCTTGAGCGTATTCAACAAAATGCTGGAAAGGACGGGCGGCAACTGAAACCGTGCGCTCTGCTGCTCAACAAGCGTAATAGTCTCATCAATAGAAAGACCCTCACGGCGCGAAGCCCAGTCGCAAAGCATCTCCAAAATATCAATCAAATCCATCTCACCAATAAAATTCGCATAATGCTCCGGGTGATGAGGATTGTGTTTGTAGTGGTGCTCCAAAATCGGGCGATACCGTTCCAGTTTGTCAAAATATTCTGGCGACCCATACGGATAGAACGGCTCCGCATCCATCGCCTCAAAACCCGACTTTTCCGGCTCCTCCAGCTTTGATTGGTCATGCCGCTCACACCGCTCTAACAATTCACGGTTCAGCTTGTACATGAGTTGCTGTACTTGATGAATATGTCTTCTTGTCTCTTCTTCCGTTGGTGACATCGGTTCTCGTCCTAAACCTAGTATACTTCACAAAAACCGTATAATCAACTAGAATAAAAGATAGAGGTGCGTATGAACGACAAAGAAGAAATCCTTGATTTGCTGAGAGAGAACGCGCGGCTTCCAATTGAAGACATTGCCGCCATGACAAAAAAAACACCGGCAGAAGTACAATCCATCATCAAACAGCTTGAAGCCGAAGGCATCATTTTAGGCTACAAAGCCGTTATCAATCCCGAAAAAGATGGAGCCGCCAAGGAAAAAGTTCGCGCCGAAATTGAAATTCAAGTGACTCCCGAACGTGAGCACGGCTTTGACGGACTTGCAGACCGCATCTATCGTTATCCACAGGTAAAATCGCTGTATCTGATGAGCGGCGGCTATGACCTTAAAGTCGTGATTGAAGGCGACAGTCTGCAGGAAGTGGCATTTTTCGTCGCCCGCAAACTTTCTACGCTGGAAGGAGTCCGCTCCACCAAAACACATTTCCTGCTCAAAACGTATAAAGAAAACGACGTGCTCTACGTTGAAGACGAAAGCGACAGACGCGAAGGCGTGATGGCATAAATGCCACTTATCCGAGGATTGAAAAAAATGAACACACGAGAAGATAAATTTAGCCGCGCGATGATGGACACACCGCCGAGCGGAATACGTAAATTTTTTGAGATGCTTATCGGACATGACGATGTTATCTCGCTTTCAGTTGGTGAGCCTGACTTTCCGACTCCGTGGGTTATCCGCGAGGAAGCCTATTATCATCTGGAAAAAGGTCACACCTCATACACATCAAACTGGGGCTTGATTGAACTGCGTGAAGAAATCGCCAAATATATGGAACGCTACAATTTGTACTACAATCCCAAGAACGAAATTCTTGTGACGGTAGGCGCAAGTGAAGGCGTTGATGCGGTGCTCCGTGCCATTCTGAATCCCAGCGATGAAATCATTGTGGTGCAGCCCTGCTATGTAAACTACACCCCGCTCGCTGTCCTCACCGGCGCAAAAGTGGTAGAAATCGACACGAGCGTAAATGGCTTTTATCCCACTGCGGAACAAATCAAAAATGCAATCACGCCAAAAACAAAAGCGGTGATGATTTGTTCGCCCAACAACCCAACCGGCACGATGATTCCTGCCAGCGAGCTGGAAAAAATTGCAAAAGTCATTGTGGAAAACCAGTTGTGGTGTATCAGTGATGAAATTTACTGCGAGCTTGCTTACGATGGCGCAAAACACACGTCTATCGGCTCGTTCCCCGGCATGAAAGACTATGCGATTATCTTAAACGGTTTCTCAAAATCATTCGCTATGACTGGCTGGCGTATCGGTTACATTGCCGCGCCCGCAGAATTGCTTGGTCAAATCGTAAAATTGCACGGCTACAACACCATTTGTGCCCCGATTTTCAGTCAGTACGCGGCGGCAGAAGGTTTACGCAACAGCTGGAACGAAGTAGAAAAAATGCGTATCTCCTACCAGCAACGCCGCAATTTGATGTACAAATCCTTCACCGACATGGGCTTGCCTGTGCCAGAGCCGACTGGAGCATTCTACATGTTCCCGGACATCACTTCCACGGGGCTTTCAAGCGAAGAATTTGCCACACAACTTTTCCAAAAGCACAATGTGGCTGTCGTTCCGGGCAGCGTGTTCGGGGCGGGCGGTGAAGGTCATATCCGTTGCTGTTATGCCACCGCTATCGACAAAATAAAAGTCGCTTTAGACAGAATTCACGAATTCGTCGAAGAATGCCGATAATAGAATGAGATGGAACTGCTCATAGCCGCGGCTGTCGTCTTTGGAATCATTGCGCTCGTTCTTTCGATTGCAACAAGGAAAAAAGGCGGCAAAAAAGGAAAACAAAAATCACGTTCTCAAATCATCAAGGAAGCCAGCAGAAAACTGGCACAAGACCCGCATAACCCTGAAGGTCTGATTCCGCTGGGCGACTTGTATTATAATGAGCACAACTGGGAAAAAGCATACGAGATTTATGAGACGCAGATGAAAATCGCTCCTGCACGTAAAGAAATCGATGGTTATGTGGCTGGTCTGCGACAAGGTATCTGTGCGCTCAAACTGGAAAAATTGGAAGAGGCGTTTTCAGGTCTCAGTTTCGCTTATAATGTCCGCCCCAACGATTTTGAGGTGAACTATTATTTAGGTCAGGCGTGCTACGCAAAGAATGAATACGACAAGGCTATTCCCTGCTTCAAAAAAGCATTAGTCATCAAACCGGAAGCAACCAATATCAACGCAAAACTAGGTCTTTCGTTGTACAAAGGCAATCATTTTAAAGAAAGTCTCCCCTACCTCAAACATGCGCTCGACGAGAGTCCCGACAACAAAGAAGTGCTCTACTCTATGGCAGACGCCATGAACGAATGCGGCTACGGCGACAAAGCTATCAGGGTGTTCATGCATTTGCGCCCCGACCCCGATTTTGGCGCACGCTCATGTCTCGCCTCTGGTATATACCATGCCCGCACAAACCAGCCGGACAAAGCGTTGCAGGACTTTCAGATTGGCTTAAAGCATCAGAATACGCCCGACGACATCCGCCTGGAAATCTTGTACAACATGGCGAATGTCTTTTTTGAGCAGAACGCCATTTCAAACGGTATCAAAGCATTGCGTGAAATCCAGCTGGTAAACCAGACATACAAAGATGTTCCACAACTCATGCAACGCTATGGCGAGTTGAATCAGAACAAGAACCTTCAAGTTTACTTGATGTCGCCCACCAGTGATTTTGTCGCCCTCTGCCGAAAAGTGGTGGAGTCATATTACAAAAATTCATTCGTCAAGATAAACGATATTTCTGTTAAGCCTGATTCTGTAGAGATTATGCTTGCCATTGAAACCCCAAAATGGGAAGACACCGAAGTATTCCGCTTTTACCGAAGCAGCGGCTCCACGGGAGAATTGCTTATCCGCGATTTCCATGGCAAAGTTTCAGATTCCAAGGCAGACCGTGGCGTGTGCTTTACAGCCGGCTCTTACACGGAAGACGCAAAACGCTATTCCGAAGGTCGCCCCATCGACTTAGTAGAAAAAGAAGGCTTGGTCAAAATCCTAAAACGCATCTCACTCGATTAATCTCTTCTGACCACGCGAACACAACCAATTAATTCTTGCTGATAATCACCAGATTTCGTTCCCGCTCTTCTTCCGCACCAGTATGTTCAGTTAAAAATGGCACGGTAAGCGGCACCACTTCGTAGGCGGGCACAACGGGGAGCGACTGCATTTCTTCCGTAATCTTTTCGCACTTAGCTTTGTACGCCGCAAGATATCCGCCGTCTTTAAGAATACGCAGCAGAACTTTTGTCATTTTCTTTTCCAGCGGACGGAACGCGCGAAAAACGGCAATGTCAAACCGACGCTGTTCCAGCCGTTCCGCCTGATTTTCTTCCACAGTCACATTGTCCAGCTGCAGGACTTCGGCACAATGGCGCAAAAAATCGACGCGCTTAGTCATTCGCTCAACGAGCACAAATTTCCGCTCAGGGAACGCCGCCGCCAACGGAATGCCGGGAAGCCCCGCGCCGCTTCCAATGTCTGCAAGCACCAAACCGTTTTCATTCGCAGAAGACGCAGCAGTACACGCAATACGTTTTTCAATAAGTTTCGCAATTTCTGCCGCGCCACTCAAGCTGTCAAAAATGTGGCGGATAGCAATCTGGTCGTATTCATCGGTATTGATAAGGTCAAACTTGGCATTGTACTCCTGCAAAGTGCGGATATACGCATCCATTTTTTCTTCCAGCGGCGACAATCCAAGCTGGGTCAATCCTTCCTGCAAAATGCTCATCACACACCTCTACTGCATGGAAAGCAGCATGTCCATATTCCAGTCCGCCTCTTTTAAGCGCATGGAAATAAAATTGCCCGTACGCTGAGCGGTAAGACCTTTCTTCTGGGCAAGCTGATACATAAGAGAATACGTGTTTGTCGTATCCTGCGTCACTTCGGGTGTCACAGAATACTGCGTAATACCTTCCCGCGCCCCTTTTGTATGAAACAGAAGATAAAAAGTCTCGCAACGGCTTTCGCCATCGGTCTGGTACTTCCGATCGCCCGTCAGCAAAAACGAGCCGTCAGATTCCTGCGTAGAAAAATACACGTCTCGGCAAGTAGAAAGCACATCGTATCCGTTCACCGTAAAACGCAAAATCTTTGAGCCTGCCTTCTCAGCCTGTCCCAAAGCCGTCGTTGTTCCTGACGCAGCGTTAAGCGATGCATTCACATTCTGATTTTTTATTTCCGTCAGCTGACCCAAAATCTGCTGCAACAAAATGGAATCCGCAGAAGTGTCAGATTTTGCCGCCGCCAGCGCATTTGCCGTAGCCAGCCCTTTTCCGTTTGAAAGCAAGCCGGAATATTTTCCCAAAAGCCCCATGCTGTCCATCGAAGACAAATCAGAAGCCGTCAGTCCCGCAAACGCATTGTTTGACAAAAGTGCCGTACCCGTTCCCGTAGAATTTGTGCTATGCGCAGCATTTGTCTGATTCAACGATTGCGCGCCGGTTTGCGTATCAGCCGTCACCGTCTGGCGCATTCTGTTTGCAAGCCCGTTACGAATTCCCGGATACGAGCCGTGATAAAAAGACGATGAGCCCGGAACATAATAATCATTTCCGATAGACGGTGCCGTTACCTTGGGCATTGTAGGCGCGCTCACCGAAGGCATGGTCAAAGGAGAAACAGAAACGCTTCCTGACGAAGACTGCGCCCCCACAAAAGAAAGCGCACATCCCGTCAGCATGAAGAAAAAAATCTTACAGGCTCTCAAGGCTTTCCTCAACGAACTGCAACCGTTGTTGCAACGCTTCAATTGTTTTTTCAAGACGATTTTTTTCTTTTTCCAGCTTAGTGCGTGGGTCATCTTTGTTCGCTTTTTTCTTCATCAACTCGCGCACAGTATCGGGTGCTTTTCCCGCAAGAATCTGCTGTTCGGCAGAAGCACGCTCATCAGGCTTTTTGAGCGCGGCAACTTTTTTCATGTTGTCAAATCCAAGCGCAGGATTTACCGGCACCATGCCCACGCGCGTAATGTCACGGGCTGAATTACGTGGCAGACACAACACGCGGTCAAGATAATCCTCATAGCGGATATTTTCTTTTTCACAGAGCGCGTGTGCCTGAGAAAGCAGTTTGCCAAATTCCTGCATCAGTTTTCCGTCCACTTCCAGATAATCGCGGCGGATTTTTTCAGTCAGTTCTTTCAGCTCCGGATAGTCGTCCAAATTGAGCGTGTAAATGCCCAGTTCTTCCGCTTTCTGCAGAAGCTCATGGAATCGTCCCCAGAATTCTGCATTGTGCACGCGCCCCGCCTTAAACGGAACCCCCGCGCTCTCCGCAATTTTCTGCTCGTTAATCAGATGATGCGTATATTCATGAATCGCCGTGTAAACCAGCTGATTGTCAGTCTTAAAGTTTTTATTGTGCAGAAGAATTTCACGGGTCTCCGGCTTGTACAGCCCATTCACACGGGTACTTTCCTTTCCCGTCATCACCACCGTAAAATCCAATTCGGTGTTTTCTATCTGCAAAAGCATCTGCTTGATTTGTTCGTTGTCCATAGAACTAATTTACCCTAATTTCCCCATCGCGTCTAGAATAATCGCACCCGCTACCGTGGCGGCAGTTTCTGTCCGAAGCACACGCACGCCCATGCCACAGCGCGTAAATCCATCTTTTTCCAGAAGCGCGCGTTCTTTGTCTGTCCAGCCGCGTTCGCTTCCGATTGCCGCCACAACAGATTGCCCTGCACCCGCAGTCGGCTGCCCCGTCGCAGAAGTCTGGCTGACAAGCGAATCTTCACCGCTGTACAAAAATGAATGCAGACTCATCGCCGGGCGCACATTGTCCAGCGCGATTTTTGTCTCACCTTGCACTGCCTCCAGACATTCCCGCAGCGTGGCATGCATAAAAAGTTCCGGTACATGTGTACTTGCTGCCTGCGCCGTGCCGTCCAAAAGCATCTGATATGCCGCACCTTTTTCTACCACGGTACTTTTCATGTAGGATTTGTCACCCAACTCCGTTCCCGTCAGATGAACTGCGCATACGCCAAGCCCTGCCACATCGCGCAAAAGTCGTCTCAGTTGAATCGGCCGCGGAAAGCCAATAATCATCGTGAGCGGGTACAATGGTTTTCCTTCGCTTGCAGGCGTAAA
The DNA here is from genome assembly GCA_017450535.1 of Treponema sp. Taxonomy (GTDB): domain Bacteria; phylum Spirochaetota; class Spirochaetia; order Treponematales; family Treponemataceae; genus Treponema_D. The sequence goes on from JAFSTK010000092.1 coordinate 16,575, forward strand.
ATCAAAATACAATGCGCCCTCGTCCGGCTCACCTTTGGGCACAATCTTTGTAATCGTCGCCGTACCGGCTGCGCCACCAATAATGCCGGCATCAAATGTATCTCCCGCACCCTTGTGCAGCACTTTTACAATGTGTTCCGTGCGCTCATCCCGCTTGGACATAGGGCCAGAAATCTCTTCCGGGGTAAAAAGACAGATATTCACGGCAAAAGTCTAGCCGTAAATTCAACAAATTTCAATAATTTGATGTTATCTCATTTGAAAATCGTTGTTTCTAGGATATAATTATAATGATAGTTTTTTGCGAGGTTTTTATGAAACGGATTTTATTTTATACGACTCTCACAGGAATGGTGTTGTTTTTGTTCGGATGTGACATGATACTTGATGCACTCGTAAATAGTCGCTCAGACGATACAGACTATACTCCTTCAACGACAGTAACTTATTCAACGGCAACAGAAAGCATCTCAGCAAATTACTCTGGAAGCACGATTACTGTTGACCCTAAAACACGCTATCTCACCGTCACGGGAAATCTCGGTGGAAAGACAATCTATCTTGCAAAGACAAATCCTTCTGCGACTCTCATTCCCCAAGAGTATTCACGCTTCGTCACTAATGCAACCAGCAACATAACGAAATATACCGGAAATATTCTCACCCGTGCCGCAACAGAAACCGACAGTGACGTACTTATGCAAGACAATCGTTGTGCTACTATGAGACTACAAGAACACTTTGCAGACGACATTTTCAATATTTCTGACTCTGCCCGCGCCACAACGACATATCGACAAATTATAGACCGCACAAACAGTCAAATAAGCCGAACAATTGGAACGACGAAGGAAATATGGGTAGATTACAATAATTTTTCTGGATGGATAAAAACAGACACGACGCTCCGCGCAATTGGCACCTACTGCAATGTATGGGTCGCAGATGATTGCTGGTCAGACTATGGAATATCTAGCAATAAAAAAATCAATACGACAATCGCAAAAAAAATGGCTACTTTTTTTGATGATGTATATCTGCTTGAGACAAATCTCTACGGAAAAGAATCTGACCAAATTTTTTACCCGCCAACTGACTCATCACAAAAGAAGTTTGGCGTGAAAAATATGGAAACATTGAGCGATACAGGCACAATCGTCAATCTAGTCGTCTATGATATTACTTACGACGGAACACTCGGTTTTTTCGCAAACAAAGACTATTATCCAAATCTCGATGATCTGAGAGCCATAACGGGTCAATCTTACACCGAAAGTTCATATAATCCTTATGCTTCAAACGAAGGAAAATATCTCTATATTGATTCGGTGGCTTGTAGAGAAGAAGTTGCAAATGTTATGACCATCATCACTCACGAATACCAGCATTTGATTACGTGGGGACGAAAGACAATGAACCACTATGACAGCAGCATCGGTACATTGACGGCTGGCTCTGCCTTTAACGAAATGTTGGCGATGGAAGGCGAAGATTTTATGAAAGATTACACCATGGAAAAATATGAGTCAGATGGCTTTGCCATAAACTACACCCCGATTGCATGGCGTCTGCCTAGTTTTAATAAGTATTATTATTATTCTGGTCTTGAATACCGTTCGGGAAATTATGAAATCATCTCTTATTCGACAAACTTTGCTTTTGGTACATGGCTTGCACGTAACTATGGCGGAGCAAAATTAATGAAGAATCTCGTAAATAGCGTAGATACAGATTACTATATTGCAATTCCCAACGGTGTAAGAGCAACGACAGGTACCACAGTAACCATGGAGACACTTTTAAAAGATTTTGTCTACGATTGTGTAATCAGCAAAGACGGCGCGGGATTCCGAAAAACCATAGGATTATCTCCTAGTGATGAACCACTCTATTGCACAGAAAAATCTTATGGCTACCCGCTCGCAAGCGTTAATTTGCACAATTTGAAGGCTTCTGGCGTTAGCGAAGAAAAGTTAAAAAATGGTTCAAACAGCCCCTATTTCTTTCCATATAATTCGGTGGCGTCTAATGGAGTACGTCCCTATGGTATAGAGCTGAACAAAATCGGTACGATTGCAGATGGTGCAACAAGCATCAATTTAGAGTTTAACTCGCAGACAGCAGATGCACTCAGAACATATCTGATTATCGAATAGGAGTACCTGATGAAAAAGATTATTGGAGCCATACTGACCACATTTGCAATCGGAGCACTGTTTACGTCCATGACCAAAAACAAATTAGTCTCGGTGCAGGGACATATCGATTATTACGGAAACGCGCCGTTTGAACAGCCTGCGTTCAAGACGGACAGGGGAGAGGTTCTTGCAATAAGCGTTGCAGACGAAGCAAATTTTTCGCTCCAAGAGCTGCTTGAAAAACAAGGCTACTATTTGCGGCTTGACGGCAAAATCGAAAAAGCTGACCTGACTACACAACCAATTGGCGTAAAGGAAAAAATTATCATTTACTCATATGAAGATATTTCCTTAAAGGGAATAAAAAAGTAATACAATAGGAGAAGGCTTATGCAGTTCACTTCACTGACTGATTCATTCAGTCTGACCAATGGCGTGCAGATTCCATGCATCGGATTCGGCACTTGGCAATCTGAGGACGGCGATGAAGCGTACAATGCCGTCAAAACTGCGCTTGAATGCGGCTACCGTCACATCGACACGGCGGCGGCATACGGAAACGAAAAAAGCGTTGGCGCGGCAATCAAAGATTTCTGCAAAGAGCATAACTTCCGCCGCGAAGATTTGTTCATCACCACAAAACTTTGGAACGATGACCACGGCTACGAAGAGACCAAAGCGGCTATCAAAAAATCATTGCAACTGCTCGGTCTTTCCTATGTCGATTTATATCTTATTCACTGGCCAAACCCGCAGAAATTCCGCGACTGCTGGGCTGAAAAAAATGCTGAGAGCTGGAAAGCCATGGAAGAGGCATACGAAGCGGGACAGTTCAGGGCAATCGGCGTGAGTAATTTTTACGGCCGCCACCTCACCGAGTTGTCAAAAACGGCAAAAATCGCGCCCATGGTAAACCAAATCAAACTCTGCCCCGGACAGACGCAGGACGCGTTGGTAGAATACAGCCGCCGTTCAAATATGGTTCTGGAAGCCTACAGTCCTCTGGGAACCGGCGGCATTTTCTCCAACCCGTTTATGCGGGAGCTTGCGCAAAAATATAACCGCTCAATCGCACAGATTTGTATTCGCTGGAGTTTGCAGCAGGGCTATCTGCCGCTTCCCAAAAGCGTCACGCCTGAGCGCATCGCAGAAAACACCCGCGTCTTTGACTTTGAAATTGAAGAGGCTGACTGCAAGGCAATCGGTGAACTGGAAGGCGCAGAAATCAGACTTGCCAGAAACCCCGACGAAACGCCGTTCTAAAGCAGGACGCGGCATGGACGCCGCATTTGGCAAGCACGCGAGTTTGCGAAAGTCTACAAATGGTATTTCACTGCCAGTTTGAGCTGGAAATTATGCTGATATGAGTATCCGCGCCACTTCATAGTATTGGCGTTATATTCCGGCTCATACGTGGGGTTGATTATCAAATTGTACAAAAAGCCGTACTGTATCGAAAGATTTTTCAGCACATAGTACAAATTTTCAAAGCCCACGTAAAAATTCGCTTTGAACGCCGTAAAGTAGCGCGCGCCATTGTAGTTTGTCTGGTCTTTATCCGCATCAACGCTTTTGTAGTAGATAAAATTGTTGTCAGGATTGTTGCGCGCCACAAACAGTTTTTCATATCCATGCGGACTGAACAAGGTAAAGGCAAGATACTGGCTGTTTCCGCCGTACCCCATTCCGCTTCCAATCCATTGTCCGCGGTTTGTGTAGCCCTGTGTAATCTGATAATGGAAACCAAAATTGTACGCAGAACCGCTCCACATTTGGTAATCCTGTGAACCTTCCGTATTATTCCACTCAAACTCAAGAAGTCCGCGCAATTTTCTTGTTTGTGAGATTTCCAAAGACTTTTTTATGCCGGCGGTATAGGTAATCGTGTGCAGCGGATAACGCGTGTATTCATAGAATTTCAGACCATCGGCAAGGAAATCATCCACGCCAATCTCGCCGTAGATTTCCAAACCAATTTTTTTGAAGAGCCAGTCAGCCGTAAAAGATGCTTTTTGGTCTTCACCCTTACGCTTTGACGTATCAACAGTATTGCCTTTGAAGCCCGGATATGCATACAGCAGAAGCGCGTCTCCCCATTTGCTGACGGTCACTTTTTGGAAACCGAGCGTCAAGCCGGGCAAAAATGATGGCGCATAGGAGACCGTAAATCCAGAAAACTGATTATGGTCATTTGAGCTGTCGTTATCAAAATAGTCAGATTCAGAAAGATAGCCAACCCACAATCGAGCCTCAATATCACCGAGGTACCAGCCAAAATGAGGAATCTTGATTTGTGTCCGACGAAAGCCAAAGTCAAGTTTAGGATACGTAGGCGCATTGTTTGAATGCAAAAGCGCATTTTGAACCGCCGGTCCCAACCAAATCGCTTCGGTACCAAAGCCTACTGTAAAAGTATACCACGACCAACGAATCTCTGTGTCGCCCCAGTCAAAATTCCAGAAGGAAGAATCACCAAAACGCTGGACGGCATCACATTGCCCCCACACATAACCGTAGGTGTCTGCCTTTCCCGCATAGTTTGAACTTTTATAGCCTTCTACAAGATATGTGTAGTCAAGATTCTGGCTGAAACTCAACTGCGGTCTGAAAGACAAACTGAATCCAAAGCCTTCAATTCGTGCTCCTGCAGAAAGCGCCGTATTATATCCCCTGCCCTGCCACAAGCCTCCGTCGTTTTGTCCAAACGGAGCGTTTTTATTGTAGCTTGAATACCATTCCGCGCCGTACACTTTGAATGCAAAAGAATTATCGAGTCCGCGCGTAAAAAAATTTCGCTCCTCAGACTGTCGCTCCCAAATCAGACGACGCTTTCCCAAGTTTTTATCCGCCCACACATCTTTTGTCTCATCTTCATCGGTCACAGTCCAGCGGCTCTCTTCCAAAGTCCGATAATTCAGATAATTCCGCTCAGTGTTTCCTGTAAGCGAAAGAAAATCATAATAAGTTTCTTCTACTGATTTTAGAACTTCCTGCGAAAAGGCAGACAATGAAAGCAATCCAAAAACTGCTGAACAGCAGACAATTTTTTTTACTTGGGTCATAATCATTTTTCCGTTTTCCCCGTGAACAAATCGCTCACCTCTTTTAGATGATTGCGGGTGTATTCCTCGCCATCCCTAAGCATACTGGCCGGCACGCCATACGCCTTTTCCAAATCTTCGTTGGTAAGCACTTCTTCGGGAGTTCCCAAATCCATGTCATGATTGGGATACATCAAAAGCACTTGCTCAGCATATTTTCTGGTCAATTCCAAATCGTGCATGGAAAGATAGACCGTTGTGCCTGTCTTTTTGACAAAATCGCGCAAGTACGCAAGGCTTTTTTCTTTTTGGGGCAATTCCATGGCAAACATCGGCTCGTCCATAAAAATTGACTTGCTGCCGTACAAAATGCTGAAAGCCAAAAGCACGCGCTGAATCTCGCCCTTGCTCAAGCCAGTGAGCGGATGCTGCAGAACGCCGCCCAACTCAAAAATATCGATAACTTCAGAAAGCAAATCTTTGTGCGCGCCGTCAGAACGAATTGCGGCGGCGTTTCCTTTGTGTGCGCCGTTAGCATACACTTGGTTCAAAAGCGCGCCAGTTTTTTCGTCGGTCTCAAATTCCATGTTCTGGTAAATAAACGATGCGAGCAAATTGCGCTCTTCTTCGTTAAGCGCGTGCGGATTCTGACCTAAAAGAGAGACTGTGCCGGCAACAGGAGAAATTCTGCCGCTTGTCAAAAGCAAAAGCGTGGACTTGCCACAGCCATTCGGCCCAACCAGATGCACAAAGCCGCCTGGCAAGGTAGCTGAAAAACCTTCCCACATGATTGGCGGTACAATCTGTTTGCCGTTCTCGTCAAGGTCGCCTTCCACCGGCGGATAGGCAAATGTAATATCGTTCAATTCCAGAAAATTCATACCTGAAGTGTAATGTAGATTAGCGAAAAAGTAAATTGCAAAAAAATCTTGTATTTTTCCGCGCTCACTTTGGTGATCGGTTCGATTCCGAACATGTGTTTAAAAATAAAAAAGGTCTTCGCTTATCACGAAAACCTTCTTTGGAGACGATCGGACTCGAACCGACCACCCTTTGATTGCGAACCAAATGCTCTACCAGATGAGCTACGCCCCCAAGTGATTACATCATAGCGTAAAAAGGGGGTGTTGGTCAATTAGATTTGACAAAATCAGGCTCCGCGCTCAATTTTGTCCAAGACGGCGGGAAGACCGTAAATGTCCTTTATCCAGTAGGTTTTGCCAGGAAGGTCGGGGGTGTTCAATCGTTTGCCCTCCGGACAGACTAAAATGGCTGTGCCACCCAAGCGCGCCCATCCATCGGTGTAGCCCTCGGCATCATCAAGAAAAATACTGTTTTCCAGCGTGCCACCACACATCTCCAATGCTTTTTGGAATGCGCCCGCAGCTGGCTTTCCTTTCAGATTATTGGCGCGGATATCGCAGATGGAGTCAAACAAATCGCGCACGCCTAAAAAATTCAGCACTCTGTCGGCATGTTCATACGGCGAATTTGTGAGAATCATTTTCTTTTGTGGCAGACTTTCCAAAAGCGGGCGCAAAGCAGGTGTTTTGTACAAACCGATACACTCATCTGCCGGATGGATGGCGGCAAAATACGCTTCGATGTCAGCAAAGCCGCCCGCGGTCACAAGCCAGTCCAATGTGGTACCGTACTCTTTGACAGCCTCTGCCCGCTGACGTGCGCCCTCTTCAAAATCCAATCCCCAAAACTCGGATGCAAATCGTTTGATGCGATATGAAATATCTTCGCTCATTCTGGTGTCTGCGGGATAAACAGTTCTGTCCAAATCAAAAATTAAATGCTGAATCATACTTGTAATATAGAAATATTTTACATAAAATTATTCTGAATGTAAACGCACCGCACTCCGATAATAGAAATATGAAGAAAACGCCGATTTTTTTGATTATTCTTTTTTTTCTCGTCATTCTCGTTCCTCAAGTGTGCGCACAAAGTAAAACTGTCACTGCGGAAGAAGCGGCGGTCATGCGAAAAACATTCGTAGAATATTCCAAACGATATATCGGGAAACCATATGTCCGTGGAGCGACGGGACCAGATTCTTTTGACTGCTCTGGTCTTGTGTTCGCTTGCTCACGAGAATCAATTGGTGTGCAGTTGCCGCGCCAGACAAGAGCGATGTACGCGTACTGTACGATTATTGATGACGCAAAACGTGAAATCGGCGACTTGGTTTTCTTTAAGACAACGGGCGACGGTTCTGTTTCACATGTGGGCATCTATGCGGGAAACGGTCAGTTTATCAATGCGGCAAGCGATGGACCAAACAACGGCGTCATTCTCTCTTCGCTCAAAGAAAACTACTGGAAAAACCATTATTTTCAGACAGGCCGATTTTTGCCTTCTGCCGCAGGAGCTTCAGACAGTTCTGTCAGCGACAAAAAAGCGGAGACAAGCGGGCAAAACTCCGCGAATTCAGCAGAACAAAGCTCTGCTTCCACAGACAGCAAATCATCTTCACACGGATTTGCCGGTTTTGCGAGAAAAATAATTTTTGATGCCACGCTAAATCTGGACTGGAATTTTTATACTGCTTCCAGTTTTAAAATGAATGCGCGCGGCTTTAGCACCATGCTGCACGCCATGTACGACTCACCCCTTATCCGTCCGGGATTCGGCACTATGATTCGGTACGACGCTGGAACTGGCACGCTCCAGTTACCGTTTATCGCAAGCCTGACCATTGGCGAGTATTTTCGCATTTTTGTCGGTCCGGTGTTTTCAATTGGAAAAGCAAAACTTCCCGGCGATGAGGACACGAGAATAGATGAGTCGATTTTTCCCGGTATCATCGGCATGTGCTGGCAGACGCCTTCTTTTGCGGCAGGAAAGACAAGAATTTCATTTCAGCAGGATATCCATTACAGCGTCTTTAATAAAACAAACGGAAGCGCGCTCTCGCTCAAAGACAGTCTTGTTTCAGGACTGGTCTTTTCCACAGGTGTGCGTGTAACACTACCGATGGCAAATATTTTGTAATTACAACTCAAGCAATTCACGAACCACGTCGGCCGGATTTTTGTGATAATACAGATAGCCGTACAATGCCGCCGCAGAAAGCACCTTTCTTCCATATTCACGAGTTTCGTTGTACGGCAATGTCTCCAAAAACAAATCCATGCTGATGCCCGTAATACGGTGCGGAGTTTTACCTGTCTCCCGCCAATCTCGCTTGGCAATTCTCACCCATTCACGCACATTGGTCAGTCCCGCATTGTACGCAAAAAGAGCAAGCATTGTGGCGCTGTCACTTCGCTCAATCATTTCTTTCAGGTAGTATGCGCCGAGCCGCGTGTTGATTTCAGGGTCAAGAATACTATAATCCTTTATGTGCAATTTTCGGGCTATATCGGCGGCAGTTGACTCCATCAATTGCGTGAGTCCCTGCGCACCGGCTGAACTTGAGATATCCGCATCAAAAAAACTTTCGCTACGAATAAGCGCATACAACAGATATTCGCTCAAATCATTTTCTGCCGCCGCTGACTGAACATATTGGGAATAAAAGCGCGGAAAATCCAATTCCAGCAGATGATGCGGTATTTTTTCTGTCGCTGTGTTTTTCGCACGGGCAGCGATGCGCAAGCTGTGGACATTGAATTTTTTGTTAAATGTGCCACATTCGTTCAAAAACTGGCTCACCTGCATGGAAACGCCTATGCTGACTTTTTGTCGGTGCAAGAGCCATTCGGAATATATTTTCTGGGGGAACCCGAATGCCGCATAGCCAGACAAAAGACGCTCTGCATCGGTATTTACCGCAATCGTCCGCTCGCTTACCGGAGCGCAGAGTGTAGACTCAATGTATTCCATGTCGGTAATATTCAATCGTTCTAGAGCCAGCACTTTGTAGTAGAGGCTCGCCCCGCCGCTCAGCACACGGGTAAATGCCGCTACCGCCTCACGCGTATGCAAACCGCCGTCATTCCGCACTAGTCCGTCTTCCAAGAGTCGTCCTGCGATATACGCATACTTACAGAATGTCTCTTCTGACGCTCTCCCTTCAATAATTTGCCACACATTGTAAAAATCCTGCCATTGCTGATGTGACAGCAACAAAACGGAAAGCGATTCAAAAAAGTCGTCAAAATATGCTTTGTCGTGCATCATCGTGCAGTACATTTTGAGCGAACCGATAATATCGTCCGTAGAGATGCGCAGCTGAGTGTTCAACATATACCACAACGCATTGTCAAAGCGGGTGTCCACCGAAGTAGCATCCATGGCACTCTTAAAACGGCTGATTGCAAGTTTTGGGTATCGCCCTGTTTTATCATACAGCCGCCCAGCATAAAAATATGCGAAGAACTGCGCTTCCCCGTCCAACTGATGCGTAAGGCGGTCAAACTGGAGTGCCGCTGTATAATAATCGGTTGTTCCGTAGAGGGCGGCTTTACCCATGTCAGAAAGCAACAGTTGAGGCACTTCAATATCCTGTTCCTTACACAAACCAAATACTTCGTATATCTGAGTGTAAGCGGAATAATAACGGCGACGTTGCACCATAATCCTATAATCCATAAGTCTCTGGTGCGGAGTTAAGACAGGGGCTTCTTCCACTTCATCCAAACTGATAGGCTTTATGGGGCTGTTCTCGGAAACGGTGAATGGTGATGTCGTCACCTCATTTTCGTCCACCGATTTTTCTTGCTGGGATTCCGCTTCTCTGTTTAGGTAACGCTCATATAATTCCAAATGCTCTGACGAAAGCGGACGGTTCATAATCCATGTGTACAAATAATCTTCAAAGCGGCTGTCATTTTTTTTGAGCATGGCTTTCAGACGCAAGGCAACTAATTCGTTCGGTGCGGTAAGAATATCGATTTGGTTAGTGTACAAAATGACGCGGGAAGATTCGTTGTCCTTATCCAATTCAGTACAAGCGACCAACAAGGCGGCATCATCTGTCCATTGGGAAACAAGATAATCGCTGGCTTCCACTCTTTCTTTCATGTTTCCCAAACGGGTCAAGGCTTCTGCACAACGGCGGCGGGTCTCTTCATTGCCTTTTTTCAGTCCGTCCCTGAACAAGCGAATTGCATCGCGCTCATCGTTTTTGTCGGCGGCATGTAACGCCATAAAATAAGACGATTCTTTTTTAAAGACTCGTTGTGGTGCAGATGAGTTGCACGAAAAGAGAAAACAGACGAGAAAAAATGCCGTCAGACAAAGAAAGTTTTTTTTCAAAATACCGCCGAGTCCTGTAATTATTCCTCAGGAATCAAAATGTCAGTTCCAGAAATAATGAGGTCAGGGTTTTTGATGTGATTATACTTTGCGATTTTCGGGTACTTCCACGGATTCTTATAATATGAGTCAGAAATATCCCAGAGCGTATCACCCCATTTAATGCGATAGCGCACGTCTTTCTTTACCTTTGGCTTTTCCGCGGGAACCGGCACGATGTTCGGCTTGGGAGCAACAACAATCTTGTCCTCCTGCGCATCTGTTTCCACTACAGACGGCACTTGTGGCTCCGGCTCTTCAACAGGAATTGGTTCCGGCTCTTTTGTTTCCACAGGCGGAGGCAAGTTTTCTTCCATCGGGGTTTCGTCCAGCGTAATCTCTGCCTTTGGCTTGACCCATTCAGAATCATCAACCTTTTTCGTATTGCGTGACTTAATCAAATTGTATTTTGACGGAATGATAAAGAGAACCAGCAATGTGGCGATGATACAAATGATTGCGCACACCACACAGATGATAACGGGCACACGTGTCTTTCGCTTGACTTCATCGCCTGCATCTTCGTCGTAAGGAGTAGAATGCTCGCCCGCCAAGGTCTCATCATCATACAAATCAGAAAAATCCATGGCAGAACCAGATGCTGCCGTTGCCGTGCTCGTTGCGCTATGTACTGCCGCAGTCTGAGTTGTCGTTGAATTGAAATCATCATTGTTAAAAACTGGATCGTCAAAAAGATTGTCCAAGTCATCTGAATCAGAAGTTTTGTCTGAAGATGTTTCCGCCACAGTTTCAGAAGAGAAATCTGAAGTCGTATCATCAAAATCAGGAAGCGTGAAATCCATCTCGTCCAAATTGTCAGACGATTTTGTTTCCGTCTCGATTTCTGTCTTTGTCTCGGTTTTGGTGGACGTGGTTAAAGAATCGGTGTCAAACTCGCTGTCATCAAAGTCCGGCAAATCAAGCGAGATGTCGTCCAAACTTGTGTCCGAATCAAAAGTTGTCGTCTCCGCTGTTTCCGATGTCTGTGTCGTATCAGCAAACGCATTTGTCTCGGTGACTTCTGACGTCTCAGTTGATTCCGTCGTCTCTGCGACAGTAGCGGTCGTATCTGAAACTGGCTCATCCAGACTAAAATCCGTCATGTCAAACATGTCGTCGGCTTTTGACTCTTCGCTGTCCAACGCAAAGTCATCGGTTGTCTCTGTCGCCGCATCAGTTTTATCAGAAGTGAACGAATCAAAATCGTCCAGCGGCGGCAAATCCAATGTAATGTCATCAAGTGATGTGGTTGCCGCTAAATTGTCATCTGAAGCGGAAGCGTCAATTTCTTTTTCTGCCTGTTCTGAATTCTCGGAAGCTTTTTTCTGCTCTTTTGAAGCAAATTCTTCATCGGTAAAATCATCGAATGAAAAATCATCGGTAATAAATTCGTCTGTTTTGTCTTCTTCTACCGGCGGCTGAGGTTCAGAGGTCGGCTGTTGTGTCTCAAGCGCAGCAAGTTCTGAAGCGGCAATGCCTGTCTCCGGGAGAGAAAAATCCACATCGGAAGCCTCACGCTCTGCCAAAGTCCGGCTGACAAGCTGCACTTGCACCTCGCTCTTTTTTCCCGTCTCAGCGTCAATGACTTCTGCCTTAAGCTCATTGTTTTCATCCAGCGTGACAGAAAGATGCAAGTCTGGCTCGCCGTTCGGATGGGGCTCCAGATTGCTTACTTCAAGCGTATCAACGTATTCCGCGTCTGTCATGGAATTTGTCTCAGAACGATACAGGTCAATCTGCACCTTTGTCTGATTATCCCTTACAGTGGTTACGTCCAGTGTACGTGACTTTGCCTCACCCTCTTCGAGAATTGGATAAAATGTTCCGTCCGCAAGCTTAATGCCGATTGTTTTCATATTCGCTTTCTCCACATCAAAAAACAATGCTACTTTTATAATATCGGCATTTTAGAGAAAAAACCATAGGTATAGGCTTTATTTTTTAAACTCTTGCATTGTAACGAAAAATTATTTGATTCGCCATGAATTTTTCCTTTTCTTTTGAATATTCTGTGCTATAATTATGTAATAAAATAGCACCATGGAAGAACAAAAAAATAGACGCCGTGTAAGCGACATAGAATTTTCTCTTGACAAAGATTTGAACATCATATGGGGAAACCGAAGTTTTTCCATGTTGTTCAACATAACGAATAATAAACTGAACCTTGCGGAATACTTAGACAAAATCGATGCGGACAACCTGAAACATTTTCTGCATAATTATTCTTCCAAAAATAACACGCCCTATACCATCCTCAATTTGAAAATCGGAAAGCATAAAATCACTTGTGTGCTCTGCGTGTCAAAAAAACGAAACGGCGAATATTCAATCAATCTGCAAGAACTCTCCTATGCCCAAGACCTCATGGACAAAACCATGCTGCAAAACCGGGAGTATTCGGTGCTGCTCTCAAAATTCAATTCATACTTTATTGTGTACAACGGCTCCAAATATGCGCTGGCCAGCACAAAGGATATGAAAAACATTTATTTGGGCAACAAAGCGGACTTTATCATCAATTTTATTGATTTTTTCGACATCAATACTGAAATTGACGGCTCAAAATACCAGTTGCAAACTCTTTTTGAGGACATTGAGCAAGGTATCTGCGACAAAAAATACCGTCTTCTGCTGAGTGACAGCTCGCATCTTTTGGTCACCACTATGCAGTCATTCTCGCGGAAAAACCATTCAATCATCGGGCTTGTCACCCAAAAAAATACCGCTCTTTCCGACAATTCCTACAGCGAAAAGCGGGACGGACTGACCGGTCTATACAACAAGCTGGCAATTACTGACCTCGCTGTCAAAAAAATTGACATCGCAAGGCAGTCGGTCTCATTGTTTATTATTGACGTGGACAAATTCAAAGAGTTCAACGACAATTTTGGTCACGCATACGGCGACAAAGTGCTGGTGACGGTGGCAAAAGTGATTCAGGATTCCGTTGGCGACCAAGGTGTTGCAGGACGAATCGGCGGCGATGAATTTTTGTGCGTGCTGGACAAAAATGATGAAGAGGAAGTACGCAATATCGCCCGCAATATAAAAATGGGCATTCAGTGGAGCATCCAAGCATGTGACCCTGACCAAGTTGTTACCTGCTCAATCGGTATTGCCCGCACGCCAATGAACGCAGAGTCATACGAAGACTTGTTTAAACTTGCGGACAAATGTTTGTACATCGCAAAAAAACGCGGACGGAACTGTTACATCATTTACAAGCCAGAAATTCACGGACAGCTGCTCATCGAGCAAAAAGAAAGTGAGCGCAGCACGGCTTCGGGCAAATACTACATGGAAGGCGCATTGTCCGAAATCAATATCATGAATGAGATTATCCACAAAGAGCCGAATTATATCGAAAAAGCTTTGTACATGCTCATGGAATATATCACCGTGCACAAAATCTGCGTGTACCAGTGGAACAACAAGTCAAAGATATTTGAAACATCATATATTATTGGCAAAGATGATGTGGATATCCGTCTGAAACATCTGAACGACCGCAACGAAGACTATCTCAAATACTTGAATGCCTATGACTTTTTGCATTTGGACAATGTGAACAATCTGGACACCATGGACAAAGACCGTTTCCACATGTATCTGGAAGACAACGTGGCGTCTACGCTGGAAATTCTTTGCAAAAGCGATGACGGAAAGGCAAAGGTTCTCATCTGTCTGGATATTTACAAGCCATCACGTACATTCCAAGCGCAAAAAATTGTGTTCGCAATCATGGCGGCAAAGTTGATTTCACATGAGCTTTTCTGTACAATAAAAGTATGAAAGTTATCGTTGCAGGTTCTGGCGGACGCGAGCACGCCATTGCATACAAGCTCGCACAAAACGCTCATATTGAAGAAGTAATCTGTGTTCCCGGAAACGGCGGAACTGCATGTGAGCAAAAATGTCGGAATGTGAATCCCGCTGACCGGGATGACACCAAATCGCTCACATTTAAAGACGCATTCGTAAAAATCGCACAGGCTGAGAAAGTTGAATTTGCTGTCATCGGTCCGGAAGACCCGTTGGCTGACGGCATTGCGGACGCATTGTGGGACGCAGGCATTCCCACTGTTGGTCCCAAAGCAAAAGGTGCGGCACTGGAAGCCAGCAAAGATGTGGCAAAAGTATTCATGAACAAGTACGGCGTTGCCTGTGCCGAAAGCGAAACCTTTACCGATAAAGCTGCCGCGCTCGCTTACGTAGAAAAGAAAGGCGCACCAATTGTCATAAAAGCAGACGGACTTGCGGCGGGCAAAGGTGTTGTCGTAGCAAAAACACTGGAAGATGCAAAACAAGCTGTCCTTGACTTGATGGAAGACGGCAAAGTTGGCGACGCAGGTAAAAAACTCGTCATTGAAGAATATTTGCAGGGCGTGGAGATTTCCGTGCTCTCTGCCGTAAGCGTAACAAAAGAAAGCGCAAAAGCTGGAAAAGCGACCATCGTTCCGTTCTTGCCCGCACGTGACCACAAACGCCTGCTTGACGGCGCACTTGGACCGAATACCGGCGGAATGGGCGCAGTTTGTCCGCTCAGCGATGTAAGCGAAGAGACAATGGCATTGTTTGAGAAAAATATCTTGCAGCCCACGCTCAAAGGCATGATTGCAGAAGAGATGGACTACCGCGGATTTATTTTCTTTGGTCTGATGCTCACCAAAAACGGTCCCAAGTCTCTGGAATACAATGTGCGCCTCGGCGACCCGGAGACACAGGCAGTGCTTCCTCTGATGAAGAGCGATTTTGCAGATTTGTGCCAGGCAATTACAAACGGCACTTTGGCAGACTTTTCTTTGACATGGGAAAAAGGATTCCAAGTGGCGCCCGTTGCTGTAAGTGGCGGCTATCCTAGCTCTTACAAAAAAGGCATGAAAATCACCATCAACGAAAGCGATGTCAATGCGACAGGCGCAAAAATCTTTATCGCCGGTGCAGTGATTGACCGCCGTGGCAGTACCCCAAACACATTGGTTACTTCAGGCGGGCGCGTCCTTGCGTGCAGTGCCCATGGCGACACGTTTGACGACGCATGGAACAAAGCGTATACCGCGCTCAAAGCAGTACGATTTGACGGTATGCAGTACCGCACTGATATCGGTCTCCCCGGTGCGGCGGAATCAAACTAACGTAAAATCGGTCTGAAAAAAAGAAAGGCGGACGCTGTGAAACTTCACATGGCGACCGCCTTTTTTTGTGCAAAAAGCAACAAGTTATTTAATGTTCAGAATATCCTTGAAGCCAGTGACATCAAAAATATCCATAACAGTTTCGTTTACGTTTGTAATGGTCATTCCGCCTTTCTTGGCAAAATTTTTATGTGCAGAAAGCAATACGCGCAATCCAGCAGAAGAAATGTAGTCAAGTTTTGTAAAATCAACAACCAACTCGTTTGCTTCCGCTGAATTCTCAGCAATTTCTTTTTCCAATTCAGGAGCCGTTACAGTGTCCAAACGACCTTCCACAGCAAGTGTAAGAGCTGTTCCATTCTGCGCTTTCGTAATTGTCATATATTCTCCTCGTTTTTTCTAGCGATTTATTTGCAAAATATATTATATATAATTATAACTTTCCAAGTAGCATTTTGTCAATCGAAAGTCTTTGTGTGCTCCTGCTTTTCAGTTAGAATTTTCGCTTTGCCTGCTTCATTGCTGTAAAACCACGAACACGCGGGTCATCAGGAGAAAGTTTTTTTCCTTCTGGAATATTGCGACGCATATCCTCCACCATGTCGGCGGCAAAAGCTTTCCATGCGCGACGGGACGGGTCAATGGTCAAACCAAGTTCAATAATCTGCGGAACAAAACTGACCGAACCACACACATAATAATTGCCCGCATAGCTTCCGCGCATTTTTCCCTGAGACACATAGGGCACATGGCGTTTGTTTGTCAAAAAGACGATGACCAGATTTTTTTCGGGGTCAATAAAGGCGAGCGTTCCGGTAAAACCTTGATGTCCATATGCAGAACTAGGACAAATGCTGCCAAAATGTTTTACCGTGCCAAACTCGCTCTGCCGCCACCAGCCGATGCCATAATCTGCATTCAAATTGGTCTGCGCACCCGTAAACGCATCGATTACGCTGCGAGAAAAGAAATGCTGCTCGCCATAGCCGCCCGTAAGCATAACTGAAGCAAGCACCGCCAAATCTTTTGCGCTGGAGAAAATGCCCGAATGTCCTGAGACACCGCCCATGCAGTAATAGGCATTGCTGTCGTGCACTTCGCCCTGAATCACATAATCGCGCCTGCCTGTAAAATCGTAGCCTTTGTTGCCCGTAACCTCGGTGGCAGTACAATCATCTTTTGAAAAGCCGTGTTCCAGAGGATTGTATGTAATGTGACGCAAACCCAATGGCTCCCAAAATGTCTCCTGCAAGAATTCATCCAGCCGCTTACCCGTAATTTTTTCAATCACAAAGCACATGAGCATGTAATCCACATCGCTGTATATCAAATCAGTGCGCGGCTCATACGTCAGCGGAGTTTTGCATAACTGACGCAATGTGTTCTGGCGGGTCTCTTCGCTACCGTCCCAGCCCGCATACAACACATTTTCTGCATCAGCTTTTCCTGTGCCCACATCATAGTTGTCGTTAAAATACAATGGCCCCGGATGTTCTCCGGCACGGTGACTCAGCACATCGCGCACGGTAAGAGACGCTTTCCATGCTTTTATGGTTTCAAGCGGCTCCTCATCATGATTCTTAAAGTCAATTTCTATCGTATCGTTTACAAATTCTTCGCCAAGGATATCGGTGATTTTTGTCTCCAACGAAACTTTTCCCTGAGCCACCAAATATTGCATGGCATAAGCGACGCTGAACATTTTGGTGACGGAAGCGATATCATACATCGTATCTGAAGTGACGGATTTTGCTTTGACCGTTTTTCCCTCGCCGTCATAAGTCTGCACATTGCCCCATGACTTATCGTACACCAGACGACCATCTTTTATGACCGCAAGTTGTGCGCTGGAAAAACCATTGGCGACATCAGCGGAAATAATTTTGTCTATCAAGCGGAATGCTTTTCTGGGAATGCCGGAATCAGACACGCTTCCTTTCAGCACCGTCGGGAAAGGAACGCAGAGACGAATTTTTGTTTTTTTGTCCGTTGATTTGATGCCAGAAAGCTGCAAAGAATTGGTTCCATCACGGGTGTAGGAAGAGATGTTGACCTCGTAAATCTGATTGCCCTTCATTTTGGGCATGGAGATTTTTTTGCCGTTCACATACAGTTTTATGCCTTTGCAATCTACTGTCGGCGTAAGATATACTACACCCTGACCATGATACATCTGAAAACTTGTTACGGTGTCCACAGAAAGAATGCGGGCATCAGCCCAATATGGGAATGTCACGTCCAGTTGCCATGGTGACTCCAATTGATTTGGCAATGTCTTTTCCGGCTCCTCTTCACTTTCAGTCTCAACTTTTTCTTCTTCAACAGGCACAGCAAAACGAGGACTATCAGGAATGGATTTGACAGACGCACAGGAAAAAAATCCCGCACAAATAATTGTTATCATTACCAAACGAATCAAATCCGCTATACTTTTCATAAAACAATTGTAGAAGGTTTTAGCATTTTTCGCAATCTTCTGTTATAATTTTAATATGTATATTGAGTTGATTGGCTATTTGGGTTCTCTTTTGGTCGTTGTTTCCATGCTGATGACATCCGTAGTAAAACTGCGCATCATCAATACGGTTGGAAGCGCAATCTTTACAGGCTATGCGCTTGTCATTCACTCCTACCCTACGGCTGCCATGAACGCTTGTCTTATCGTCATCAATATGTATAATTTATTCAGGCTGTACAAAAATGCCCGAAGTTACGCAATTCTCAGGCTTTCACCTTCAGACGGATTTGTGCGCTTCTTTTTGGACAAACATGAGGCTGACATGAAACATTTTTTTCCTGTCGTCAATAAAAATCTTCTCTACGATTACACATGTCTTGTCTGCCACAACAACAATCCCGTCGGCATTTTTCTGGCAAAAACAGAAGCGGACGGCACATTGAACATCAGCATCGACTACACGATTCCGGCTTACCGTGATTGTTCCGTGGGAAAATACTTGTACACGTGGCTTGCCCATGAGCAGATTCCGCGACTGACGGTAGACAAGGCTTCCGCCGGGCATGTCGCATACTTGAAAAAGATGGGATTTTCTGAACAGAATGGTCAGTGGATAAAAGACATGGGCATAAAAGGTGCTTGACAGTAAAAAAGAGATACGTTATAACATATATAACCTATAGTTTAAGTAGGTAAAATTCTTTTCAATATGGAGACAGTATATGAAAAAATTGATAACAGCGGCAGCCGCACTGCTTTTTGCGGCATCAGTTTTCGCACAGGAAGCGGCGGCTATCAACAAGAAAGCATTTGATGATTTGGTTGCGTCAGGCGTTACAGCAAGCGCAGATGAAATTGCGGCAAGCACATGGGCTAAAAAAGTAAAGGATGCGGGCGTTCTCCGTGTTGGCGGAACTCGCACCAGTTTCTTGTTCAGCCAGCTTGACGAGACGGACAACAAAATCCGTGGCTTTGACGCAGGTTTGTATCAGCTTTTGGCAAAATACATTCTTGGCGATGCGGCAAAATATGATTTGACTCAGGTGACTTCAAGCACACGCGAATCTGTTTTGACCAGCAACCAGGTGGATGTGGTGTTCGCAACGTATTCAATCACTCCGGCACGCCAGAAACTCATTTCGTTTGCAGGTCCGTACTACGTTTCAAAGCAGGCGATTTTGGTCAAGAACGGCAACAAGAAAATCAAGAGCCTTAAAGATTTGGCAAAGAAAAACGTGGCGACACAGGCTGGCTCAACTGGCCCCGCAATTTTGAAAGAATTCGCACCCAAGGCAAAGGTACAGGAATTCACCACTGACCAGGAAGCTCGCTCTGCGGTGGAACTCGGTCGTGCGGACGCATACGTCACTGACTACACATTGCTTTTGAACGCAATCGTCAAGAACCCCGGAAAATATCAGCTTGTCGGCGACACTTTTGGTCCTGAGGACAACTACGGCATTGGTCTTCCGCTCGATTCTGACGGCGTGGCATTCGTCAATGCATTCCTCAAGAAAATCGAAGCCAATGGCACTTGGGAAAAACTGTGGCAGATTTCATTGGGTGACAGAACAGGTATCAAAAAAGCTCCGGCTGCTCCTGTTATCAAATAGTTAGATGACAATAGGCGCATTACTTTCAGAATATGGTATTTCTTATCTGCTGGCGTATCTGACGACGCTTGAACTGACGGTCCTTTCATTCGTGTTTGCGGCCGTCATCGGGATTGCCGTCACCGTCATGCGGATAAGTCCAATTAAGCCGCTCCGAGTTGGTGCGAATGTGTACGTGCAGATTTTCCGTAACATTCCCGGCTCGGCGTTGCTCATTCTGTTTGTCTATGCGTTTCCCTATCTTAATCTCTTGTTTTCATATTTCACATGCGTATTGATTGCGACCACTTTAATTCCGTCTGCATTTATGTCGGAAAATCTGATTGCGGGAATCAATACGATTGATAAAGGTCAGATTGAGGCGGCTCGCTCCCTGGGAATGACCTTTACGCACATCATCGCAAAAATCATTATTCCACAGGCAGTGCGCTCAACCATTCTGCAATCAACGAATCTTTTGGTAGCGACCATGCTGACCACGGCAATCGCAAGCCAAGTGCCCATTGACCCGCGTGATTTGACGGGCATTGTAACTCACATCAACACACATTCTACAGGCGGCATTCTTGCGTTCGTCATCTCAGCGTTTTTCTACTGCGTGACGGCAATCCTTATCGGTGTGGCGGGAAATAAAATCGACAAAAAAGTGAGGATTCTGCGATGAGACCTCAAACCGACATTCTTTCCCTGCTTTACGAAGAGCCGGGTCCAAAAACAAAACGATTTATCCGCATCGGAAGCATTGCGTCTGTCTTTCTGTTTGTGCTGATTGCCGTTCTGGTAGTGCGGCAGTTTTGGGTGACAGGGCAACTGAGCGCGCGCTACTGGGCATTTTTTGCGAAATGGACGACATGTCGTTTTATCCTGCAAGGTGTGCTCGGTACGGTGCGGGCAACTTTTTCGGCTATTTTAATCTGCCTTGGCATTGGATTTGTGATGATGTTTTCCCGCGTGCGTGGGGGGCTTGTAGCACAAAAAATCAGTTTTGCGCTCACAGAATTTACGCGCGGTGTGCCGACGTTGCTTTTCATCTATTTCTTCTTTTTTGTCATTCCGCTTTTGGGATTCAAATTGTCGGCGTTCTGGAAGATTACGCTCCCCGTGGCAATTTCGGCAAGCGGGGCGACGGCAGAAGTGCTCCGAAGCGGTGTGAACGCCGTGAGCAAAGGTCAGCGGGAAGCGGCACTTTCTTTGGGCTTCAGCGAAAACCGTACGTTCTTCAAAATTATTTTTCCGCAAGGGTTCCGCTTTGTCATTCCCTCGCTGATTTCCGAATTGGTCATCATTCTTAAAGACACGACTTTTGCCTACATCGTCTCATACAATGATTTGATGCAGAACGCAATGGTGTTGATTTCAAACCACGATGCCATGCTTTCTGTGTATTTGGTTGCGGCAATTATCTACATTATCATAAATTATCTTTTGCACAGGCTTTCCCTGTTCCTTGCAAAACAAATAGGCGGTTCAAAATGACTGAAACACAAGATTCTGCAAGCCTGCCAGTTATCGAAGTACGGCATGTGTCAAAATCGTTCGGTTCTCTCCAAGTGCTCAAAGATGTAAGTCTTACCGTGCATAAAGGTGAGGTCGTTGCCATTATCGGACCGTCCGGCTCAGGAAAATCAACTTTGTGCCGCACCATCAATCGGTTGGAGACCGTGCCTGAGGGCGAGATTTTTATTGAAGGCGAAAAAATTCCCGAAGAAGGAAAGAGTCTGGCGCGGCTCCGTTCCAAAGTGAGCATGGTGTTTCAGCAGTTCAACTTGTTCGCGCACAAAACCATCTTGCAGAACGTGATGCTGGGACCTGTCGATGTCTTAAAGCAAAAAAAATCCGAAGCGAAAAAAGAGGCATTGGAACTGCTCAAGCGCGTGGGCGTGGAAAATCAAGCGAACAAATATCCTGCGCAACTTTCCGGCGGACAACAACAGCGCGTCGCCATTGCACGAAGCCTTGCCATGCACCCAAAAGCAATTTTATTTGACGAGCCGACAAGCGCGCTTGACCCGGAAATGATTGGCGAAGTGCTTTCTGTTATCCGTGAACTTGCTGACAGCGGAATGACGATGCTGATTGTAACCCACGAAATGCATTTTGCGCGAGAAGTTGCCGACCGCATTATTTTTATGGAGCACGGCACGATTTTAAGCGATGAGAATGCGGAGACTTTTTTTGCAAATCAGACAAATCCGCGTATTCAGGCTTTTTTGAGCAAAGTAGAAGGAAAATAATCTAGCGCAACAGCGAGACAATATAATCGAAAAACGGAGACTCTAAGGCTTCGGGATGCCACTGCACCGCAAGAATTTTTTCCGCCTCAATACCTTCAATCAATCCATCTTCTGAATATGCCGTGGCGGTCAGTCCGTCTGCGAGCGTCTTAACCCCCTGGTGATGCAAACTGTTTACGGAATGCGTCTTTGTGCCGAACGCCTCATACAGATGCGAGTGTTCCTCCAACGTAACGGAATGAACTGGCGCATACGGACTATCTTTGCGCATATGTGGAATTGAATTTGGTCGCTGAAGAAGAATATCCTGATACAATGTACCGCCAAACGCAATATTTACGCCCTGAAATCCCCTGCACACGCCGAACACCCATTTGCCCATGCGATGCGCTGTCCGTATCAGCTGCAACTGGTATGTGTCCATCAGCGCATCCGGCGGAATCGTACAGTCCATGTTTTCTTCATGATAATAATATGCGCTAAAATCAGCGCCACCGGGAACTAAAAGCGCGCTGAACGGAGAAAGCTGCTCTTCAATATCCTCTTCCCGCAAATACGGCAACAGGTAGGGAATTGCGCCCGCCTTGTCTAATTGCGTCACATAGCCTTCGTTCACAAAATTTTCTCTGAACCGATGCCATACGCATTCTGGGTCAGATGGTCGTAACACACAAGAAATCGCAATCTTTGGTCTCATAGCAATCTTTTTGTATCGTATCACATTTGCCGGACTTTGCCCATACGTAGAAAATTTCATACCTACTTGAATAAAAATATCGTTTTCCGCTATAGTAATCGTATCGGCGAAGACGCTTGACGTGAAATGCAAATTTTTTGCGCTTCACGTCAGGCGTCTTTTTTTTGTCTGTAAGGGGTACACATGAAAGAAACATTATACGAGTCATGCTTTGAGCATGATTCCTGCGGTATTGGTCTGGTGGTGAACATCGACGGTACAAAATCGCATTCAATCGTGGATAACGCGCTGTCTATCGTGGAAAAACTGGAACACCGCGCGGGAAAAGATGCCACCGGCGAGATTGGTGACGGCGTGGGAATCCTCTTGCAAATTTCGCATCCGTTTTTTGTGCGTGTGGCTTCTGAGGCGGGCATCAGTTTGGGTGGCGAGCGCGACTACGGCATAGGCATGTTCTTCTTCCCGCAGGATGAATTCTTACGCGCGCAGGCAAAAAAGATGATTGAATTTCTGGCGAAAAAAGAAGGCTTGCCGCTTTTGGGCTGGCGCGATGTGCCGGTAAACGAATCAGTGCTGAGCACAAAGGCGCGCGAATCCATGCCGGTAATTCAGCAGTGTTTTGTGGGTCGCCCAGAAAATGTTGCGAAAGGCGTGGACTTTGACCGCAAACTGTACATCCTTCGCCGTCAGTTTGAGCATTCACAACTTAAAACCTACGTACCGTCTTTTTCTTCACGCACGATTGTCTACAAGGGCATGTTCTTGGTAAATCAGCTGCGCTCATTCTATCTTGATTTGCAGGCGGATGACTACGCTTCGGCTCTTGCCATTGTTCACTCACGTTTTTCTACAAACACACAGCCAAGCTGGGAACGCGCGCATCCAAACCGCTTTATCGCGCACAACGGCGAAATCAACACAATTCGTGGAAATGCGGACAGAATGCTTGCGCGTGAGGAAACGCTTTCTTCTCCCACAATCGGCGCAGAGGACATTCGCAAAGTGTTCCCAGCGATTAACACAAGCGGCTCCGACAGCGCGATGCTCGACAACACGCTGGAATTTTTGGTGATGAACGGAATGCCGCTTCCGCTTGCAGTGATGGTTTGTATTCCAGAGCCGTGGCGCAACGACAGCACGATGAGCGCGGACAAACAGGACTTCTACCACTACTGGGCAACGATGATGGAGCCGTGGGACGGACCTGCCGCAATTATTTTCAGCGACGGCGATGTGGTTGGCGCAGTGCTCGACCGAAATGGCTTGCGTCCCAGCCGCTACTACACGACAAAAGACGGCATGTTGATTTTGTCATCAGAAGTGGGCGTGCTCGACATACCTGAAGAACAGATTGAGCAGAAATCACGACTCATGCCGGGTCGCATTCTTTTGGTGGACACGCAGAGCAAAAAAATTATTTCCGACAGCGAATGCAAAGACTACTACGCGCACCAGTACCCTTACGGCGAATGGCTTTCCCAAAATCTTCTGAAACTGCGTGAGCTTGAGATTCCGAACAAAAAGATTCCGGTATCCACACAGGCAGAGCGCGATTTGCTTTACAAGGCGTTCGGCTGGACGAGCGAAGACGTGCGCGAATTGATTTTGCCGATGGCGAAAAACGGTGTTGAGCCGACTGCAAGTATGGGTGTGGACACGCCGCTTGCCGTGCTGAGCGAAAAACATCCGCCGCTCTACTCATATTTTAAGCAATTGTTCGCACAGGTGACGAACCCGCCAATTGATTCCCTGCGTGAAAAAATTGTGACGGACACGACGGTGTACGTGGGAAGCGACGGCAATATGCTCAAGCCGGAAAGCGCAAGTTGTGGCGTGCTGGAAATCAATCATCCGATTTTGACCGGCGTGGACGTTATCAAAATAAAGCATCTGAACAAGAGCGGACTCAAAGCCTCAACGGTAAGCCTGTTGTACTACACAAACACTTCGCTCAAAGCCGCGCTGGACGAACTTTTTGTTTCGATTGACCGCGAATATCACAACGGAAGCAATATCATCATTTTGAGCGACCGCGGTGTGGACGAAAACCACGTTGCCATTCCGTCACTTTTGGCGGTGAGCGCGGTGGAGCAATACCTGATTCGCACAAAGAAACGCACCGCCATTTCAATTGTTCTGGAAAGCGCGGAAGTGCGCGACGTGCATCAGGCGGCGATGTGTCTCGGCTACGGAGCGCGCGCAGTGAACCCCTACCTCGCCCACGAATGCATTGCCGAGTTGATTGACAAAAAAATGCTCGACAAAGACTATCACACCGCGATTGACGACTACAACAGCGCGCTTTTGAACGGCATTGTAAAAATCGCCGCCAAAATGGGTATCTCAACAATTCAGTCATATCAGTCCGCGCAGATTTTTGAGGCGGTGGGAATTGCGCCTGACGTTATCGAACAATATTTTACGAATACAGTGAGCAGAATCGGCGGCATCGGTTTGAAAGAAATTGAAGAAGATATCGCCTATCACCACAACCGTGCGTTTGACCCGCTCGGCCGCCCAGTGGACACCACGCTCGACAACGTGGGAAATCACCGCTGGCGAAAAGGTCCGGACGCAGAAGACCACTTGTACAATCCCGACACGATTGCCGCCTTGCAGGATTCCACACAGAACGGAGATTATGCGAAGTTCAAGGAATACACGGCGATGGTGGATGCGCCCGATAAGCCCCACACTCTGCGCGCGCTTTTGGATTTTAATCTGGACGAAAGCAAGGCGATTCCGATTGAAGAGGTGGAGAGCGTAGACGAAATTTTAAAACGATTTAAGACCGGCGCAATGAGTTACGGTTCAATCAGCGAAGAGGCGCACAAATGTCTCGCGCTCGCAATGAACCGGCTGCACGGAAAATCAAACTCAGGCGAAGGCGGCGAAAACCCCGACCGTCTGGGAACAGAATATAACAGCGCAATTAAACAAGTTGCAAGCGGACGTTTCGGAGTGACGGAAGCATATCTCTTAAGTGCCGAAGAGATTCAAATTAAAATGGCACAGGGAGCGAAGCCGGGCGAAGGCGGACATCTGCCTGGTAAAAAAGTGTACCCATGGATTGCTAAGACACGGTATGCTACGCCCGGTGTTTCACTCATCTCTCCGCCGCCGCACCACGACATCTATTCTATAGAAGATTTGGCGCAATTGATTTACGACTTGAAGAACGCAAACCGCAAGGCGCGCATTTCCGTCAAGCTGGTAAGCGAAGCGGGTGTAGGAACGATTGCGGCGGGTGTTGCAAAAGCAGGCGCGCAAGTCATTCTGATTAGCGGACACGACGGCGGAACAGGAGCCGCACCGCTCAGCTCAATTCATCATGCGGGATTACCGTGGGAGTTAGGCGTTGCCGAAGCGCACCAGACATTGATTCAAAACGGACTTCGCACGCACGTCGTAATTGAGACTGACGGCAAACTGATGAGCGGACGCGATGTGGCGATTGCGGCATTGCTCGGTGCAGAAGAATTTGGATTTTCCACTGCCCCGCTCGTCGCTCTCGGATGCCGCATGATGCGCGTATGTCAGCTGGACACCTGCCCGTTCGGTGTGGCGACCCAAAACGACAAACTGCGCGCAAAGTTCCCCGGAAAGCCTGAATACGTGGAAAACTTCATGCGCTTTATCGCACAGGAATTGCGCGAGTACATGGCAGCCCTGGGTGTGCGCACCGTAGAAGATATGGTTGGCCGGACAGACTTGTTGAAACTTAAAGAAAAAATGCCCGCAAGCCGCGCAGGCCTGGTGGACATGAGCAGAATTCTTGGCGGCGCAGAAACCGCACATTTTATTCCCGCAGACGCATACACCTTTGCGTTTGAAAACACTGTGGATGAAAAACTGCTTGTGACCAAAGGGGGCGTTACGGGGGATAATCCCCCGTTAGAAGGGGTAGCGAGCAATCGCAAACAAAGTTTGCAAGTGCGAGCGAGGGGAAGGCTTTCCCCCTCAATAAAAGTCAAATGCACGGACAGAACTGTTGGCACGATTTTTGGGTCAGAATTGCAAAAAAAATACGGAAATACTCTTACAGAAGATAGTTTTGTGATACAATGTACAGGAGGTGGCGGACAGTCATTTGGTGCGTTCATTCCAAAAGGTTTGACCCTGCGGCTTGAAGGCGATGCGAATGACTACTTGGGCAAAGGTTTGAGCGGCGGAAAAATCGTCGTTCGTGCGCCAAAAAATGCGAGTTACAAGGCGGAAGAAAACATCATCATCGGAAATGTCGCCTTGTACGGAGCAACCAGCGGAAGCGCATTCATCAACGGCATTGCGGGCGAACGGTTCTGTGTGCGAAACAGCGGAGCGACTGCAGTTGTTGAGGGTTGCGGTGACCACGGACTTGAGTACATGACCGGCGGCGTAGTGGTTATTCTCGGTGCTACGGGAAGAAACCTTGCGGCTGGTATGAGTGGCGGAACGGCATATGTTCTGGACACAAAGCATGAGTTGTACAAGAGCCTCAACAAGCAACTGGTAACTATGAGCGAAGTAACCGATGAACATGACCGCACGATTGTAAAAAACCTGATTGAACGTCATGTTGCGGAAACAGGAAGCGCGCTCGGAAAAGAAATCTTGGCGGACTTTGCGACATACCTTCCCCACTTCAAGAAAATTGTACCAAACGACTACCAGCGTATGCTCGCGGAAATCGGTGCCGCTGAACAACGCGGTCTGACTCATGACGAAGCAGTGCTGGAAGCGTTCAAAAAATTAACAATGTAAGGGGTTAGAAATGACTAACGAACAGGTTTTGATGCCTTCAGACAAACCGCCGTTATCCCGATGGATTCCGTTAAGCATTCAGCACGTGTTTGCAATGTTTGGCGCGACGGTTTTGGTGCCGCTGTTGACTGGCTTGAACACATCGACAGCACTTTTCACAGCTGGAACAGGAACACTGATTTACATTCTTGTTACCGGCGCAAAAGTACCGGCCTATCTTGGTTCTTCTTTCGCATTTATTCCTGCGCTGGTTGCAATCGGCAAGGGATATGGTACGGCGTATGCGATGGGTGGCGCGATTTGTGCAGGTCTGTTTTACTGTCTTATCGCACTCATCATAAAATATGCCGGCAGAGAGTGGATAAAAACGGCATTGCCACCTGTTGTCATTGGTTCTGTTATCATCGTCATCGGTCTTGGTCTTGCGCCGACCGCAATTAACGAAGCATTTTATCTGAACAACAACTACTCGCTCGTTGCGGTAGCAATCGCTGGATTTACACTGGTAATCTCTATCGTTGCCACAATGTTCTTCCGCGGTTTTCTGAACACGATTTCAATTCTGTTCGGACTTGTCACCGGATATATTTTTACGCTCATTATGGGAGCAATTTTCAAAGGTTTTGACATCATCGACTTTAGCGCCGTAACTAAGGCAAGCTGGATTGGACTTCCGTTCTTGCAGACTGACCCTGAAACCGGTGCAAAATTCTGGATGATGCCAAAATTCAACATCGTAGCCGTGGTGACATTCATCATCATCTCAATCTCAACAATTTGTGAGCATTTGGGTGATACGCTTACCACGTCTACAGTTGTGGGAACTGATTTTACGAAAGACCCCGGACTGCACCGCACGCTTTGTGGCGACGGTCTTGCGACTGCTTGGGCAGCTCTGTGGGGAGGACCGCCGAACACAACGTATGGTGAGAACATCGGTGTTATGGCGATTACAAAAGTATACTCAGTGTGGGTTATCGGCGGTGCGGCGGTTATCGCTATCTTGCTTTCGTTCTGCCCAAAATTTGGCGCGCTCATAAGCACGATTCCGACACCCGTTCTTGGCGGTATTTGTATTCTGCTGTACGGTTTGATTGCCGCAAGCGGTTTGCGAAACTTGGTTGAGAACCACGTCGATTATTCAAAACGCAGAAATCTTACCATCTCTTCTGTCATTCTCGTTATCGGAATTGGTGGCGGACTTTTGCAGTTCAAGGTAGGACAGAACTTTACGTTTACGCTCGCAGGTGTTGCGCTTGCGACGGTTGTGGGCATCGTACTCAATCTTGTCCTGCCTCATAGAGACGAACCGGATAGACCGGAGTAACAACAGGAACGATTTATGGGATTCAAAGACGAATGCGGCGTGTGCGGAATTTTCAGACCGAGGCATTGTGCCTCTGACGCAACGGCGGCTTCGATGGCGTATTTTGCGCTTGTGTCATTACAGCACCGTGGTCAAGAAAGTGCGGGCATTGCGGTGAGCGATGTAACTGAAGATGGCGAGACAAGCGTAAAGATAAAAAAAGAGCTGGGCCTTGTGGGCGATATTTTTCACCACAAGGACTTTGAATCCCTTACCGGACGCATTGCCGTGGGACATGTGCGATATGCGACAGCAGGCGGACGGACAATTGAAAACGCGCAGCCCATGCTCAATTCGTTCAAATTGGGCTCGATTGCGCTTGCTCACAACGGGCAACTGGTGAACTATGAGCCACTGCGGGAAATGCTGGAAGACAGCGGAAGCACGTTCACGTCCACCAGCGACACCGAAGTGATTCTTAAACTGATTGTACGAAAGTTTATTGAAAACGGCGGAAAGCCCGGAAGCAAAAAAACTGGCTCTGACGAAGAGCGACATGCAACACAAAAAAAACTGATTGACGCAGTGATTCAGACGGCAAGGCTTATCAAAGGTTCTTTCGCGCTGTGCATTATGACCAAAGACATGCTCATCGGTGTGCGCGACCCCAACGGAATCCGTCCGCTGTGCCTAGGTACGTTGGGGGAAGTCTCCCCCTCGCTCCAGCCCGCTGCGCGTTCTTACGCTACCCCCTCTGCGGGGGAAACTGATTGCGTTTGCACCCCCGCAGCGCCCCCAACATATATCCTCGCATCTGAGTCATGCGCCATTGATGCGGTAAACGGTAAATTTGTGCGCGACATTGCGCCGGGCGAAATTGTTGTCATCAGCGATGAGGGAACAAAATCGTATCCGCTTGAAGTCGAAACAAAAAAACAAACCTGCGTATTTGAGTACGTATATTTTGCCCGCCCAGACAGCGTAATTGACAACATCCCCGTACAGGAAGCGCGCTACCGCATGGGACAGGCACTCGCGCTCGAAAGCACAACTGAAGCAGACGTCGTGACTGGCGTGCCAGACAGCGGCATTGGCGCGGCAATGGGTTTTGCAAAAGCGAGCGGCATTCCCTACGTGACAGGCATCATCAAAAACAAATACATCGGACGCACTTTCATCGCGCCCACACAAAAAGAGCGTGAAAACATGGTGTACGTAAAACTGAATGCCATCGCAAGCGACATCCGCGGAAAACGTGTCGTCGTGATTGACGACTCAATTGTTCGCGGAACAACCAGCCGCCGCCTCGTGCAAATTCTCCGCCGCGCCGGGGCAAAAGAAGTGCATTTCCGTGTCAGCTCACCGCCAGTAAAATTCCCGTGCCACTTAGGAATCGATACGCCAAGCAAAAATGAACTTATCTCCAGCCAGCACGAAGTAGACGAAATCTGCAAAGAAATCGGCGCGGACTCCCTCGCATTCATCAGCCTTGAAGGTATGATAAAAGCCCTGGGCGGCGACAGTTTCTGCAAAGGCTGCTTCTGCGGAGAATACCCTGTAGCTGAATAGCCGAAAAAAATGCCCTGTCCATAATCGACAGGGCAACAGACTTCTCTTAAAAGTGATTTATATCCACCAGACTCACATTTTCCAGCGCGTACGGAGAGGCAAGGCAATCCGCAAGCGCATGGGCTGTGTCAATCGCGGTCAAACAGTCGATGTCGTGCTCAACGGCAAGGCGACGAAGTTTTACGCTCTCTGCCACAGGGTCGCGTCCTTTTGCCGACGTGGAGATGACATAGGCAATTTTTCCGCTTTCAAGCAGCGTCATTACGTTGTCGTGGTAATCCTCATGCACTTTTGCAACATGCGTCACGTCCATTCCGCTTCGCTCAATTGTCGCCGCATTTCCTGTGGTGGCATACAAATGGAACCCAAGGTCATAAAATTTACGTGCGAGCGCAGGCAGTTCAGGAAGGTCAGAATTGCGCACGGAAAAGAGGATGCCACAAGGAATTGAATCTGTGCGACAATCTTGGGGGTACGGGGGCGTAGCCCCTGTAGATGGGGGTGTCGGCGCAACGCCTTCAGAGCATAGCTCTTTGGAGACTCGCTCAAAACGCTTCTCAAGCGTTTTCCCCTTGCAAGCAAGGTCGCTCCCTAAGTGCGACGCAGGGGGAAGGCTTTCCCCCCCATACTTCTTTGGACGAATCATCTTCCAGCCGGCAGCGCACATGCCTTTGAAAACCGCTTCTGCACGGGTAGACGCAATGCCCAGAACTTCGCCGGTTGATTTCATCTCAGGACCAAGATGCGTGTCCACGTCCATGAGCTTTTCAAAACTGAATACTGGCACTTTGACGGCAAAATAATTTGGCTTGCGGTACAATCCCGTGCCAAAACCCATGTCGCGCACTTTTTCACCAAGCATGGCGCGTGTGGCAAGCTCAATCATCGGAACGCCGGTCACTTTGGAAAGATACGGCACGGTGCGACTTGAACGCGGGTTAGCCTCGATGATGTACAAGTCGTTTTCATAAATCAAATACTGTATGTTCACCAAGCCCTTTGTGCCAAGCGCAAGCGCCAAATCAACGGACTGACGCACAATTTTCGCCTCAATCTCCGGCGCAAACTCACCCGGATACACGGCAATCGAATCTCCAGAGTGAATGCCCGTGCGCTCAATGTGCTCCATAATGCCCGGAATCAGCACATCCTCGCCGTCGGAAATGCAGTCCACTTCCAGCTCAGTTCCTTCCATATATTTGTCAATCAGCACAGGATTTTCGATGCCCTGACGCAGAATAATTTTCATGTACTCTTTTACGTCGGCACTGTTCCGCGCGACAATCATGTTCTGTCCGCCCAAAACGTAGCTCGGACGCAAAAGCACCGGATAGCCCAGCCGTTCCGCCGCTTCCAATGCCTCAACTTCGGTAAAAATCGTAAGACCTTTCGGGCGATGAATGTTCAGGCGGTCGCACAACTCCTCAAAACGCTCGCGGTCTTCGGCAAGGTCAATCGCATCCGCGCTCGTTCCCAAAATTTTTACGCCGTGCTCATCCAGATACTTCGCAAGCTTAATCGCCGTTCCGCCGCCAAATGCCACCACAACGCCAATCGGTTTTTCCACGGCAAGCACATTCATCACATCTGCCGGAGTAAGCGGCTCAAAATACAACCTGTCCGCCGTGTCAAAATCCGTGGAGACCGTCTCCGGGTTGTTGTTGATAATCGCCACCTCGTAGCCCAATTTTTTGAGCGACCACACACACTGAACGCTCGCGTAGTCAAATTCAATGCCCTGCCCGATACGGATTGGTCCCGAGCCAAGAACGACGATGGTTCGTCGTTCGCTACGCGAACTTAACGAGTTTTCTGCCGAAAACTCGCGGAATTTATGTGCTGTTTCAGCTAAGAATTTTTCCGCCTCGTTCTCGCCGCCAGTCGTGGAATAAAAATACGGTGTCTCCGCATCAAACTCGCCCGCACAGGTATCGACCATTTTAAAAGAGCGCGGCTGATATTGCAGTTCGCCGGAACCTGTATCACGCGATGCAATATTCTCCAGCTTCCACAAGAACCACTCGTCAATCTTCGTGATTTCATGAATCTCGTCTACGGTGAGAAGTTTGCGTTTTAATGCCTGATAGATTGCAAAAATGCGCTGGTCGGTGCATTGTGCGACGCGCTCACGGATTTTTTCGTCGCCCTCTTTTTGGAATGCCGGCAAGTTCAAGTCTTTTACGCCCACTTCAAGACCACGGGCGGCTTTTAGAATCGCTTCCTCAAAGTTCTGGCCGATTGCCATTACTTCGCCGGTCGCCTTCATCTGAGTACCGAGTTTTCGGGCGGCGTAGACAAATTTGTCGAACGGGAATTTCGGCATTTTGACGACCACATAATCCAAAACCGGCTCAAAACATGCCTTTGTCTTTTTGGTGACAAAGTTTGGAATCTCGTCGAGCGTAAAGCCCACGGCAATGAGCGCGGCAACTTTTGCAATCGGATAGCCGGTCGCTTTTGACGCAAGGGCGGAAGAACGGGAAACACGCGGGTTCACTTCGATGACGGCGTATTCAAAGGTGTCGGGGTTCAATGCAAACTGACAGTTACAGCCGCCTTCAATTTCAAGCGCAGAAATGATGTTCAGTGCCGCCGAGCGTAGCATCTGGTATTCTTTGTCGGCAAGGGTGACTGTCGGCGCGATGACGATTGTGTCTCCCGTGTGAACGCCAACTGGGTCAAAGTTTTCCATCGAACAGACGGTGATTACGTTACCCTTTGAGTCGCGCATCACTTCAAACTCTACTTCTTTCCAACCGGAAATACATTTTTCTACCAAAATTTGATGAATCGGCGAACGATGAAGTCCGTTGTGGGCAATCTCATCCAGCTCGCGGTCATTCGCCACAATGCCACCGCCTGTTCCGCCAAGCGTAAATGCTGGTCTGATAATCGCCGGGAAACCAATTTCGTTGTGAACAAAGTCCGCCGCATCTTCATACGTTGTCACGACTTTTGACGGAATGCACGGCTCCCCGATTGACTCCATTGTGTCCTTAAACATCTGGCGGTCTTCTGCCTTGTCAATTGTGAGCGGCCGTGCGCCCAAAAGTTGTACTCCGTGGCTCTCCAAAAAGCCTGATTTTGCCAGCTCCATCGAAAGGGTCAACCCAGTCTGTCCGCCTAATGTCGAAAGGAGTGAGTCAGGCTTTTCTTTTTCGATGATACGTTTGAGTGTCGGAAGCGTAAGCGGCTCAAGATAAATCTCGTCCGCCATCACGTGGTCGGTCATCAACGTCGCCGGGTTTGAGTTCACCAAGCACACTTCCAATCCCTGCTGCTTCAACGCCTTGCACGCCTGATTTCCCGCGTAGTCAAATTCCGCCGCCTGACCAATTACAATCGGACCGCTTCCAATAATCATCACTTTGTGGATATTTTTATTAAGTGGCATTTAAAACTCCAAAAAAAATAGCGACCCCACAAAAAGTGAAGTCGCCATTGACTGTCATACTATAGCATTTTTATCGCAGAATGGGAAGAGCGCAAAAGAATTTTGATTTTTTTCATAGTGAATTCAAATAAATCGTGCTATAATTGAATATTGGAAAATCTGGTATGAATTATGCAAGCATCGGTGTTATCGCTTTCTTAGTGCATATTATTATAAACTATGATGTTCTAATACGCGCGAAGGAAGCAGAAAAGAATCCTTCTCATTTATATTATAAAATCTTTCTGTTTTGTGTGCTTGCTTTTTATATTTTTGATTCTCTTTGGGGCTTTGTTTACGATTTGAAAGTCCCGTTGGTCGCGTATGTCTGGACAGAACTGTATTTTGTGTCCGTAGCAATCACTGTATTTTTTTGGACACGATTCGTCATCAACTACATTCAAAAGACCAATTATTTCACTACACTCCTAAAATATTCTGGAATCATTTTTCTTGGATTTGAGTTCCTCGTGCTCGCGATAAATCTTTTCTTTCCGGTTATGTTCTATTTTGACGAATCTGGAGGTTATCATACAGCAAACGCCCGCACCGCAACCATGTTCGCCCAGATTCTGCTTTTTTTGGCTACTTCAATTTATATGTTTGTTGCCGGCGAAAAAAATCAGGGAACCATACGTCGCCGACATCGTGCCGTCGGTGCCTTTGGAATCGCTATGACCATTTTTGTCGTTCTTGCGACGATGTATCCGATTCTTCCGTTCTACGCGATGGGTTATCTGCTGGGAACATGTCTTCTCCATACCTTTGTCGTTGAAGATGAAAAAGAAGAGCGCCGAAAAGAACTGGAACAGCTTTTAAAAGTTGAAGAGATTCAAGAACAAGAAATTGGTTCTGCCCGACTTATTGCATACACGGATCCACTCACCGGCATAAAGAGCGCGAACGCATATCAGGAAGACGTGATTGGAATCGATATGCGGATTCATGATAAAATTCTAAAAGATTTTGGAATCGTCGTCTTTGACATAAACGGACTAAAACTCATAAACGACACAAAAGGTCACGAAGAAGGCGACAAACTCATCAAATCTGGCTGTAACATTATCTGCCAGACGTTCAAGCACAGCCCCATTTACCGTATCGGTGGCGATGAGATTGTGGCGTTCCTTAAGGGAGATGATTTAAAAAACAGAGAGAGACTTTTGGACGGCTTTGCGGCTCAGATGGAAAAGAACATCTTAAACGGTGAAGTCGTAATTGCCTGGGGACTTTCTGAATTCATTCCGAATCAAGACAAAGAATACAGCGCAATTTTCACTCGCGCAGACCAAAAGATGTACGAGCAGAAAAAACTCTTAAAAGATAAACAGTCCTCTACAAACGCATGACGATTGCTCAAGCGTTCATCATCTTCAAGAACAAATCAAACAGATAATTCGTATCGTGCGGACCGCCACAGGCTTCCGGGTGGAATTGCACACTGAACGCAGGAATGTCGGTGTATTCAATTCCCTCGCAAGTGCCGTCATTCGTGTTGATAAAGCGCAGTTTTGCAAAGGGCGGAAGCGTATCGTTTTCCACCGCATATCCGTGGTTCTGGCTGGAGATGAACACGCGCCCGCTCTCCAAATCTTTGACCGGCTGGTTTCCGCCACGATGTCCGTACTTCAATTTACTCGTTTTTGCACCGCGCGCAAGGGCAAGCATTTGGTGACCGAGGCAGATGCCAAAAATCGGGATTGGCTTTTGTGCGCCATCTTTCTTCTCTTGACCCAAAATCGCTTTATTCCATTCGCACAATTTGCGGATTTCTTCTATTATAATAACATTTTCTGCGGGGTCGCCAGGTCCATTTGAGAGCATAACGCCGTCAGGGGCAAGCCGTATGATTTCTTCCGCCGTGGTGTTGTACGGCACAAGGGTCACGTTGCACCCACGTTTTTCCAGTTCACGTTTGATATTCGCCTTTGCGCCAAAATCGAAGAGCGCAACATGGGGGGAAGTCTCCCCCTCGGCTACAATAGCTCCGCTATTTCCGCCTACCCCCTCTACGGGGGATACCCCCGTAACGCCCCCATTTGGGGATTTTAAGGGGCTTTGCCCCTTAGGAGAAAGGGGTGTCGGCGCAACGGAGTGCGACGCAGGGGGAAGGCTTTCCCCCTCTTGCTTTTGCTGCACGCTCGCCACTGCATTTTCAATTGTATACGCGCGGATTTCTTTCAGGACGGATTCATCTTTTATCACCGCCTTCGCTGAATCTGAAGAAATCAGTTTGCTCATTTTTTCGGCTTCGTCGCCGCTCACAATCATGCCGTTCATCACGCCCGCTTCACGCAAAATTTTGGTGAGCTTCCGCGTATCAATGCCGCAAATGCCGATGATGTTCTGGGCTTTCAAAAACGCATCCAATTCGCCTTCACAGCGGAAGTTCGACGGTTTTTCACACAGCTCGCGCACAATGTAGCCCCGCACCCAACTTTTTTTGCTTTCATAATCTTCGCTGATTACGCCATAGTTTCCAATCAGCGGAAAAGTCTGCGTGACAATCTGACCAAAATAGCTGGGGTCTGTGAGCGTTTCCAAGTAACCGGTCATGCCCGTGGTAAAAACAGTCTCGCCAATCACCCGTCCGCTCGCACCAATCGAATTTCCTTCAAAAACCGTTCCGTCGGCAAGAATCAAATACGCTTTTTTCATGTTTTCCTCAAAAACAAAAAAGGCGCCACCCCATCAGAGAAAATCTCTCATAGGATGAACGCCTTCGTTCTTATAACCGAAGTATACCCATTCACGGTATATTTGTCAATGAACGAATCAGGGCAAACGCATTATAATCCATTCACAAGTAAGACAAAAAGGGCACAGGCGAATGAGTCCCAACAAAAACAGACTACCGACGCGAACCCGTCGCTGAAATGCGCGGTTGAGCGAATAAGAAATTGGACTCGCTCAA
>JAFSTK010000093.1 GCA_017450535.1 Treponema sp.
CCTCCATTATAACACAAAAATGCCGGATTTGCTCGCGTTTGCAGGTTTGATGGACGGGCAAGGCATTGAAAAAGCGGCGCGAAGGCGCGGGGCGCCTGGCAAACATTTTGGGGCTTGCGCTCAAAAATACGAGCTGCTCCTAGAAATGACTCTAAGAATGCGCTATAATGGAATGATGGACGAAAAAAAGTCTATGTCGGAACGCGACATAATCACAAAATATATTCTCCCTGCAATTGAGCAATCTGGCTGGAATAAGCAGACTCAGATTCGCGAAGAAGTTACTTTTACCGCCGGACGCATTTTTGTGAAAGGCAGGCAGACAAAACGCGGAGAAAAGAAGCGGGCTGACATAATTCTTTATTACAAACCTAACATTCCTGTCGCTGTAATTGAAGCAAAGGATAACACGCATTCCGTCGGTTCCGGCTTGCAGCAGGCATTGGGCTATGCGGAAACTCTTGATATTCCTGTCGCAATCAGTTCTAACGGAGACGGATTTATAATTCAATATCGCAAAAACTGCGGGAACTTAGATTCAACTCAGCAAGCAATTATCACGCAAGAGCTGGATTTAAACGATTTCCCGACACCAGAAGAATTGTGGGCTTGTTACAAACGCTATAACGGATTGGACGATAAAAGCGAGCAGACGGCTCTTTCCCAGTATTTTTTCGGAAATGATTGCTACCCGCCACGCTACTACCAGAGAATCGCCGTCAACCGCACGGTAGAAGCAATTGCGCGCGGACAAAAACGCATTCTTCTTGTAATGGCGACTGGCACAGGAAAAACATTCACGGCTTTTCAAATCATCTACCGTCTCTGGAAATCTGGCTGTAAAAAGCGAATCCTTTATTTAGCAGACCGCAACAATCTTATCACTCAGACAAAGAAAGGCGACTTTAAGCATTTCAAAGATAAGCTCACAATCATCAAAAACAAGAAAATTGACAGGTCTTATGAAATTTATCTCGCATTGTATCAGGGGCTTACGAATTACAATGAAGAAACAGACGCGTTCAGAAAATTCAGCCCTGAGTTTTTCGATTTGATTATAGTTGATGAGTGTCACCGCGGTTCTGTTGACGAAGACAAGGCCTGGCATAAAATCCTCACATATTTTTCAAATGCAACCCAAATCGGCATGACCGCCACCCCAAAAGAAACAAAGGCGCTTTCGAACATCGAATATTTTGGCGAACCAATTTACACATATTCCCTCAAACAAGGAATTGACGACGGTTTTTTGGCTCCCTACAAAGTTCTTCGCATTGGAATGAATGTGGATTTGGAAGGGTACAGACCGGAACGTAACAAAACCGACATAGACGGCGAGCTTATCGAAGACCGGCTTTACAACACGAAAGATTACGACCGCACGATAATCATAGATGAACGAACGGATTTGGTTGCCCGCAAGATTATGGAATATCTCAAGAATACGAATCCGTACGATAAAGCAATTGTATTCTGTGTAGACATCGAGCACGCAGAACGAATGCGACGGGCTTTGTTAAAATATGCGCCGCGCGAAATCACTGCAAAGACAGACAAATACATCGTGAGAATTACAGGCGATGACAAAGACGCTAAAAGCTACCTTGAAGATTTCATTAATCCAGAAGAAACCTATCCAGTTATAGCCACAACTTCAAAACTGATGACCACAGGAATAGACGCAAAGACATGCAAACTGATTTGCCTTGACTCCAACATCGGCAGCATGACAGAATTCAAGCAGATAATCGGCCGAGGAACAAGAGTTGAGGAAGATTTCGGAAAACTCTATTTTACCATCATCGACTTTCGCAATGTCACCGACAAATTCGCAGACAAGGACTTTGACGGAGCGCCAGTCCGCATAAAAGAAGCGTCTCAAGACGAAGAGATTTCTGAACAAACTATAGACGAAGGCGAGGAAGAAAGTCAGATTGATCCTGTTACAGGCGAAGAGATTGCTTTCCCAGAATACCGCATCAATGACGAATTTGGAAATATTGCCGTTGCGGAACCTAAGCCACAAAAACTCGAAAGGCGAGAGAAAGTCCGAATCGCAGGAGTTGATGTCCATATTTTAAGCGAACGCAAGGAATTTCTGGACGCAAGCGGGAAGCTGATAACCACAAGCCTCAAAGAATACTGCAAAACAGGAATCCTCACTTCTTACCGCTCTCTCGATAATTTCTTGCAGACCTGGAACGACGCGGAAAAAAAGCGCGTCATTATAGAAGAGCTGGAAAATCAGGGAATTGTTTTTGAAGAACTGAAAGATGAAATCAAAAATGACCTCGATATTTTTGACCTAATCTGCCACATCGCCTGGGATGCCCCGGCCCTCACAAGAAAAGAACGCGCCGAAAATGTCCGCAAGCGAAACTACTGGACCAAATACGGCGACAAAGCGCGAAATGTCTTAAATGCAATTCTTGATAAATATGCCGAAACAGGAATCGAAGCCATTGAAGATATGAAAGTTCTGACAGTTCCACCTATTACAGATATTGGTACGCCAAAGGAAATCATTGATTCCTTCGGAGGTAAACCACAGTACCTTCAGGCAATCCGCGAACTCGAAGCAGAGATTTACAGCGCAGCGTAAAATACTTGCAATTACTCAAAAATGCGGTTATACTAATTTTTGAGTAATAGGAGTTGTGTTTGATTTTTACACGTGATTCATACATAAATCAGCTTATTCAAAAAAAGCAAAATGGA
>JAFSTK010000010.1 GCA_017450535.1 Treponema sp.
TCTGGCTCTTCAGGTTCTTCTGGCTTGACCGGTTCAGTATTCTTACGCTGCATGGTAAGGGACACTTCATTTGTGCCACTTTTTATCGTGAAGATTTCAGACGTTCCTTCGTAATAAACGGTTTTATCTCCATTTTTCATCGCATAGGCACTTGCCGTAATATACACACTTATCCCGATGGGTATATCAAAAAAAGTAACCTGCGTCTGAGTCTCAGAATTAAGAGAGACCGTTTTCGTTTCCGAATACCCCCCGTTGATGGTAATATCCATGAATAATCCGTTTAACACACCTGCGTCAGGTCCGCTTCCTGCACGGAATACAGTCTGGTCTTGTACATCAGACAAATTTTGCTCTGCCATCTGTCCGTCAATGCGAACGACAACCTTGCCTCCATTTTCAGAATCAAACAGCGAACATGATGACAAAAGCATTGCGGTCGCAAAAAATCCGACAGCAAAAAGATGAAAAAGCCGTTTGAATAGTCCATTAAATGACAAAGAATAATTTCTTTTTGACTTGATACTCATAAAAAGACTCCTATGCATTTTTCTCATTCTAAAGGGTATCATAGATATTTCATTTAGACTATAGTAACTCCCCCCAAAACAGGGCAATTGAAAAAGAAATCGTTTGAGTATAAAATCGCTGTATGTCACAAGTCCCCGCTTCTTCCGACACCGTATTTTCCGTCTCCTCGCTCACCTCGTTTCTGCGTGAGATTTTAGAGGCGACATTTCCAAACATTACGCTGGAAGGCGAGATTTCCAATTACCGTCCAAACGCTTCCGGACACTTGTATTTTACGCTCAAAGACGAAGGCGCACAAATCAGCGCAGTTATGTTCCGTGGACGCGCGGCTTCCCTTACCTTCGCCCCAAAAGACGGCATGAAAGTGCGCTGTAAAGGTTCCATCTCTGTGTATGCGCCGCGGGGAAGCTACCAGATTATCATCACATCCATGGAAATTGCGGGCGAAGGCAACATACTGCAGATTCTTGAGCAACGCAAGCGAAAATTTGCGGCTGAAGGATTATTTGCAACCGAGCGCAAGGTACGCCTGCCATTTTTTCCGCGCACGGTAGGCGTTGTGACAAGTCCCACAGGCGCAGCTTTGCGCGACATCCTGCAAATTACCCGCCGCCGAAATAAATGCGTGTCCGTGGTAATTTTGCCCGCGCTGGTGCAAGGAGACGGAGCCGCAGAGACGATTGCCCGCCAGATTCAGATTGCAAATGATTTTGAGCTGTGCGACGTGCTGATTGTAGGTCGAGGCGGCGGCTCACTGGAAGATTTGCTTCCGTTCAGCGAAGAATGTGTGGTGAGAGCGATTGCCGCAAGCGAGATTCCTGTTGTGAGCGCGGTTGGACACGAAATTGACTGGGCATTGAGCGACTATGTCGCCGATATACGTGCCCCTACCCCGTCTGCCGCCGCTGAACTTGTCGTGCCGATTCAGAGCGAAATTGTACAGGGTATCGGCGAATGCAAGAACGAAATCTACGACGCGATGAAGGCAAAAACAGAGCGGCTTAAACTGCTCATAAAATCATTTGACCCGTACCACATGGAAGTCCGTTTCCGTACAATTGAACAGCCGTTGCTTGCCCGTCTGGACAACGCTAAGGTCGCGCTTCTGGAGAACATGCAGCGCAAAGCCGAGGACACAAAAGCCCGTATCGAACAATGCGTACAGATTTTGGAAAGCGCAAGTCCTCAGACAATTCTCGCGCGAGGATATGCGATGGTGCGTGACAGCGAGACAAAGAAAATCATCAGAAAACCTCAGGACACCGCCTCTGGCAAAACGCTGGAAATTATCCCGGCAGAAGGCACCATCCGGGCGACGGTACTGTAACCAAGAAAGTACGTCTCTATTTTTCGCGCGCCCGTCGCCGAAGAATTTTTCCCAAATAATGCGCGAGAGAAGCAAACAGCACCAGAATTGAGATGTAGTCCACAGCAAACAGAATGTAACCGCGCTCAAGATCCAAAAAGAAAAAGCGTTGGCGTAAAAAAAGATACAGCGGAACCCTTCGCAGGATAAACGCATACACCCCATATCCGCACACAAGAGCAAGCGCAATCCGTTTGGCGAGCAACACACCTTTTGCTTTTGCGCTGGTCTCAGTCGGCTTCTTCCCGCAAAGATGAGAAAAAATCATATCCAGATGCATTCCCACATGCGCGCACATAAAAAGATAATACCAGTGAGAGTAGACCAAATGAATTGAAAGCGCAGTTCTCATATTAAAATGCACAGGCATAAACCATGCCATCATCAGTCCGCCCAACACAACAAAAAACGCGCATACAGAGATTCCCACATTCACTACCGTTTGCATAATGCGGTACGGCACATATCGTCCCCGAAAAATCGACGAATACCAACGACGATGCAAAACAACGTGTAAAATCCAAAGCACGAGCATCAGCATTCCCAGCACTTGATGTACCCTTTCATCAAAAAACAACAAGGTGCCGCCCATCAACACAACTGAAAGAAGAGTCATCAGAATATCAATCAGCATCATCTGTATACTTTTTGTCATACACTTCACCGCGCGTTGCGTTCCCAAAAAACACCGTCCTCATATCCCTGAATGACCGTATCTTTTTCCGCACGCTCCAACCGTTTTTGCGCCAAAAGACAGTATTCCTCGTTCAATTCAATGCCACAGAACCGTCTTCCCAATTTTTTCGCCGTCACGCATGCAGTCCCACTTCCCATAAACGGGTCAAAAATCATATCACCTTTTTCCGAAGAGGCGAGAATCAGTTTTGCATAGAGTTTTTCACTTTTTTGCGTGGGATGGTCAGTATTTTCCGGCATGGACCAAAACGGAACGCTTATGTCGTCCCAAAAATTTGAAGGACAAGTGAGTCTAAAATTGCCAGCTTCCCCCTCTTCCCAGTCTTTCGGAACACCGTTCACCTTGTAAGGAGCCAGCACTTTCCGCCTGATTTTCACCGCGTCCAGATTAAAAAAATAATCGTCAGGATTTTTCACCGCAAACCAAATGTCTTCCATGCCGTTCTTCCAGTTTGCCTTTGCGCCGCGCCCCTTTTCCCGTTGCCACGTAATGCGGTTCAAAATTACAAGCTCTTTTTCTAGCGTACGCTGAAGCGCGGCAGTACATTTCCAGTCACCACACAAATAGAGCGAACCGTCCGCCTTCAGTTTTTTGCAGACCTGCGGAAACCAGCTGTCCAGATATTCCTCATATTTTTCCGAGGAGCGGGAATTGAAGCGAAGCCCGTTAAAATCCTTAGTCAAATTATACGGCGGGTCAATGATAATCAAATCGGCAAATTCATCCGGCACAAACTGCAGCATTCTCATCATATCCCCATGCAGAATCCGGTTTTCAATCGACGCGCCACCTCTGACCGCCTGTTCATCAAGCAGCCGTCCCCTGAGCGTCCCCATTTCCTCTGGCTCAAGCGTAAGCGTACGATTATTTTTTGCCCGCGATTTTTCCATTTCTCCGTCCTTCAACAAGTTTTATTCTACCATGAGGGCGTTCCCGCCGCAAGCCTACTGACAAAAGGACAAAAATCGTGCTACACTGACTGCATGAAAGACTTTGAGACAAATTTGGCGAAGCTCGAACAGCTTACCAACGACATAAAACGGACTGATATCTCTCTCGAAGATGCCCTCAAAGATTTTGAAGAAGGTATCAAGCTCGCAAAGACGCTGGAAAAAGATATTGAAAAAATTGAAGGGAAAATCCAGATTTTGATGAACCAGCCCGTACCCAACACCGAAGACACTCCTGAGCTCGACTTATTTGCCGCCGCAGATGCAGGAACTGGCAGTGCGGGCGCACCAGTTGAAGGACTTCGCCAGAATGGGTGAAGAAGACTCACGTCAAACGGAAACAAATTCGCAGAAGAACCGTCGCCCCGTCCGCACCTTAAGCGTTGATGTTGCGCGAAAAATTGCCGCGGGAGAAGTCATCGACCGCCCCTGTGCCATTGTGCGCGAGCTCATGGACAATGCCGTTGACTCGGGCGCAACCGACATCAGCGTAGAAATTGCAGGCGGCGGCATCGAAAAAA
Organism: Treponema sp.; assembly: GCA_017450535.1. Taxonomy (GTDB): domain Bacteria; phylum Spirochaetota; class Spirochaetia; order Treponematales; family Treponemataceae; genus Treponema_D. The sequence continues at coordinate 4,066 of JAFSTK010000010.1, forward strand.
TCCGCATCGCGGACAACGGAAGCGGCATGACGCATGACGATTTGGCTGCATGTGCCCGCCCCCACGCCACCAGCAAAATCAGCAATGCAGAAGACTTGCTCAACCTCACCACACTTGGTTTCCGTGGCGAAGCATTGGCTTCCATCGCCGCCGTGAGCAGGCTTTCCATCATGAGCGGCACCAACAAAATGCGCGCGTCCATCACCGAAGACCACATCATCGAAACAATTCCGCCCGTACAAAACGGACAAGGCACGATTGTTATGAGCGAGGGGCTTTTTGAAAACTTTCCCGCCCGCCGCCAATTCTTAAAGCGCGCCTCCAGCGAAACGATGATGTGCCGCGAAACCTTTGTTGAAAAAGCGCTTCCCCGCACCGACATCGCATTCCGTCTCTCAATTGACGGACAAATCCGCTATGATTTGCCGCGTGACGTATCTCTTGCAGACCGCTTTACAGCCGCCCTTGAAATCAAAGAAAGTCCCGCACTTTTTTCTGAGCTCAAAGCAAGCGCGGAAAATTGGTCGTTCCGTCTTGTCATTGGTGAGCCGGCAGTCTGGAGAAATGACCGCAAACAGCTTTTTATCTACGTAAACGGACGGCGTGTGCAGGAATACTCGCTTATGCAGGCGGTAGAATACGGTTGTCAGGGCTTTTTTCCAAACGGAACTCATCCCGTCGCCGCGCTCTTCGTGGAAATGAATCCTGCGCTCGTGGACTTTAATATCCACCCCGCAAAAAAAGAAGTGCGTTTCAAAGACAGCTCAGAACTGCATCACGACGTAAGTTCCACTGTGCGCTCATTTTTCCGCGCTTATGGTATAAAGGCTTCGCGAGATAACGACACAGTTGAGCGCAACTGGACGCAGATGAACACAGTTGCCGATAAGGAAAACGCACGGCAGACATCAAGTTATGCGCAAGTACAAAACCGTTTTGAGCAGCCGCAGATGGATTTTTCTGAACGACTGATTGCAGAGCCGCAGGACAACTCTTTCAGCTCGACTCCAAACACATTTGGCGCGCAAAGCAACACTTTCAGCACACAAAATGATGCGCCCCCGCAAAAAAATAATTCCGATTTCCGCTCACGTTTTTTTGACTACGACCGCGCGCCCGCCGCAGAAAAGGCATTCTCTTCTTTTACGCACACATCGCGCTTAGCAGAAGCGGCTCTTTCCGCGCTCGACGACACGCCGCCACAAAGCACGCCGCTTTCGCAGTCCACGGGAGACTTTTCACCATCCGCAACGGATTTCACTTCTTCGCAAAGCACACCAATGTTTGCGCCCGCCACCGCGGATTCTGACGGAATCACGTACATCGGAAACGCGCTCGGCACATTCATTCTGGTAGAAAAAGACAATACGCTCTACTTCATCGACCAGCACGCCGCGCACGAACGCATTTTGTTTGACAAGATTCTTGCAAACGGCGGCGAGAAACAACCGCTTTTAGTTCCGTACGTTATCACCACTTCTTCCGCAGAAGAAGATAACTACATTTCCGCAAATCTTTCTGCGCTTGCCGACGCTGGTTTTACGGGAGAAAAAACCGCCGAAGGCCGCTTTGAGTTTTCCACTGTCCCCGTGCGCTGGAAAGGAACCGAACAAGATTTACATGACGCGCTTTTAGTGACACAGGTGAGCGTAAATGAAATTATCTGGAAAGTCGCCGCGATGACTGCATGTAAGGCGGCGGTAAAAGACGGCTATGTGCTGGACAAAGCGACAAGCGCGCAACTCGCAAAAGATGCGCTCGCACTCCCCGACCCGCATTGTCCGCATGGCCGCCCCGTCTGGACAACGATAACAAAAGAACAGCTTTTTATGCGCATACGGCGTACACGCTAAAAAGGCAGCGCTACAAGCACTGCCTTTAATGTCTCTTCTATTAAAATAAATCTTCCATGCCGTAAAGTTTTCCGTGTGAAAGTTCACCGCTTGCAAGTTTTGCGGTTAATTTTTCCAGCGCGACAACAGAACCA
>JAFSTK010000094.1 GCA_017450535.1 Treponema sp.
AAGCCGCGAAAGCACGATTCGAACATCTGCAAAAGCTTGTCGAACTATACAAGTAAAGTTGCCTAATTGCGAGTTTGCCGAAAGGCAAACTCGGTAAGTTCGCGCAAGCGAACGGCGAACGAGCAGGTGGCTAAGGCGCGGTTCGAACACTTGCAGAAGCTGGTGGAATTGTATAAGTAAGATGTTTGTCATTGGGCGAAATGCCCGATGATGACTGGTAATTGAGAAACCGCTTCCTGCGAGAAATATTCTTGTGGGGAGCGATTTTTTTATGTACTCTTTTATTTTTAGAAAAAATATAATAGAATGATTTCTAGTATTCGATTTGAAGGAAAAGTGTAGATGTCAAGACTGCGCGTAAAGAATTTTGGACCAATAAAAGAAGGCTTCTCGGAAAATGACGGTTTTATGGAAATCACGCCAGTCACAGTGATTTGCGGTAATCAGGCGACAGGAAAAAGCACGATTGCGAAATTGTATTCAACATTGACTTGGTTGGAAAAGTCTTTTGTAAAAACAGGTCTTGGCAAGAAAATCATACCAAATACCGATTTTATTTCTTTTTGTTCGCAACAAAGACTTCACGAATATTTTACGGAATCTACCGAAATCGAATATATTGGACATACATGCACCTTTTCTTTTAAGAATAATGCTTTTTCTCAAGAACTTGCAAAAGATTTTAATAATTCCTTGTTGAGTTATAACCGTCCTAAGATTATGTATATTCCTGCTGAACGGAATTTACTAACCGTTGTTGATAATGCGGATAATATAGGAAATCTTCCTCTGATGCTTTCTATTCTCTTGGAGGAATATAATAAAGCAAAAAAGCATTCGGAATCGGGTTTGTTTGACCTTCCCATCTCAAATGTAAAACTTCAGTATGACCGCCAGACCCTTTCAACAAAAGTTTTGACAGAGAATGGTATCATCGATATTTTGAATTCTTCAAGCGGAATACAATCCGTTGCCCCCATTTCTTTAGTCGCAAGATTTTTGGCTGATGATGTTTCTGGCGATTTTCTGAGAAATATAAACCGCCTCAGTGTTAATGGACGAGAAGAAATAAAAGAATGGCTCAGGCAAGGCGATAGTCCACTTGGTCGAGAAGTTACGCTCAGTTATTTTGAACAGCTATTATATGGACAGACTATTTCTGAGTCTATGAAAGAGAAACTGTCATTGCTTTTGCATTTCTTCTTCAACACTTGTTTCATCAACATCGTGGAAGAACCTGAACAAAATCTCTACCCCGAATCGCAAGGCAAGGTGCTGTTTGAACTTTTGGAGTGCATGAACACCAACGAACACAATCAGCTGATGATAACCACGCACAGCCCATATATGCTTTCATACCTTACGCAAAGCGCAAAGGCGGCGGAATTGCTCAAAAAAGGCGTGCCGTCAGAGCGGATAGAAAAAAGTGTACCTGTAAAATCTGCGGTGGCGGGCGAAAAGATTTCGATTTATGAGACAAAAGAGGACGGCTCAATTGCCCTGCTCAAACCGTACGAAAATCTGCCGTCGGACGCGAATCTTCTGAACAAGGCTCTTGCGGACGGAAACGAGCGGTTTGCGGAGTTGCTGGACTTGGAGGAAGAATTTTGTCAGTAAATTTCTTTGACTATGCAAAATTCGTTTCTCCTGTCAAAAAATTTGGAATCGTTGACCCCGATGATACGAACGGCAAATTTCCCACAAAAATTGTGTATGATGACTCGGAAAAATGGAATGCTACGGTCATTTGCAATAATCGTGATGATTATCTGTTTGTTCCGATAGACAATAATGCGGAAATTTCTTTAACACGAACTAATGACGAGGGCGAGGAAGAATCCGACAACCGTTGTGATGCCATGCTCGGCACAAAGCAGACGGTTTGCTTCATTGAATTGAAAAACGAGCGGGAAAATTGGCTTCCTCATGCGGTAAAACAATTGGAAAGCACAATTGCAGAGTTCGGAGAAAATATTGAAAAATTTAAATTTAAGAAAGCGTATGCGTGTAATTTGAAACACCCGAATTCAAGCCCGCTTTATAGTAATACCCAAACACAATTTTATAGAGCGCATAAAATTGTGTTACGGACAACGATCGAGATAGAGGAATTGAAATAATTTTTCCTAATTTTTTTTCAAAAATTAAACATATTTAAATATAATTAAACTTGTTTAATGTGTAGGGTGCTTGCCTTATTTGCTCAGAAGTGCTATCATTCTATCTCGATACTTCACACTAGTAATACACAGAGGTGGTTATGTACTACAATTATGGAATAAACGGTTATGATTCTTGCGCACAGTTTAGGACTGCTGTTACAGGTGCGCATAAATTATACGAATTTGGTGACAGCCTGAACAGACTTGATGACAGAAATGCCGACAGTGTTTTTGAAGCTTTTTATCGAACGGCGGATTTGCTTGATTTTTGCGATACATTGCCGTACCAGCAAAACGCATGTATGCGCTCTATGGGCGTTGCCTTTTGTTTGCTTCGGTTTTGTGGAATTTGGTTGTAAGTAAAGGCATTTTTTTGCTATCTAACTACCTGTTTCCTTTTGCCCTATTGTGCGTCTTGCACAGCAGCTCGCAGTTTGAAATATCCGTTGAGCCGCCTTTGCTCCATGCGGAAACATGGTCGGCGTCCATTTCGCTCAGTTTCCAGATTTTTGTTTTGTTCGCGTTGTCACAGACGGCGCAAATCGGGCAGTTTGAGATGCCTTTCTTCTCCGCATCGTTCGTCTGCTTCTGATACTTGGCGCGTTTTGTGCGCTCGTCAAACATTCTGATGTTCAGAAGCGATTTATCCGACTCGCCGCCAAGCACATACTCAAACACGCCCTTGTTGTTCGTCACAAAATCGTCTGCAAGCAGTTCCGTCACGCGCGCCCACACCTTGTCCGCGTTGTAGCCGTTTGCATGGTAGGTCTCGTAGATTCTGCCCCATTCAAGCCCGCGCATCTCGGAAACGGTGTCCTTGAAGGTCGCGTCAATCCAGTCAATCACCGTGTCAAAATAGGTTTTCAGTTCGCTGATGTCGCCGTCGTTGCGGTGAAGGCTCATATACTGTTCGATAGACTGCCCGTTGTGCGCGGCGACCCATTCCAACGCCGTGTGCAGAAAATCCTGCCGATTCGCCGTGCCAGAGACATACGACGACCATTTCTGAATCATCGCATTGTTCGAGTTTGAAAACTGCTCCTTTGCCTTTGTGATGAATGTGCCTGAATAAATTGCGTTCAAAAGCTCCTGCTCGTTGAGCGGAATGCCCGCAATGTTAATCGTCTTGAACCATTCCTTGATTTCGCTTTCTTCGCCCTCGCAAATGTAGACAAGCAGTTTTGTTTGCAGAATTTTTTCCTGCATATCTTTTGGCATATTAAAAAGATAATGTTCCATGCCATTAATTTTAACGGCGAATTTTCCTGTTACATAACGACCAATTGATGTAATCCGTTGTTGTCCGTCAAGAATTTCATATTTTCCGTTGGGTTGCTTATTGAAATAAATGAGACCGAGTGGGTAGCCCTTCAAAACCGAATCAATAACGGCAACATCTTTTCTGCCGTCCGCGTACAGATAATTGCGCTGATATTCTGGCTGAATAATTAAATCGCCGTTTAAACCGTAAAGACCTTTGCCTTCAAGTTCGTTGTAGACAAATCCCTTGCAAATCTGCTCAATTGTAAAATCAGTGCGAAGTTCGGTGTGCATTAGTTAGTCTCCTTTTTTTCGAATGAGAATTCTAAAATATTGCGGCTTGCCATCAATACTTGTTAGATGTTTATGATTTTGGATAGCCCAATCGTTTTTCTTATGGACATCAAGAATTGTATATCGATTAAGACCATCAATGATTTCAAATTGGTTAGGGCAGTATTTATCCAAAAAAGTTATAGGTACTCCCATTACATCTGTATAATCAGACGGAATTGCATCTGTAAAAGGCACATTTATGGCATCAATAAAATCAAATTTTTTATACCCTATACCCTTTATTTCCTTATGTTTTGAATATTTGAGATTCTCATTTTCTGTCATTAAAGATAATGGCTGATGACGACGACCGTGCTCAATATTTGTAAACCAACAGACTCCAGGAACTCTATTTACTTTAACTCCATTTTGTTCTTTTTCAAATTTATAAGAAGATGCATAAATAAAACTCTCGGGAACTCTAAAATACATTCCTGTGTTAAAATTCGTTGCTCCGAGCCACAGTTTGTTTTCCTTAATTAAGGGGAATATTTCCTTATATGAAAGCGCGTTTATATTTCCAATGACTGAAAAATTCTTTTTGCTTTCTAACAACCATGCCATAAATTCACGAAACAGAGAAAATGGCGGATTTGTGATGATAAAATCAGCTTCATCACGCAATCGTTTTACTTCGTTACTTCTAAAATCTCCGTCACCGTCAAGATAATCCCATTTCAAATCATCAAAATTGATTTTTCCGTCTTTGTTTTCATCTTCTGTGAGAGTAAAAATTTTGCCTTTGCGTCTCGTCTTTGCCACATCAAATCGCGGGTCTACAGATTCGAATAATGTTGGTTGATAATCTATTTCCTTTGGCTTTGAATCAGCGGCATACGAAGTTGAAATGAGTTTCTTTAATCCAAGTGTCTCAAAATTGTGAGCAAAGAATTTTGTAAAATTGCTCCATTCGGGGTCGTCACAGGGAAGTAGAACTGTTTTGTTCCTAAAAACATTTGCGTCATATTCAAGATACGCATTTATTTCTTTTTGAATATCTTGAAATTGCGTATAAAACTCGTCGTTTTTAGCGGCATCTGCTCGTCTTAGATTTTCATTTGTCATCTTTTGCCTTGTGATTTGGTTCATCTTTTTACAAAAATGAACCAAATCATCTTTCTAATTGTAATGAATTCAATCATTTATGCAAAGATTAAAATGATACTTTTCACCAATCTTTTATTATGGGATTTTGGGAAAATGTAGATTCAGAATTGAAATATCAAGGCAAGTCTCGCAAAGAATTAGCGCAAGCATTTGGCTTTGACCCCACCACGATAAGCAAAGGCATTTCCAACAACAGTGTTCCTCTCGCAGATATGGCGCTAAAAATTGCGGATTATCTTGATGTTTCGTTGGAGTATCTTTTAGGCTTGCCCGAAAAATCAAAGGCGACCGATGACAAAGCGAATTTGGAAAAATCCCAAGCACTGCATTTTTATCACAAATACCATGACTTGATTGAGAAATGCGAAGAACTTTCTTCGGATAAGATTAAACTGCTTTCTGATGTTGCGGGAAATTTTGAGAAATTTTAGACTAAAAATTTGCCGTTTTAAGAAAAATTTGTTATATTAAAATTATATAGGTATTAGAAATAAACTATGACGGTTTTGGAGTTTTCGGAAAAATTTGATGTCTTAAATAAAAAAGAATTTGAAAAAGCCCAATTGTTGTGTTACTTCCTTTATAAAGAAAAGGGAATTAGTATTTTCAATAGTAAGACAATCGAACACTTGTTTTTAGATTTTGGTTTTTCTCAGCCTAATTATGCAAGGCTAAAAACAAAACTACTTGGAGAAAAAATATTTACAACTTCAAATTCTGATAAAACTTCTTTAGAATTTGTTCGTAAGAATCTTGAATTGTTAGAAAGAGAATATGGTAATTTGTGGAAAAATACAAAAGTTTTAATATCAGACAGTGAGTATTTACCTGAGGAAAAGTTTTGTAATAAACGCTCTTATTTAACAACATTAGTAAAAGAAATTAATTGTTCGTACAAAAATGCCTGTTATGACGCGTGCTTTGTTTTGATGCGACGGCTTTTTGAAATTATGCTGATTCATGCATACGAAAAACTTTCTATTCAAGATGCAATAAAGAAAGATGGTAACTATATAATGTTGGAAGGAATCGTTTCTGATGCAAAGGCGAATGATACACTTGCTTTATCACGGAATACTAGGGCAGATTTAGATAAGTTTCGAGAATTAGGAAATTATTCTGCGCATAGTATTACTTTTTTAGCATCGGTTAAAGATATTGATGATATTCAGTTGCATTATCGGGCTATGCTAGAAGAATTATATACTAAAGCTGGAATCGTATAATTTTTGGAGGTATATATGTCTAATAAGTATTCAGTGAAAATTGGTCAAGTTGAAATTGCCCTTGAAGGTGATGCGGATTATATTGCTGCTGAGAGGGATTTTGTATTTGAGAAAATACTTTCCCCTGCATTAAAAGTTTTGGAGACTCCCGTTTCAAATTATAACACTGAGACAACATCGAACACATTATTACCACAATCTGAAGTAGATAAGTCAGCGGTGCTTTCAGATATGAGTATAAATGAATTTCTAAAAGAAAAATCTCCGCAAACCTTAATAGATAAGGCTGTATGTCTTATTTATTTTTATGAAAAAGGTGGAAGAGAAACTGTAACTGGGGCAGAACTAAAAAAGGATTTCGTGCAAGCAAAAGAACAGGCTCCTTCTAATCCTTCGGCAGTTTTGGCTGAGCTTGTAAAAAAATCTTATCTTATGGCAGCAACGGAGACAGGACAGAAAGGTGCATATAAATTAACTAATACGGGTATTTCATATGTAGAAAGTTTTGTTGCAGTATCAAATGTTTCTCGAAAGCCTCAAAAAAAATCTAAGAAAAAGAGGACTGAGAAGGTTTCTGATTAATAAATAATACAGAATAGAAAACTTGCGTTAAGGATTGTAGGGGGCGGCGAAGCCGTTGCCGTAGGCAATGAAGCGCGAGAGCGCGGAACCCCGAAAAGCCTGACCCGAAGGGAGCAAAGCGACCGTAGGGGAACGCCCATTGTTGTTGGCGTTATTTGAACGCCCTAAAAATTCCCTTGACTTTTTCCCCTTGCCACCGTATATTTACATTAGTGCTGGGGCGAGTATTCTGCCGACGCATTGCCATGGGTTGCATTGTTATGTGCAGCCCTTATTTTTTGCATGTCGAATGTCTTAAAACTTTGCGAGTCTTCAATCCAAATAGCAAGCAATCCGTTTGTATGGCTTTTTGTATAACTTTCGACGGCTTTTTCTAAAGGAACTTCGCGCAAGATTCCCTTTATTTTTACGGTGTATGTTCTTTCAGTCTCTAGGTGCACGACAATGCCCATACAGTGTTGCTTATCCATACCTTTTTGGTAGTTTTGTTTTATCGCACTGTTTCCCTGTCCGACCATTTTAAAATCCATGGGAATATCATTTACAAGCGCATCGATTTTGCTTCCACCGTTACTTGTTTCTTTGATGAGATAGACGGTTAGCCCGAATGATGCGAGTATTGTTGCCATGTACTTTTCTTTTTTATATGCATCATTATGAATGCGGTTAGGATGCTCGTAAAATTCTGCGATATAGGTGTGGTGTCCGTTGTTTGTCGTGTAAGTAACTTTTTTACAGCCTGTTTTTGCACTTTCAATCCATGCTTTTTCCGTGTCGGAAAGTTTTTCACGGTATTTTCTGAGAAGTTCAACAAATTTCGAAAGACCGGTTACGGACATACACAAAAGATACTGAAAATTTTGTGAAAAAGAAAGTAAAAAAAATATCTCTCTAAAAATTTCTCCCCAAACCTACTATAAATTCTCGCACAAATTCGCTACACTGTATCTGAATATATTTTTGAGGAAATTATGGCAATCGACAAATACGAAATCGTAATCGACTGCGAGATTCATACGCAGCTTTTGACAAAAACAAAGGCGTTCTGTGCGTGCGAAAACCGGTACGGCGGCATGCCGAACACGCGCGTGTGCCCGGTGTGCTTGGGGCTTCCGGGGGCGATGCCGCGAATCAGCAAGGGCTATGTGGAGCTGGGCGCGGTGGCGGGGCTTGCACTCAACTGCAACATCGCGCATTTTACGAAGTTTGACCGCAAGCACTATTTTTACCCGGACTTGACGAAGGGCTATCAGATTACGCAGTACGATATTCCGCTCTGCACGGACGGTCATGTGGATTTGCCACTCTCGCACTTCCCCAAAGACGAGCAGATTGGCGGCGCAAAGCACCGACCGAACAATTTTAAGGGCGAGAACATAAGGTAGCATGCATGGCAAAACTTCGCGTAAAAAACTTCGGACCGATAAAAGACGGATTCTCGGAAAATGACGAATTTATGGAGATTCGCAGAGTAACTGTCTTTATCGGCGAGCAAGGAAGCGGAAAAAGCACGATTGCGAAGTTGTATTCGACTTTTCTTTGGCTTGAAAAAGCTTTTTTTTGCGGCTTTGACATTACAAATAATTTTTCAACGCAAGATTTTATCAAGTTGTGTTCAAACCAACTTCTTCCCGACTTTTATTTTAATAAAGCAACTGATTTTAAATATATTGGTAGTTATTGCATTTTTTCTTTTGCCAATGAAACTTTTACTGCTGATTTCATCGATTCTGATAACTATATTCGTCCAAAAATAATGTATGTTCCGTCGGAGCGGAATCTTGTCTCTGTTTTGGAAAATGTTGATGAAACTAAGAATCTGCCAATGATGTTGAAATTATTGCAAAAGGAAATCCAAAGAGCAAAGAGAGAGTTTATCCCGAATCTTATGGAATCACATAGGACTCTTTCTATGCATAAATATTCAATAAAATATGATTCATCAAGGGATTTTATTGTCATTACGGATAAAAATTCGGGTGTTTCTGTTCCTTTGTATATGTCATCGAGCGGCTTGCAATCAGTGATTCCGCTTATGATAGTAACAGATTTTCTTGGTCTTGAAATTGAATCATCAATATTGGATAAATTAAAAAATTTAAGCACTTCTGAACAAAATGTAATTTTGTCTAAAATAACAGATGAAGAGTTCAGGAAGAATTTGGAAATATTTTTCACTTCAGGTCTTGGAACTGCGAATCTTGAAAAAAGCATAAAAGAATTTATTTTTGCTTTTAAAAAGTACATTAATATGAGTTTTGTTAATATTGTTGAAGAGCCTGAGCAGAACCTTTTCCCTGATTATCAAAAACGAATTGTGGAAAGTCTTGTATCGCATACAAATCAGAATTTTACCAACCAACTTCTGATTACCACGCATAGTCCGTATGTTCTCGGAGTTCTGAACAATTGCATTTATGCGGGAAATCTCACCGAACAGGGCAAAAATTGCGTTTCGGTAATTCCGCTGAATCGGCAGGTCTCGGTCGAGAAAGTTTCTGCATACAAAATTGAAGATGGAAAAATCCGTTCAATCATTTCCGATGACTTGCATTTGATAAACAACAGCGAGATTGATGGTTGTTCAGAAATCATAAATGCCGACTATCAAAAATTGGAAAACATAGAATTCTCATGATACAAAAATCTGACATTCCTGCACGGGCTTTAAAGTATTCTCACTGCGAAAATATAATTTCATTTACGCAAAAAACTAGAACTTACACTGCGCATAACAAAGAAAATAAACAAATCCTTGGTTTTTGGGTAGATGGCGGATTGGTAACATCAACAGACACAAGAAAATGTGATTGTGCGTTAGTCGTAGAGAATGATTTATGCTATTTGATTGAATTGAAAGGCGCGAGCGTTGATGAAGCGTGTGAGCAACTGCGCATTACGCTAGAATATTTTAAAGAAACATATCAGATGCAAAAATTTGTGGGTCGAATTGTTGTTTCCCGATTTAATTCTCATAAAATTCAGAGCGAAAAATACAGGCTGTTGGAACGAAAATTAAAAATGATACAAAAATCCTACGCAATCACAAAAAAAGCATTGGATATAAGCGAGGGAAAAACGCCTGATGTGATTTAGTAGGGAGATACTACACCTTCCCTTCAAAATATTCCACCATGCTCTGATTCAGTCGCTCGTAAAGTCCTTCGGAAATCTCTTTCACAAATTCCCGCTTGTCAAAGCAAATGGTGTTTTTCGGGCAGCCTTGCGCTTCAAAAAGCTGGGCGGGTGTTATGTTCAGCGCGGTCGCAATCGCGTCAATCGTTTCGGGCTGGGGAAACATGTTTCGGCTTTCGATTTCGGAAATGTATTCGCCCCCGTAGCCGATTTTTTCAGAAAGCTGCTCCTGCGTGAGATTTGCTTTGTTCCGCCAGTATTTTAAAAAACTGAATCCAAGAAATCTGCAAGTTTTTTCTGTTGCTCTTTTGTTAATTTATTCCATCGTTTTAAAATTTCAATTTGGTCTTTTGAAACTTTTTCTGAAAAACAATCATCGTCTAGAAAAAATTGTGAAAGCGTAATACCAAATGCGCTGCAAATATGTTCCAGTGAAGGAATTGAAGGAATGAGTTTTTTTCTGTACCACGATGAAATGGTGGATTGAGTAAGTTCCGCTCGTTCCGCAAGTTCGTATTCTGTCCAACCTTTTTCAAGTCGCATTTGTGTGATTTTTTCGAGTATATCCATAAAAACATCTTTACGATTACTCGTTATTTATACTTCAAATTTTCGTTGCTTTTTAATAGGATATATCGTATAATATTTTACGAATATTCAAATTTTAACTAGGGATAATTCTATGTTTTTTAAGAAATACTACAGTTTCATAAGTTTTATGATTTTTTTATCATTGTTCTCATTAAACTTCTTTTCATGTGACTTGTTAGAAGAAGATAATGAAGTTTATATGACGGGTATATCGATTACAAAAACCCCTTCAAAAACAAGTTATTATATTGGCGAAGAATTTAATTCTGACGGCATTGTTGTAAAAGCAAATTATATCGGTCGCACTGATAAAGATATTACAAACCTTGTTCAGTTTGTAGGCTTTGATAGTTCGCATGAGATTTCCTATCAGAAAATTACAGTTTTATACACTGAAAATGGAAAAAACTATACAAATTCTTTTTATATTGAAATATCAAAATACCCACAAGCAACTTATCCTTATGACAAGAATCGGATTGTTAAAGTTTCATTTCAATATTATCGCCGAGAGAGTACGGCAGACGCATTTGAACCATATATTTATTCTGAAGAAAACTATGGTGATATAAATGGAACTGTAACTTTTAAAATAAATGAGTATGGAATGAATTATAAAGTAGGAGATGTTGTTGATTGTTATATGTATTATCCGAATAAAGATTTTAGTTCGTCAATTCTTTGTAACATTGACGATACAAGAGTTAAACCAACAAAATACTTCAACGGAAATGAAATAACCTTAGAAATGGTAGGTAATATACCCATGCCATATTCATTTCTCTTTACCGACAAAGCCGATGAATTGTTGTCTATGACTTATGGGACAAGCAGTGAAATATCTGTTATAGGCACGAAAACACTTATTTTTGAGGATGACATAATCAAGAATTACAAAAGCGATTATAACGAGAAATTAGAACACATTACTTTCAAAGGAATTGAATACCCTCAGTTTAAGGCAGATGAAAACAATTTCCTTATAAAGGGAACTATCTTAAAACAAATAAATAATTATTTTGTTTGTATTTTGAGTGTTGAAACAACAGTGCAAGATGTTGAAATAGATTTCCCTGCTGAACTTTGGGGAATTGACCATTTGGAATAAAACTTATTTTAAAGTAGATTTTTATTACAAATCTCATTATTGTAAGATATATGCTGAGTAGTATTATTATTGGTGCTATCGGAAGTGTTTTAGCAAGTGTAATTTTATATTTTTTGTCACAATGCTATGCTTTTAGTTCTAAAAAGAAGGTTGCCTATAATCTTGAAATGGCGTTTTATTATGTTTATCAGATAGAAAACCACCGTAGTTTTATCGATGATTATGAATTGATAATGCAGAACATTGAAAGATTGCACAAATGCATATTTGAAATTCATTTTTCGATTTACCCTTTTTCAATGGCTTTTCGAAAAACAAAAAAGAAATTTATTCAAACTTTGCTATTTGATATTACTCGGAGATGCGAGGGCGTAGTGTTTTCTACAACTGGCTATAGTGGAGAGCAAGAAAGAGAAGAGAGACTTTATAAATTGGAAAAATACTTTTATAATGAAGAAAGTTTAACTTATAATTGTTCACTTGTACGATTGCAACTATCAATTATAAAACTACTTTTAAACGGAATGAGCATTTACAAAGCATTTCAAGAGCGAAATATTTATGCCTATAATGCAAGAAATATTAGTAGTATAATTGATATAAATTCCTTCAAACCTGATGAAAAAATTATCGAAAAAACTCTAATAAGAAATAACGGCATCACTCATAAACAGTTTATGCGATTGTTTTCAAATAAATTTCTGCGTTAAGGATTGTAGGGGCGCGAAGCGTTGCCGTAGGCAATGAAGCGCGAGAGCGCGGAACCCCGGAAAGCCTGACCCGAACGAAGTGAGGGGAACGCCCTTTTGGCCTGCGGCGACTGCACCGTACACAATCAACAAGGACTCAAAGAAAGGACCTGCTTGGGCGAAAAGCAAGAAAATTGTTCACAATAGGCGCAACACGGATACGCTAGCCGCATAAGCGGCGTGTTAATAATTTCTTCTCATGTAAACGACACGAAGTGGCGTATGTTGCGTGCCCAAAAAAACCGAAAGCCCCGCGAGAATTTTGCCTGCAAAATTCTCGTCCACAACACGGAGGTCGAACAACGCGGAGCACGGCTTGGGTATGTATAGCGGACAGAAATACATCCGCGACAACCTGATTGAGTCAATCAAGGAAATCGCAGAGAGCGACAAGGCATCTGCAGGCTTGAAAGACGCATTTGCTAAGTTCCTTGAGACAAAAGACAACACGCTGACCAACTCTCCGGCAGCAGAAGCATTGGTTGCAGAACTTGAGAAAGTTAATTGCGACTGTGTAAAGCCGATTCTGGAGAAGAAAGCATACCTGCCTAAGAAATCTGTATGGATTTTCGGTGGCGACGGTTGGGCATACGATATCGGATTTGGCGGTTTGGACCACGTGCTCGCATCTGGCGAAAACGTCAACGTCATGGTATTCGATACCGAAATGTACTCTAACACAGGTGGACAGGCATCTAAGGCTTCTAACATTGGTGAAGTCTGTCAGTTCGCGGCTGCTGGTAAGGAAATGGGCAAGAAGTCTTTGGCAGAAATCGCAATGAGCTACGGCTACGTCTACGTGGCACAGATTGCTCTGGGCGCAAATCCTGCACAGGCTCTCAAGGCTATCCAGGAAGCAGAAGCATACAACGGCCCGTCACTCATCATCGGCTACGCACCGTGTGAATTGCATGGCGTAAAGGGCGGTATGAACCACTGCCAGGACGAGATGAAGGCAGCCGTAAAAGCCGGCTACTGGAACCTGTTCAGCTTCAACCCGGCACTCAAGGCAGAAGGCAAGAATCCGTTCACCCTAACTTCAAAAGAAGGCGACGGAAGCTACCAGGCGTTCTTGAACAACGAGACACGCTACTCAGCCCTGACCCGCAAGTTCCCGGACCGCGCAAAAGTGCTGTTCGACCGCAACGAGCAGGCAGCTAAGGCACGCTTTGAGCATTTGCAGAAACTGGTGGAGTTGTATAAGTAGTTTTGGGCGAGTTTGCGTTAGCAGCTTGCCTGCGGCGTAAACTCGTTAAGCAACCGAAGGTTGCGACTCACACGGATTCGATTTTGCTAACGCAAAATCATAGATGATGTGAACGCCCCTTGCGAGGAAGATGATTTCTTGCGAGGGGCGTTTTTTGTATCTTTTATTTTTGGGGAAAATATAATAAAATAATTTCTAATATTCAATATTCAGGAAAAGTGTAGATGGCAAAGCTGCGTGTAAAAAATTTTGGTCCAATAAAAGAAGGTTTTTCTGAGAATGACGGATTTATGGAAATTCGTAAAGCAACTGTTTTTATTGGTGAACAGGGGGCTGGAAAAAGTACCGTTGCAAAATTGTACTCTACATTTCTTTGGCTTGAAAAAGCATTTTTTTGCGGTTTTGATATTCCATCTGATTTTTCAGCACAGGACTTTATAAAATTATGTTCAAATCAACTCATTCCTGATTTTTATTTTTCTGCTAAGACTGATTTAAAATATATTGGCGATTACTGTCACTTTTCTCTTGATAATGAAAAATTTACTATTGAATTCACTGATAATGAGAAATATACTCGCCCTAAAATCATGTATATTCCTTCTGAGCGCAATCTCGTTTCTGTTTTAGAGAATGTTGACGAACTTAAACGACTTCCAACAATGTTAGATTTGCTTCAAAAAGAAATTCGTAAAGCAAAGAAAGGTTATATTCCCAATATAACGGAATCAAACAGAACATTATTCTTAGACAAATATTCAATAAAATATGATTCATCCGCTGATTCGATTATAGTTACGGAAAAAGAATCCAATGTCTCCGTTCCTTTGAATATGTCATCAAGTGGTTTGCAATCAGTAATCCCACTTATGTTGGTAACAGATTTCCTTGGCCTTGAAGTAGAAAAATCTGTTTCAGAAAAATTAAGAAATTTAAGTCCAGCTGAAAGAGACTCTATTTTGAATTCTATAGCTGATGAATCAATTGTAAAGAATATCGATGTATTTTTTACATCAGGTCTTAGAACTAAAAATCTTGAGGAGAAGCTGGAAGATAATATTGCAGCCCTAAACAAATATATAAATATGCGCTTTATTAATATTGTGGAAGAGCCTGAGCAAAATCTTTATCCGGATTATCAGAAAAAAATCGTAGAAAGTTTGGTGTTGCATGCAAATCAGAGTCAAGGCAATCAACTTCTGATTACAACTCACAGTCCTTATGTACTTGGGGTGTTGAATAATTGCATTTACGCAGGAAATCTTACAAAACAGGGCAAAAATACTTCAGGGGTAATTCCGTTGAATCATCAGATACCTGTTGAAAATGCTTCTGCATATAAAATCGAAAATGGAAAAATCCGCTCAATCATTTCTGATGACTTGCACTTGATAAATAATAGCGAGATAGACGGTTGCTCTGAAATGATAAATGCCGATTATCAAAAGCTGGAAGATATAGAGTTCGCATGATACAGAAAAAAGATATACCTGAAAGCAAATTAAAATATTCTCAAACAGAAAGTAAAATTTCGTTTACTGAAAATAATCGGACTTATTATGCTGACAACAGCAATAAAAAACGAATTCTCGGTTTTCGTGTGGACGGAGGATTAATAAAATCTACACAAACAAGAAAATGTGACTATGCTCTTATTGTTGAAAATGATTTATGCTATCTGATTGAGCTGAAAGGACAAGGCATAGATGATGCTTGTGAGCAGTTGAATAAGACAATTAAAATTTTTTCTGATGAATATGATGTTAATAAAATTGTATGTAGAATTGTAGTTTCGCGTTATAATACGCACAAATTAAAAAGTGAAAAGCATATTGCATTGGAGAGAAAACTCCGCATTATACAAAAGAAATTTGACATAAAACAAAAGTCTCTTGATATCAAAGAAAAAATATTACGAGAAATTATTTAAATTCACAAATCCATTTGTAAAAACAAATGAGATTGCTTCTTTGTCAGGATTTTCAATGCCAACTGTTAGTCGTGCAATAAAATCTTTACGAGATAAAGATATCATTGCTCGTGAAGGTTCTAAAAAGACTGGTCATTGGATTGCAAAATAACGAATAGCTGCGCAATCCATCATATTTCCATGCGTTAAGGATTGTAGGGGCGCGAAGCGTTGCCGGAGGCAATGGAGCGCGGTTAGCGCGGAACCCCGAAAAGCCTGACCCGAAGGGGAACGCCCTAATATGGGGGATTTTTTATGTCAATTTTTGGCTTCTGTGGTATAATTACCTATAATAAGTAAGTTGAATAAGGGTGAATTTAACTTTTAGGCATAGTTTTTCACTCGGAATGAATACTTTAAGTATTAGTAGCTATCTAAGATAGGACAGGAACGCTAAAAAATGACAAATACGCTTATTGATAATTCTGCCAACTTAAAACTTGTGGACACAATACTTTTGTGATTCAATGGCTAATTCAAGACATAGAATTATAGAGTGTCCGGTGTGTGGAAAATATATTGATGATGCTTTTAATGAAGATAAAGAAAGCAAAAATATTATCGCGTCTTCGGCAATCACCTGAGAGGTAAAACATGAACACCCTAAAAATCCACGGAATCTACAAACACTTCAAAGGAAAGCTGTATATCGTTGAAGATGTGGCATTCCATTCGGAAACAAAAGAAGAATATGTCGTGTATCGCAGGTTATACGATGACTGTTCTTTATGGATTCGTCCGAAAGAGATGTTTTTGAGCGAAGTTGACCATGAAAAATATCCTGATGTGAAACAGAAGTATCGGTTTGAATTGCAAAACTAGAATATGATAATGTCTTGGAAAAGCAGTTAAGAATTTCAGCAACAGCTATTGGTTTTTGAAAATACTATCCTAAAATCGAGGTGGATTTTTCAAAAATCAGAAAAGAAAATCTGTGTTCCTTGTAAAAAAAATCAAAAATTTCCAGTAAAAGCATTTGACATTTTGCGCAACCGGTTGCATAATAACGGTATGAGCGTTTTTTCGGATATTAACAGACTGGCTTCTTATGGGCTCAAAACGGGCTTGATTAAAGCGGACGATGTGATTTTTGTGAAAAACCAGTTGTTGCTCAATTTGGGGCTGGATGGTTTTGAGTCGGCGGAGCAGGCGGATGAATTGCCTGAGGTTTGTGTGGACGACCTTGAGGGCATTTTGAAAAATTTGCTGGATTATGCGGTGGCGCACAATTTGACTCTGAACGATGGTATTGCGGCGCGGGATTTGTTTGACACTAAGCTGATGGCGACGATGGTTTCTAAGCCGAGCGAGGTGATTGCGGAGTTCAAAGCCCGTTACGAAAAATCGCCTGAGGATGCGACGAATTTCTTCTACAAATTCAGTCAGGACACGGATTATATTCGTCGGTACCGCATTAAGCGCGATATGAAATGGCAGGCGGCGACTGAATACGGTGATTTGGATATTACGATAAATCTTTCTAAGCCGGAAAAGGACCCCAAGGCGATTGCGGCGGCGCGGAACAGTACGCAGGTGACTTATCCGCAATGTCTGCTCTGTAAGGAAAATGTGGGCTATGCGGGCAGGCTGAATCATGCGGCGCGGGAAAATCATCGCATTATTCCGCTGATGCTTGCGGGTGAGCAGTGGGGATTCCAGTATTCGCCGTATGTGTACTACAACGAGCACTGCATTGTGTTCAATTATGCTCACACGCCGATGAAAATCAGTCATCAGACTTTTGCGCGGCTCTTGGACTTTGTGGGGCAGTTTCCGCATTACACGCTGGGAAGCAACGCTGACTTGCCGATTGTGGGTGGGTCGATTTTGACGCATGACCATTTTCAGGGCGGGGCGTATGTGTTCCCGATGGCACGCGCGCCGATTGAGACGCCGATTTCTGTTCCGGGGTTTGATGATGTGCAGGCCGGTATCATCAAGTGGCCGATGAGCGTGATTCGTGTTTCGGCAAAAAATCCCGACAGGCTGATTGCGTTTGCTGACCATGTGCTGGAAGTGTGGCGGTCATACTCGGACGAGGCGGCGTTTATTTTTGCGGAGACTGACGGTGAGGCTCACAACACGCTGAATCCAATTGCGCGGAGAAAGGGCGATTTGTATGAGCTGGATTTGGTTTTGCGCAACAATATCACGACAAAAGAGCATCCGCTAGGCGTGTTCCATCCTCATGCGGAACTGCATCATATCAAAAAGGAAAACATCGGTCTGATAGAAGTGATGGGGCTTGCGATTCTTCCCGGTCGGCTCAAGACGGAATTTGCGGAGCTGGGAAAGGCGATTGTTTCTGGCGCGGACATTCGTGCGGACGAGACGCTTTCCAAACACGCCGATTGGGTTGATGAAATCAAGGCGAAGTATCCGCAGATTGATGCGGCGAATGTGGACGGCATTTTGCGCACGGAGACGGGCATTGTCTTTAGCAAGGTGCTGGAACATGCGGGCGTGTTCAAACGTACTGCGGAAGGAAAAGAAGCGTTTTTGCGGTTTGTGAAATCGTTGTGAATGCGCAAGGGATTGGAGTGGCGCGTCAGCGTTCTGCGAAGCAGAATGAAGCGGCAGCGGAACCACGCAAAGCCCGACCCGGAGCGCAACGACGGGATGCGCCCAAAAGAAGGAAAGATGAAAACAGAACGGACTGAACTTGAAAACGGAATTTTTCTCTACACGGTGACAAACGGTCGGGTGTCGTTTTGCGCGATGAATTATGGTTGCACGCTCACGAATCTGTTTGTGCCGGATAAAAATGGAAAGGCGACGGACATTCTGTTGGGCTATGACTCGCTCGCGGAATGGAAGGCGGGAACGGAAGCGCACAACGCGATTGTTGGTCGGGTGGCGAATCGGATTCGGGGCGCGGCTTTTTCGCTTGATGGCGTGACCTATTCGCTCGACAAAAACGACAAGACTCCGGTGGGAACGAATTGTTTGCACGGCGGGTTCAACCGGTTTGAAAAAATGGTGTGGCAGTCAGAGGCGTTTTCTGCGGACGGTGCGGCGGGTGTTCGTTTTGTGAGGACGAGTGCGGACGGTGAGCAGGGATTTCCTGGCGCGGTGCAGATGACGGTGACGTATACGCTGACTGACGGTGATGAGCTGATTTTGGAATACACGGCGACGGCGGACAAGGCGACTCCGCTCAATCTGACAAATCATGCGTATTTTAATCTGGACGGCGCGGGGTCGGTGATGGAGCATCGGTTGCAGTTGGATTGCGACGAGGTTCTGGAGCTGGGAAGCGATTTTGTTCCGACGGGAAAAGTGCTTTCTGTCTCTGGCACGCCATTTGATTTTCGCACGGAAAAGGCTGTGGGAAAAGATGTGGCGGAAGTTGTCAGCAGTCATCTGGCGCGAACGGGTGCAGATGTCCGTGGGTATGACCATTGTTTTGTGACTCGCGCGGACGAATCTGCGGTGGTGCGTCTGGGTGAAGTGCGTTCTGAAAAATCGGGAATTGCCATGCGGATTTCGACGAATCAACGCGGTGTGCAAGTGTACACGGGCAATTTTCTGGAAGGCGTGAAGGGGAAAGGCGGTGTGACGCAACACAAATACGACGGCATTTGTTTTGAGACGCAACGATTTCCGAATGCGATAAATGAGCCGGCGTTTCCGAGCTGCTTGTTGCGGCCGGACGAACGGTATTGGTCAAAAACAATTTTTTTATTTTAAGAGAGGCGTGAATTATGGCAAGCACATTGACAGCGAAAGAGTACAATCCCGATGATTTAACGGCGGCGTTTGTAAAGTTGTACGGCGGAAACGAAAAGGATGTGGCGGTTTTTTCTTCACCGGCGCGAATCAACATCATCGGCGAGCATATTGACTACAACGGCGGAAAAGTGTTTCCGGCGGCAATTAACCGCTATCTGTATGTGGCAATCCGAAAGCGCGAGGACAGCAAAATTGTGTACAACGATGTGCGCTTTCCGGGAACATATGAATTCGATGTGAATGACATTTTTGTGTATGACAAAAAAAATGATTACGCCAATTATCTGAACGGCATTTTGAGTCAGCTGAAAGAGCGCGGCTGTTCGTTTCCGTGCGGATTTGACGTGCTGATGGCGAGCAATGTTCCGGCGGGTGGCGGCATTTCGTCTTCGTCGGCGCTGGAATGCGGCTTTGCGTATGCGGTGAGCGAGACTTTTGGCTTTGGCATTGACCGTGTGGAAATCGCAAAACTGGGGCAGATGAGCGAGCATCGGTTTATGGGCGTGAATTGCGGCATCATGGACCAGTTTATCATCGCCACGGGAAAGAAGAATTTTGCCGAAAAACTGGATTGCGCCACTTTGGAATACGAGTATGCGCCGCTTGATTTGGGCGATTATCGTTTTGTGGTGATGAACACGAACAAAGTGCGCCGCCTTGCCGACAGCAAATACAATGAGCGCAGAAGTCAGTGCGAGGAAGCGTTAAAAATCTTAAAAGCAAGCGGCGTAGAAATCAAAGCCCTGTGCGATATAAGTCCAAAACTGTGGGATTCGACAAAAGATTTTATTTCTGACCCGATTCTGCAAAAGCGGGCAAAACACTGTGTCTACGAGAACCAGCGCGTGCTTGATGCGGTTGATGCTCTCAACAAAGGCGATTTGGCAAAACTTGGCGCGCTCCTGAACGATTCTCATGCCTCTCTTAAAGATGACTACGAGGTGACTGGCATTGAGCTGGACACGCTTGCCGAGACTGCGCAGAAACAGGATGGTTGTCTTGGCGCGCGCATGACGGGAGCGGGGTTTGGCGGTTGTGCGATTGCGCTTGTGCACAAAGACAAACTGGACGCTTTCATCGAATCGGTGCAGTCTGCGTACGTGGCAAAAATCGGCTATGAGGCAGGATTTTTTGCCTGTGAGTCAGGAGACGGTGTAGCCCGGTATAAATAAAAAGTATGGTCTGCAAAAATTTTTCAAAAATTCTGAAAAAAAGCATTTGACAAACTGCGCAACCGGTTGCATAATAAAGGTATGAACAATCGGTTGCGCACAGACAAGATTTTTACGATGGATGACCTTGCGCTGGAGTTGGGGCTTTCTAAAAGCACTGTCTCACGCGCACTTTCTGGGTCAGGTCGAATTAGTGCGGCAACGGTGCAGAGAGTTAAAGATTGTGCTGAGCGAAATGGTTTTCGTCCAAATTTGGTGGCGAAGGCTCTCGCCGGGCAAAAAACACTGAATCTTGCAGCCGTTATGCCGCAGGAGTCAACGGCTTCTATGATGCTGTTTTACCATGAGTGTCTTTCGGGCATGACGGTACGGGCGGCAAAAGAAGGATATAACATTTTGGTGTGTATGCTGGACAGCGAGAACACTGATCCACTGGAAGATGTGGTGCATAACCGCAAGGTGGACGCTGTTATCCTGACGCAGCTCAAACACGATGACAAAAATGTTGCGCTGCTTGCGCAAGAGAACTTCCCGTTTGTGGTGATTGGTTCTGGCGCGGGCAAGGATATCGCGCAAGTGGACTCCAAGATGACGGAGAGTTGCGCGGCTTTTTCGGCGCAATGTGTTTCAAAACTGTCAGCGGGCGACAATGTGCTGTTTGTCTGCGGTTCGCTGGATGTTGAGGCGAACAACAACCGTCTGTCTGGATTTTTGTCGGCGATGGAAAACGCGCGCTTTGAGGGCATTCAGTATGCCATTTGTACGGACGTTGCCGATGTAGAAAATGATTTGACCGTCAAGGACTGGAAGCTGATTCTGTGTTCTGATGACGTGGTTTGTCTGCGGGTGATGGAATCACTCAAGCGGCTGGGTGTGCAGATTGGAACGAATGTGCTTTTGGCCTCGCTCCATGACAGCATTCTGTTGGAATCAAGTGTGCCTTCAGTGAGCGCGTTACGGGTAAACGCTTTTACGCTGGGGGAAAAAGCGGCGGATGTCGCGCTCAATATGTTGGGCGGGAATTCTTACGAAGAAATGAATTACGTTGACTGTTCGTTTGAAATGCGGGAGTCAACGGGTAGGGAGCGTTAAGAAAAATCTGCGGTGCAGATTTTTTAGCGAGTCTCCGAGCGGCTGTGCCGCGAAGGTGGATTCTTACCCAACCATTATAAAATACAGGGGTTATGTGTATGAAAAAGGTAGCGTTAATGGCAGTGTGTGTTGCGGCGATTTTTTCGTTTGTGGCATGTAGCAAAAAAACGAACGACGGAAAAATCACTTTGACAGTGTGGGAATCAACCAATGGTCCTGATGAATTCATCCGGCAGGCTGGCGAAATCTACACGCAGTCTCATCCGAACGTAACGATTAAATATGTGAACGTGGAATTGGGCGATGCGGTTGGTCAGATTGCGTTGGACGGTCCTGCGGGAAAAGGTGCGGATGTTTTTGCGGCTCCAAATGACCGCCTCAGCTCATTGGTTACCGGTGGTCACGTGCTGGCAACATCTAACCCCGATGAGGTAAAAACTCATGCGCTGGCTTCTTGTGTAAAGGCACTTACCAGCAATGGTGTGATGTACGGCTACCCGGTCTCTGCGGAAACATACGCGCTCTTTTACAACAAAGCGTTGATTAAAGAAAATGAAGTGCCCAAGACATGGCTTGATTTGGCAGAGTGGGCGAAAAAGTTCAATGTAACTCACCCCGACAAATATGGCTTTGTGATGAACGTGGGCGAAGGTTACTACACGATTATCTTTACGACGGGCGAAGGAAACCGCTTGTTTGGCGAAAACGGCGATGACCATGAGCATTCAAACATCAACTCAGAAAAATCAATTAAAGGCATGAAGTTCTTCCAGGCGTTGCGTGGCGCGCTCAATGTTCCTGCGTCAGATTTGGACACGGCGAGTGTAGACGGCGCATTCCAGGGCGGAAGAGCGGCAATGCACATCACGGGCTTGTGGAATGTCGTTCCGTTTACGAATGCGGGCATTGATTTTGGTGTCGCACCGATTCCGGCTCTGATGGGAGATAGCAAACCAGCCGCTTCATTCAGTGGAACGCGCGCCATGTTCGTTTCTGCCTACACTGACCACCCTACAGAAGCAAATGATTTTGCGCGCTTCTTGATGAGCGATGAAATGCAAAAACTGCGCTTTAAGTTGACCGGCGCGCTCCCCAGTGTGAACATTGAAATTGATAGTCCGTATGTGGGCGGGTTCTTGGAGCAGCTTAAATATGCGTTCCCCATGCCGTCAATTCCAGAAATGGGTATGTATTGGGAAGCAATGAACAATGCGAGCAAGAACATTTGGGATGGCGCAGACGTTAAATCTGAGCTGGACGCTTGTAACGCATCAATCGTAGGAAAATAGGACACGCCCCCGCTAACGCAATAAGGAGGCATGATAAAAAGTACATCCGTGTACTTTTTATCATGTGCAGATTTTGCCGTTGGCAAAACTGCGATTTCGTGCCTCCTGCACGACCGCTAACGCGGAGTTTATAAGGAGGGCAAGATAAAAACTGCCTGAAATAGCGTCAGTTTTTATCTTTGTGAAGTTTGCGTTGCAAACTTTTTATCAACTGCTGTTCCTCATTGCATTGCGGAACAGCGTAAAAAGTCAAGTCGGAAATTGAAATTTCCTCATTGACTTTTTATGGGAGATGTCTATGGAACTGAAAACTGATTCTTCTGACATGAAAAAAATAAAGATAACTGCGTCCTGTTTTATGGGCTTATCGCACATCGTTTTTCTGCGCGACTATGTGAAAGGCATTTTCTTTGCGTTCTGTGAGCTGGCGTTTATCGCGGCTCTGCCTGTCACGCTCAAAAAACTGGTCGGCATGATTACGCTGGGTTCTCCGCATCCTGAAATGCCGATAAAAATGCGCGACAATTCAATCTTCATGCTGATTGACGGCATTTTGTTTTTGGCAATCGTGGTGATTTTTGCCATCGTGTATTACCTCAGCGTAAAAAGCGCGCAAAAAGAATACGAAGAATATTGCCGCACGGGTGGCAGGGCAAAGTCGCAAAAAGAATTGCTCAACACCACGCTCGGTAAGTCATTCCCCATTTTTGGTCTGGCACCCGCATTCATCATGGTGATTGTGTTTGTGGTGATTCCGTTGTTGTTCAGCGTGTGCGTGGCGTTTACGAATTATTCAGACCCCGCACACATTCCGCCGAACAATACCGTGGACTGGGTTGGATTTCAGAACTTTGCGGAACTTTTGGGCGGTCACAACAATTGGTCGGCTGGATTTGCACGTGTCGCTTTGTGGACGCTCGTGTGGGCGGTGCTCTCTACATTCACTTGTTATTTTGGCGGATTGATTATCGCTGTTCTGCTTAAAGAAGTGAACATAAAAATTGCTCCTGTCTTCCGCTTTATTTTCATCCTTCCGTAT
Source organism: Treponema sp. (assembly GCA_017450535.1). Taxonomy (GTDB): domain Bacteria; phylum Spirochaetota; class Spirochaetia; order Treponematales; family Treponemataceae; genus Treponema_D. Next base: position 23,757 of record JAFSTK010000094.1, read on the forward strand.
GCGGTTCCGAGCGTCGTCTCTATGCTTGTGTGGAAAAATCTTTTGAACGGAACATTTGGCATTGTAAACCGCACGCTGATGTCGATTGGTTTTATTGAAAGCCCGATTCCATGGCTCGGCACACCGCTGATGGCGCAGTTCACTTGTGTGATGGTCAATCTGTGGGCTGGTTTTGGCTATTTTATGCTGCTTTCAATGGGAACGATGACGGCCATCAGTGAGGACATGAATGAGGCGGCACGCATTGACGGCGCGAGCAAAACACAGATTTTGACAAAAATCACCATGCCGTTGGTTTTGTACCAGACATTGCCGCTGATTATCATGAGTTTTGCGCACAACGTAAACAATTTTGGCGCAATCTACTTTTTGACCAACGGCTTGCCTACAGTTTCAGATTCAACCACGACGCTTGCGGGCGCGACAGATATTTTGGTCACGTGGATTTACAAGCTGACGATTACGCTGATGAAGTACAACTATGCTTCGGTTATTGCGGTGATGATTTTCATCGTGCTGGCTCCATTCGCAATTTTCAACTTTAAGAACACCAAGGCTTACAAGGAAGGTTCAGTATGATAAAAGAAAAAGGATTAGGACAGGTCAACAGGGTACTCATCTACATATTGTTCACGATAATTTCATTCTTTGTGATTTATCCGCTGGTGTATGTGGTGAGCGGCGCATTTGCTCCGGGAAACAGCATGGCTTCTCTGAACATCGTGCCATTTGCGGACGGCTTTACGTTGGACCATTTTGTGCATCTGTTTACGCGCACGGACTACGGACGCTGGTTCTTGAATACGTTGATTATTTCTGTGGAGACCAGTTTGGCGACAGTGCTTGTGGCTTCTCTTGCGGCATACGTTTTCAGCCGATTTCAGTTCAAGTTCAAAAAGCCCTTCCTGATGAGCCTTTTGATTTTGCAGATTTTCCCAAGTTTTGTGGGCATGATTGCGATTTACGTGATTTTGTATCGCTTGGGCGGACTGGATACGCTCTGGGGACTGGTGCTTGTCTACACGGCGGGAAACATTCCTTACAACACATGGCTGGTAAAAAACTACATGGACACGGTATCAAAAAATTTGGACGAGGCGGCGCGTATTGATGGCGCAGGTCATTTCCGCACGTTCTTCCAGATTATCATGCCGATTGCCCGCCCGATTATCACGTTCTTGGGTATTACCAGTTTTACCGCACCGTGGATGGACTTTATCTTCCCCAAGATGGTTTTGCGCAGCGTGGAAAATCAGACATTGGCGTTGGGCTTGTTCAGCTTTGTGTCTGACAAGAAAAATGAGTTCACTATTTTTGCGGCGGGCGCGCTGATTGTGGCGATTCCGTTCGTGATTTTCTTCTTGTTTACACAGAGGACTTTGGTCACCAGTTTTGGCGGTGCAGCTGTAAAAGAGTAAGGAAGCACGTCTCCGTGCGGGCAATGATTTAATTTAAGGAATGAATATGACATATAGTTTTGATAATATCAGTATACTTCGCGATGGAAAGAGGTGGTTTCCGACGATGGGAGAAATCCATTATTCGCGCGTGCCGCATCAGTTTTGGGCAGAGACGCTGAACAAAATGAAAGCGGGCGGCGTAGATATTGTGAGCACCTACGTCATTTGGATTCATCACGAAGAAATTGAAAACGAATATGATTGGTCAGGCGACCGGGATTTGCGCGCTTTTGCGGAAACGGCAAAGAAATGTGGCGTAAAATTGTGGCTCAGAATTGGTCCGTGGTGTCATGGCGAAGTGCGCAACGGTGGCTTTCCGGACTGGCTTTTGCACAAGAATTTTGAGCCGCGCACTAACAACGAAGAGTATTTTAAGGAAGTAGAGAAATGGTATCGTGCGGTGTACGAACAGGTGAAAGATTTTATCTGTTCGCCCGGACATGCTTTTACAGCGGACAATCCGATTATCGGCATACAGATTGAAAACGAATTTGGTCATTGTGGCGGCTTGTACGATGAAAGTGGTGAAGACCATATGCGCCGTTTGCAGCAGATGGCACAAACTGTTGGTTTTAACGTGGCAATGTACACGGCGACAGGCTGGGGCGGCGCACGCACAGGCGGTATGCTTCCTGTTATGGGCGGTTACTGCGATGCGCCGTGGGATCAGAGTACCACAGAAATTGAGCCGAGCGGAAACTACATTTTCACACACGAACGTAATGACCATAACATCGGAAGCGACCACGGTTTTGGCTACGGCATCACGTTTGACATCAAAAAATTTCCGTACCTCACGGCAGAATTGGGTGGCGGCTTACAAGTGACGGCTCATCGGCGCACGATTGCTACTGCTCAGGACATTGCCGCCGTCGCTACAGTAAAATTGGGAAGCGGCGTGAACCTTTTGGGCTACTACATGTATTGTGGCGGCACCAATCCTGACGGCAAACTCACTACTTTGCAGGAATCGCGCGAGACAGGCTATCCCAACGATTTGCCGATAAAATCCTACGATTTCCGTGCGCCAATCCGGGAATTTGGTCAGGTTTCGGACACTTTGCGTGAGCTCAAATTGATTTCATATTTTACGTCTGAATTTGGCTCAGAGTTGTGCGACTTGCCTGCGGATATATCTGATGACAATCCCAGGGACCCTTCCGACTTTAAAAATCTGCGCTATTCATTCCGCACGGACGGGAAATGTGGCTACATATTCATCAACAATTATGTGCGTCATCACAAAATGGCGGTTCATGACGGACTAGCCATGCTTGCTTCTGACGGGAAAACACGCTTTATGTCAGGCAATTTGCAGAACGGCGAATATTTCTTCTTGCCGTTCAACATGACCTACGGCGGCGTAAAAATCAAGACGGCGACGGCGACACCACTTTGTTCAGTAGGAGACAAGGTTGTGTTCTATCGTACAAAGGAAGACAAGGCGACCGCATTTTTCTTTGCGTTCCCAGATGACGAATCTGAGGCGGCGGGAAAAAAACAATTCTTGGTGCTTACTCATGCCGACGCGCTCAACGCATGGAAAGCTGTTGGAAACCGCCTGTTGATTAGTTCGTCCGATGCTTATGCGGTTATCAACGAGAAAAATCAGTCGGTGATTACAGGTCGTGGCACAAATGCTTCTTTCTGTGTGTATCCCGACTTTGATATCGTTCCCGATGGCTGGGAAAAGACGGGTTCCGTGAACAAAAATATTGACGCGGAACTGGAGCCAGTGCTGTTCACCAAGTACGAACGCAAAACAAATATCAGCGCAGGAATGCTCCATGTGGTAAAAACAGGTGATAACACTTACACCCTCGATGCGTCCCCGCTTATCAAAACACTTTCTGAAAACGCAAAGCAGAAGAATTTGTCAGATTGTTTTGTCACGCTGAATTACATTGGCGAAAGCGCAAAACTCTACGGCATAAAAGACGGAAAGCGCACGCTTTTGCTTGACCATTTCTTCTTGGGCGAGTCATATCCGTGGGAAATCGGCTTAAAACGCTTTGTGGGCCAGAACATTGATTTTGAGCATCTGGAGATGGAAATTATTCCGCTCAAAAAAGACGCTGATATCTATCTGGAAGAAAGACCGCAATTTGACGAAGCATCAATCGCCTTGCTCAGAGCGGTGAAATATGAATACGAATGGAGCTACTTGCTGTAGTCAGAATAAAAAAGGAGGCAAAAAAATGGTTGGTATGAAAAAAGTGCTGTTTGCTTTTGCGGCATGTGCTTTGTTCTCTCCCTTGTTTGCTGTGTCAGGAAAAGCTGCTGATGCCGCATCACAGAAAATTGTCGTGGAAAAAGTGGAAGGCTTGAGCGATGATTTTATGCGCGGTGTGGACATCAGTATGATTGACCAGATTGAACAGTCAGGCGGAAAATTTTACAACGTAAAGGGTGAGGCCGAGGACATCTTTCAGATTCTTAAAGATAACGGTGTAAACTGGATTCGCATTCGTCTGTGGAACAAGCCGGTGTATGAAGAAGACCAAAAAGATGCGAACGGCAAAATAATTGCCAAAAAAGGCGACAAAATGGGTGGCGGTAACAATGACCTCGCCACAGACCTGCGCATTGCAAAACGCATTAAAGCGGCAGGTCTCAAATTCATGCTGGACTTCCATTATTCTGACTTTTGGGCAGACCCCGGAAAACAATACATGCCGCAGGAGTGGAAAAAGCTTACCCCCGCGCAATTGGAAGCGGAAGTAGAGAAATTTACCCGTGAGACAATCGACACGTTTACCAAGGAAGGCGCGGCTCCCGATGCCGTACAAATTGGTAACGAATTGAACTCAGGCTTTATGTGGCCGGTGGGACAAATCTGGAGCGATGACCCTAACGTAAAAATTGGTGGTATGAAGCAGTTTATGAAATTGTTGACCCGCGCTTCAAATGGTGTCCGCACCGCACAGAACGGAAAAAATATCAAAATCATCATTCATCTTGCTGACGGTGGCAGACAGGAATTGTACAAATGGATTTTCGATGAAGTCAAAAAAGAAAAAATTGACTATGACATCATTGGTCTTTCATTCTATCCTTACTGGCACGGTTCCATCGCTGACTTAAAGGCGAACTTGGAGATGATAAGCAAACGCTACGGAAAACAGATGGCAGTTGTGGAGACCGCCTATGCCTTTACCGAAGAAAACGGCGATGCGCAGGGCAACGTGTTCATGGTCTACAGCGATGAGGCTCACGGCTATGTTCCGAGCGTACAAGGACAGGCGACGGCAATTCGTGATGTCATTGCGGCGGTGGCAAGCGTCAAAGGCGGCTGCGGCGTATTCTATTGGGAAGCAGATTCAATCCTTGTGAAAGGCGCAGATTTGTCCGCGACAGAAGGTAACACTTGGGAAAATCAGGCGATGTTTGACTTTAACGGAAAAGCATTGCCGTCACTCGCCGTGTGGAATCTGGTCGGCGGAAAAGGTGAAGTTGAGAACGCATGGGGCGGAAGCGCAAAACTCGGCGGCAATTTTACTCCGTATGCGCTCGCAGATGGCGTTTCAGTCGTCACAAAGCCGGGTGTCGCACCAACGCTTCCTTCCAAAGTAAAAGTGATTTTCACCAACGACAGCGAAGGACTGGTAGACGTAAAATGGGACGCGCACAACTGGTCAAACGAAAAGAACGGCACGGTCGCACTGGGCGGAACAATTGCGGGAAGCTCATTTAAACCGACACTGAAAGTCGTCGTGACAGACCGCCAGAATTTGATTGCCGATGCCTCATTTGAAAACGGCAAGATGGGCAACTGGAAACTGAACGGTCCTGGCGCGGCATGTTTTATGGAAAACAACAAGAGCAACGCGCGTACTGGCAAATGGACGTACAAGTATTGGCTCAATTCCGGCTTTAAGTCAATTTTGTCGCAGGAACTGAAAGATATTCCTAACGGCACCTACGAGCTGAGCGTATGGGCAATGGGTGGCGGCGGAGAAAATAACATCCGCTTGTTTGCGGCAAATTTTGACGGCACCAAAAAACAAGTGACCAGCAAAATCACAAATACGGGCTGGCAGGATTGGCACCAGTACAAAATCAGAGTGCCAGTAACAGACGGCAAGGCAACAGTCGGCATCTATTTGGACACAAAGCCAGACTGCTGGGGAAACTTTGACGACATCGAATTTATAAAGGTGGACTGATTATGAAAAGAATAAAAAAAGCACTTGTCTTGTTCGCCACAATGGGACTTGCCGCATCGGTCTTTGCGCAAGAAGCAACTGACGGCTTTGTTGTTCCGCTGGATGAAGACTTTAGCAAAGTGACAGTATCGGCTCCCTCAGCGGAAGCTACAGGCGCGGGCAGAAATGTAAAACAGGGCATTTATATTAAAGTGACCAGCAGTAACAAGTCACTTATCCGGGACATCGCCAAGGGCGAAAAGAAAGGCTATGAGTTTGACAGCTCCCATTTTCTTAGCGAGGCGAACTGGTGGTTCTGGGGCGATATCAGTCCTTCATTCCATCTCGACGCAGAAATTGCCGCATGGAAATTTGATAAGACTTTGTATCAGGCAAACAGCTATGCGGATAATGTTCCTGCCGTGACATGGGGCGACGGCCTTCAGACATTGGCTTCTATGCCGTTCAGCTGGATTGCCAATGCCAACGATAACGGAATCGGCGCATTCAACAAAATGGGCTTTTCAATTATCACGCCTTGGGTTGATGCTAAGTTGGGTTACGGAAACCTGAAAGCGAACGGTATGTTGGATTGGAAAGGAATCTATCATGTTATCGACCGTTGGAACGATGTAGGCAAAGGTTTTACCGAAATAAGTTTGGGAAGAGATCTCCGCCAGCATGGAAATGTTACAATAAATGCGACCGCGGCGTTAAGCAGAATGCGCGGTACATACGGTGTCTATGATTTACTGGATGTAAAATATGGCGAAGATGAGAAAAATCCCTTCATAGAAGGTGCGCTCACTTTTGGCAGCATGACCACTGCGGAAGAACTGTTCCGCTACAACGAAGCGAATAAGAGTGCGATGAGCGCATATTTTGCTGTCGCTCCTCTCGCACCGCTCAAACTCGAAGTACACGGCATGGGCACCTTTGGCACAGGCATTGACTTGGACAAAGATGCGCTCGCTATTGCCGGAAGAATCGGCTGGAAGGCAGATAAATGGTCTGCCAGTATTATGGAAAGTTATGCGCAGAAAAATGTCAATTCCGTATGGGGTAGCGATGGTACAAATTATGATAACATCAATGCGAACAAAGCTACCACACAACTTGATGTTACGGTTTCGCCAGAAGAAATGTTTTCATTCGGCCTCGACCAAGGAGTCAGTATTGTGCTGAACAGCGAGACCAGTCCTAACAAACACAACCAGTATAAAGACTTTATTTCGTTTAGGACACAGCCGTATGCGGACATTGATTTGAGTTCTCTCATCAACAAAGATATCGCGATTGGTTTGTACGGTGTAGTCACGTTTGACAAGATTGCTGAAGAATCCAAGACCGATAAAGATTTGGAGACAACATTCAAAGAAGCCGGTATTGAATTGCGTTTTGGCGAACTTGCAAAATTTCTCAAAAAAATGACATTTGATTATGCTGTAAAAGCAAACGCAAAATGGGAAATGACTTCCAGCACGACCAACAGCTACGAATTTGGCGAAATGTACCACAGCTTTATGCTTGGCGCAGATATTACGGAAAACTTTAATATCAACGGTGGCGCAGTGTATCGTCACTGGGTAGACAAAGAAGACAAGCAGCAGCCGTTGGGATTTGCATTTGGTTTTGCATTCAATCGCACGCCCTTGCCGGGACACCCCAAATTCTGGGTACATGCAACTTATGGAATGGATCCGTATGAAGACAACAACTACAGCGTATATCGTGCGGACCATCCTGATAAGAAATTATTGCATCGCACTTATTTGTTGAACAGTCTGAGCACCAATATGACCTACAGCTTTATTCGTATGGGTCTGATTTGGGACTTGCAATAAGGAGACGGAAAATGAAAAAAAAGATTATAAAAGGATTTTTAATTGCGAGCTTATGTATCTTTGGACTGTGTCTTGGCGGATGCGCAGATGCTACAGGACTGCATAACCAGAATGCATTGCAGGTGACTTTTAAATTCATTAATTTTGCCGAAGCACTTTCAGATGGCGATTATTCCATTGCAGGTGACTTTAACGGCGATAATATTTGGGAAGCCACTAATGCAGCAAAGAACATTTCGATAAAAAATGGCACGGGAACATCCTCTACGGTATACAGCGTTACCTCAACATGGATAAAATGTTCACTGGTAAAAACTAATGACAGCGCATGGACTCGTCCTTGGTACCCGACAATCAAAGGAAATGTTGTTGATGAGGGTACAGCTGGCACCCCGCAACAGAATTTTTATCTTGGTGGAATTGACGTAAATGCAGGCGAAGCGGTTATTGTCATAGACGGCAGTAAATCTGGTACGGATGCGATGATTTACGTTCAGTAGGAGGACAAACGATGAAAAGAGTATTTTTTAATAGAAGCCTTTTGTCATGTTTAACACTCGCACTCCTCTTGGGGATGACATCATGCGAAGCCTTGCAAGATACATTGAGCAGCGAGCAGAAAAAGGATCAAGTGATAGACATAGGTACGATAACCGCAGATTCTACGACATACTATTACAATGGCAAGAGCGGCGAAAACGTAAAAGGCAATGAAGCCCATCTGGTACTCAAACTGGGACAAATTGCAAATGCGACAAACGCTGTAGTAGCCTATACGCTTTCTTATAAAATGAAAAATGGAAGCGGAGATACTATTGCCAGAACTGCTTCTGGAAAAGGAACAGGAACACTCAGCGATTCAAAAAGCAAATATTATGTCGATTTGTCACCAGCTATCAACTTGATTGATGGTTCTAAAGATGTGGCCGATGATGATATTTCGCTTACGTTAAGTGTCTCTGGCTTAACCAATGCGAGCGGAAATACCTATAATGGCTATTCAATGGCAAAGTTCAACAAAGCGATAAGTTTTGCTCCATTGTATTCCAGCGAAGCACTTGTTTTTTCCACAAAAACGACAAATGCTGGCGCAACTTTTACCATTCCGCTAAACGGAAAAATCACCGCAGTAGACAGCACTGTAACTGCGACGGCAACAACTGGTACGCTTCCTGCGACAACCTTTACCGCAAAACTCTCAGCTGACGGCAAACAGATTCTTTTGACATCATCTGCAGATTTGACGGGCAAAGATTTTACGGCAGACATTACATTGACAGGAATAAAACCTGTGGGCGGCAAGGAATCATATACGTACACGTTTAAGGGAGTGTTATTTAAGCCGTTGCTTGTCGTGGTAGACGGAAAACTGGCAGATACAGTTTGGTCAGACAGCACAAAATCAAAGAAATCAACAGCAGCTTATGCTAGTCCGACCGGATATAATCTATCTGCGCTGTACGTGACAAACGATGAGAACTACTTGTACGTGGCGGTAACAGGCGCATTGGCTTTGGGTAGTGGCGACAACATTGTTCTGATGGTAGACAACACAGCGGCTTCTGGTGCAGGAATGAGCTCAACGGATAGTGGCATAAATGATTATCTTGTGCCTTCAACAAAGACTACGTATACTGGCGTTGACTTCTATTTGTGCCATCTTCAGGGAACAGCCTTGCATAGTCGTGTTTGGGGACCGCGAACGGATGGTGTAGAAGCTGCAACAACGGGCTCTGTTTCTGTCGCAGAATATAAAATTCCGCTTTCTCTTGTAGCAAATGCGGCGGTGGGCAATGTACTTAAACTGTTTGTTTCAACCAGTGCATATACTTATGTCGAAGGTGGCAGTCCTAAAAATACATTTGCTCTGAAAGATTGCATTCCTTCTGCGGCGGCAACAGTCGGCAATGGCGGACAGTCACTCAGCATTGATTTTAGCAAGGCGTTGGAATATACCGTGCAATAAACAACGTGGAGGCTTGATTATGAAAAAGAAAAAGCTTTTTTTACGACATGTATTTTTGTTGCTTCTTCCTATTGCCTTGTTGGTCTCTTCCTGTAGTCATCCCAGCGGTGTAAACGGAACGGACGGAATTGATAACAGTAAGGATGATAATGTGGCTTTGCATGATAACAAAGGGGTAAGTGACAAAGATGAAGTGTCAGGTAAATCTAGCGACCCAGTTATTATAGGAGATGGTTTTATCCGTGGTTTTGATGCCAGTGCTGTTGATTACGACGAAAAACTTAACGGCACCGTGTTTTACGATAGCAATGGAAACAAAATCGACTTCTTTAAGATTCTCGCGGCTCATGCATATACGACGGTTCGTCTCCGCATTTTTGTTGACCCTGATAATGCGCCCGTAACGGACAGCTATTGGCAAAAAGGAGACGAAGGCTGGAAGTCTGGCAACAATACGCTTGAGCGCACTATTCGTATGGCAACACGTGCAAAAGAGGCCGGTCTCAATGTGCTACTTGATTTCTTCTACTCGGATTATTGGGCGGACCCCGGAAAACAAGTCATTCCGGCAAGTTGGCAGAGTATCACCACCGCAGACGCAATGGCGACAAAAGTTTCTGACTATACCAAAGAGATTTTAACAGCCATGAAAAATGCTGATGTTCTGCCTGCATATGTCCAAGTTGGCAACGAAATTGACAGTGGCATCCTTTTGCATACGGCATATAACAATGATACAAAAAAAACGACAGATGCAGAGTCTGCGGTGCAAGGAAAGAGCGGTTCTGAGAATTTCGTCAAATACTTGAAAGCGGGCTGTGATGCGGTTCGTGCGGTTGCACCAGACACAAAAATCATTTTGCATGTGACAAACCGAAAACCGACGAATATTCTGACTACGGCCGTTTCTTCTCAGCTGAATTATGATATCGTTGGACTTTCATTCTATCCGTTTGAAAACAATCACGGTACCATCGCAGATCTCAAAAAGAGCATAGCCACATTTAAGGGCAACTCATATGGAAAACAAGTGATGGTGACAGAATCCGCTACCTATTTTGCTTATGATGCAGGTTCCTACAGTGACTTGGCAAATGTTGCAAAGCATATGATTGATCCCTCAACCGGTTCAGTGTACAGCGACATAGAAACGGAGACGGTTAATGGCTCTACACTTATTGTAAAAGGAACGATTAATAATCAGTTTAAGACGCTCCGTCACATTATGGTGGAAGCGGCGGGCGCAGGGGCTTCTGGCATATTCTATTGGGGCGGCGAGTATCGCGGTCACTGGAAATATGCCTTGTTTGACGGAAACGGCAAAGCTATGACAAGCATTGACTGCTTTAACGCAAAAGTGACTATTGGCGATGATACGAGCGGTGGCGGTGAAGAGACAAAAGAAACCATGCAGGCAACATTTGTCTTTAAGGACTTTACGGCGGAAAAGCTTACCGTCAAATACGGTGGCGATGGTGTTACGACCACAGTTGATGCGACGGTAGCCGCTGACAAAAAAAGCGCGACACTTTCTTTGGACGGCTCATATAAAAAGTCCAGCGGATGGATGGATATTGTTTCTCTTCAAGCATATGCGGCCGCATCAGATACAGAGGCACTGAATATTGAATTTGATTCAGCATCAAATAATCAAACCGGCGCATGGTTTGAATTTGCTAATGGTGGCACAATTACTATTACCTATAAAAAAGTTGTAACCGGCACGCAAATACATTCAGACGCATACACAGCTGATGGCGGAATCAGTCAATTGGTTGCCGCAGACAAGCTGAGCAATCTTTCAATTAAGAGCCTTATAATTGAGGCAACTGATTGTAATTGGTCTAACACAAGCGGTGATTGGTGGCTTAGCGCATATACAGATTCATCTTGGAGCGGCGAACAAAAAGTGAATTGGCAAACGAACACTTATTATAAAGCAGAAATCACCGATTCTAGTTTCATTTCCGCAATAAAAACAAATGGTTTGTACATTGCAGGCCTAGCCGGAATGACCTGTACGCTAAAAGTCTCGTACACGCAATAAGTTGGCAGATGGCTTCTCTCTTACGGAAGCCATTTTTTTGTTTTTTTAGAAAAAAAAACAAAAATTTTGAAGAATTCATTTGACAAAATGCGCAATCGGTTGCACAATAGAAGTACAGTTTGATCAATCGGTTGCGCAAACTGCTTGCTTTGGAGGCATATATGAAAAAATTTGGGAAACTTTTATCAGCAGTCCTGGGGATTGCATTGGTATTGTCGTTTGCTGGTTGTTCAAGTGATGACGATAATAATTCTGGCGGCTTTAGTGCCCCTTCAGGAGGAGTTCCTCAAGTTGCAGAGGGAACGATGAATCTTTCATTGTCTTTTGCTGAGGCGATGAACGCAAAGACAGTTGAAGTATTGTATTATCCCGGCGACGGTGACGCTGCTAATGGTGAGACAAAAACTGCGACAGTAACAAATAACGTTGCTACTGTAACACTTTCTAAAAATTATAAGAATTCGCACGATTGGTTCAACGCAAAAATCACTGTAAAAACAGCAGATGATACCAATATATCAAATAACATCAAGTTGACTTCTTCGAATACAGATTTTGGTGGTGATTGTGATAAAGCTTGGTTCAAGTATGAAGAGAAGGGAACGCTGGCTGTTACGTGCTCTGCAAAACCTGCCGCTACGGCAGAAACCATGACTCTTGCATTTACTTTTGCAGAAGCTCTTAATGCAAAAAGCATTGAAGTTTTGTACTACAAAGGCGATTGCGACAGCAGCACAGGAAAAACTGAAACCGCAGAGATTGCTAACAATAAGGCATCGGTTACCCTTTCAAATGCTTATGTAAATACCAGCGGATGGTTCAATGCAAAAATTACAGTGAAAGATGCATCAGCAGATATATCTGAGAATGTTAAGCTTTCTGTTTCAACAGAGGATGCAACAGCTTATCAGTTTGGTGGAGATTGTGCTAAATCTTGGTTTACATTTACGAAAGATGGTACTTTGACGGTCAATGTTGTAAAAAAAGAAGACAGCACTCCTGCATCAGGAACAACTTTGTTTTCAGAAAATGTGACAGGCGATGCAGTAAAGGAGCTTTTATCTGCGACAGCATTGGATTCATACACTAATGGCACTATTACAGTTTCTGGCGTTTGGGTTTCAGGTAATGCAGCTCCTGGAATTTTCGTAGATGGTGAGTGGAAAATTGGTCTGTGGAATGACAGTGCCAATGCACATACACAATCATTCTCTGTTGCAGATTTAAAAGGAAAAACACTTGGTATCAATATGTATGGTGATACAACTTATACAATAACTGTTACTTATACACCGGCTACTGAGTAGTTCTTTTTAATCTAACCTCATTCGGTCGTCATGCCCCGCGCATGGCGACCATTTTTTTTCGCTTCGTTTTCGCACGTCCGTTCTCGCTCCCTTGAACAACAATAAAAAATTTGTTACGCTTATAATGTCGATTTTTTGATTGTGGTCGAAAGTCGATTCTCTGGAGAGCCTCTATCAACCAGATAGAGCACCGAAGGTTTAACGGGAAATCCTACGGATTTCCCAGACGAGTTTTGAGTTTCGTATCGCGAAAACTCCAAACTCGCAGGATATAATGCTGTCCTACGAGTTTGCGAAGCAAACTCGCTGGGGATAAATCCTACGGATTTATCCCCATATCTCAGGTAAAACGGACAGGGCATCAAAAAAGTGTTCTAACCACTCTGGAGAGTTGTATGGTCAGCAAGGCTGGTCCTGCAACTCTATTTTTATTTTAAAGGACAGAACCATGTTTGATTCTATTCTTAATGCCATCGACGATGTAGTTTGGGGGATTCCTACAATCGTTCTTATCTTGGCAACAGGCTTAGTCCTGACTATCCGCGCACGCGGTCTTCAATTCACCAAGCTCGGTCGGGCTTTCAAATCAATTTTTAAGGAAAACGAAGGTCACGGCGAACTTTCTGGTTTCTCTGCTCTTTGTACGGCTCTTTCTGCCACTATCGGTACGGGAAACATCGTTGGTGTAGCTACGGCTATCGCTGCTGGCGGTCCGGGCGCATTGTTCTGGATGTGGATTGCGGCAATTTTGGGAACAGCGACAAAGTTCTCTGAATGTATGCTCGCTATCAAATATCGTGAGGTAAAAGAAGACCACGTTCTGGGCGGTCCGTTCTATACTATTGAAAAAGGTATGGGTAAAAAATGGAAGTGGCTCGCAATCCTGTTCGCAATCTTCGGCGTATTGGCAGGTTTGCTTGGCATCGGTACGATGACTCAGATTAACGGTATCACTTCCGCTGTGAACATGGCATTTGACCCGACTTCAAGCCACATCGCATTTAAGATTGGCGAGACTTCATACACATGGGCAACTGTTATCGGCGGCATCGTCGTTACTGTTTGCGCGGCATTGGTTATCCTTGGCGGTCTCAAACGCATTTCTAAGGTTGCGGAAAAAATCGTTCCGGCAATGGCAATCATCTACGTGTTCCTCGGTCTGTCTGTTATCATTATGAACGCAACCCGCATTCCGGCAGCATTTGTCCTGATTTTCAAGTCTGCATTCGGCTTTAAGGCAATCGCAGGCGGCGCAATCGGTTGGACTCTCAAGCAGATTACTGACTCAATGCAGAAAGGTATCGCACGTGGTATCTTCTCAAATGAGGCTGGCTTGGGTTCTGCTCCTATCGCTGCGGCTCCGGTACAGACAAATGAGCCGGTAGAGCAGGGCTTGGTCAACATGACTGGTACCGTTATCGACACTTTGATTGTTTGTACGATGACTGGTTTGTCAATCGTTCTTGCGCTTACCAATCCTGACTTCTTCGCACAGTATCAGCAGGCTGGCTGGAAAGGTGTTGAGCTTACGGCAAACGCGCTTTCATTCGACTTGGGCGGCGACGGCGTTTCTGTTCAGTTCTTGCTCATGCTCTGTCTGGCGTTCTTTGCATTCACCACAATTTTGGGCTGGGACTACTACTCAGAAAAATGTCTTGAATACATCACCAACGGCAGAATGAAGCTCGTCTTTATCTACCGCTTGATTTACATTCTCGCAATTGCAATCGGTCCGTACTTCACGGTAAACGCAGTCTTTACGATTGCCGACATCACAAACGGCTTGATGGCAATTCCGAACTGTATTTCATTGATTGTCCTCAGCGGCATCGTCGCAGAAGAAACCAAGACATACTTCAACAAATATCCATCACTGTAATATGTAGGGGGCGAGCCCGCCCCCTGGTCGGCACTTCGTTGCCTCCACACCCCCACCAGCGGGGTGTTTTTTTTTGCTTTTCAACCCCGCAACGCCCCTGTAACCTCTCGCACGGTTTGACCATATTCGCGCCAATTGCTATTATAATAGTACAAGGTGGAAAAAGTATGACTATTTTACAAAGCGTTGTTTTAGGTTTGGTTCAGGGCGTGGCGGAATTTTTGCCCGTTTCTTCCAGTGGTCATTTAGCGGTATTACAGCATTTGTTTGGATTGGATGAAGTGCCGCTTTTGTTCGATGTCATGTTGCATTTGGCTACACTTCTGGCGGTCGTCATTTATTTCAGAAAAGTAATTGGCCGCCTGTTTATGATTCTCTTCCGTGCAATTGGTCAGAAAGGCGAGCCGATGAATTCCGAGCCGATTACTGACGCAAAGATTGCTACGCTTGCTCCCAACGAGCAGGCCGGACGCTACACCATCATCATGATTATTATGACGACGATGGTAACTGGCGCGATTGGCATGGTGACGAGCAAACTGATTAAGAATATTTCGCTCACACACATCTGCATCGGCTTTTTGGTAACGGCGGGGTTGCTCATCGCCTCATCAGTGATTGACAAGATTCGCTGTCTGCATCGTGCGGCGATGAACGGTGTTTCTGGCGACCGCCACTTGACGGGCATCAGATGGTGGCAGGCGCTTATTATTGGTTTTGCGCAGGGCGTGGGAACATTGCCCGGTATCAGCCGCAGCGGTTCAACGATTGCGGGCGCATTGTTCAGCGGAGTGGATCGCCGCACCGCCGGAGATTATTCTTTTATCGTTTCAATTCCCGCCATTTTGGGCGCATTCATTCTGGAAATAAAAGACTTGGACGCTGTTGCAGGAACAATTGGTGTGTTGCCTGTGGTCGCAGGCTGTCTGGCGGCATTTGTTTCCGGCTACCTTGCGCTTTCATGGCTCATGGGTATTATCCGCCGTGGTCATTTGGAATGGTTTGCCGCATATCTGATTCCGCTTGGTGTGGTCGGACTGATTTTCTTCTAAGTTGATACTTCTGGTAGCCCATGCAGTCAAAAAATCAAATTGATATGCTTTCCGGCTCGCTGCTGGATAAAATCTGCTTGTTTGCCTTACCCTTGGCGGCAAGCAGTATTTTGCAGCAGTTATTCAATTCTGCCGACGTGGCAGTGGTAGGACGATTTGCGAGCAGTCAGGCTTTGGCGGCGGTCGGTTCTACCAGTTCAACAATCAATCTTCTAATCAATTTATTCGTTGGTTTAAGCGTGGGCGCAAATGTGGTCATCGCGCAGTTCATCGGTCAGAATAAACCGCGCAGAATCCACGAGGCTGTGCACACGGTCATTTCCATTGCGCTGGTGAGCGGTTTTTTCTTGGTAGTGGTCGGTCAGTTCGCCGCGCGCCCCATCCTTACGCTTATGAACACGCCCGACGATGTGATTGAAATGTCGGTGCTGTATCTGCGTCTCTATTTTTTGGGTATGCCGTTTATCATGCTTTACAATTTTGGCTCGGCGATTTTGCGCTCCAAAGGTGACAGCAAGCGGCCGCTCTACTGCCTTACACTTGCGGGCGTGATAAATCTGCTCTTGAATCTGCTTTTGGTGATTGTGTTCAAATTGGGCGTGGCAGGCGTTGCGATTGCGACAGTGGTTTCAAATGTGGTGAGCTCCGGACTGATTGTGTCGTTCTTGCTCCATGAAGACGCGCCTTTCAAACTGAATCTGCGAGAGCTTTCGCTGAAAAAAGAATACATTATCCGCGTGGTGAGAATTGGTGCGCCCGCTGGTTTACAAGGCATGGTCTTTTCATTTTCCAATGTGTGCATCCAGAGCGCAATCAATTCGTTTGGCTCCGATTGTGTTGCGGGAAGTGCGGCGGCGAATAATTTTGAGGCGTTCGCATTTTTTACCGTAAGCGCGTTTACTCAAGCCTGTGTCACTTTTACGAGCCAAAACTATGGCGCGCATAAATTTGACCGTTGCCGCCGCGTGTTCAGAATCAGTTTGATTTGTGGCATTGTCTCCAATATGACGATGGTGGGCTTGTTCCTCTTGTTCCGGGTGCCGCTCCTTTCACTTTATTCCACAAATGCGCAGGTAATACAGTTCGGACTAATTCGTATGCTTCATGCGCTTCCGTTTGATTTTATCATGTGCGGCTACGAAGTGAGCGCGGGTGCGTTGCGTGGTATGGGACATTCTATGCTGCCCGCTGTGATAACGATTTTTGGCACTTGTGTGTTCCGCTTGCTCTGGGTGTTCACGATTTTTACCCAGTGGCGCAGTTTTGAAATGCTTATCAGTGTGTATCCTGCCAGTTGGACGCTTACGGCCGTTTTTATGCTGACGGTGTATTTTTTTGTACGACGACGAGAATTTGCGTCTGCACAATCGAAAAATCTCTAAACTTTTCCTCAAACTTGCCGATACGATGCCGATACTATGGGTATGAAAGGATTCAGACTATTTGTTACAGGGATTGTACTCAGTGCGGCAGCGGCGGTCTGTTTTGCACAAACGGCAGGTTCTACGCAGTCGGTGGCGTTGAAATATAGCGGCACGGGCGGGTATTCACTGGTGGAGCGTACAAATTTGCGCCGCTACGTGAACGGAAAATATGTTGGCTTGACCAGCAGGGAAGTGCGGTCGTTTATCAGCCCGTCTCTTTCGCCAGACCCATCGTATGAAAATCCAAAGCATCAGTTTTACGGCGACCAATGGTATGACGGCAGTTTTTACGTGCTTGAAGAGACACGACGCAATATGGAGAACGCTGCAGCAGGCATTCACGATTCTATTCCGTCTGTATTCCATATTTCTTCAAAAGGCAAAGTGACCATGTATGCGGATAACGGCTATCCTTCATTCCGCAGTTTCCCCGCATTTACAACGGATAGAGTGAAAAGCGGCGATTCGTGGTCGGCGAGCGCGGAACGAAGTGTCGATCCGCTGAACAAGGGTATTTTTACCCGCATGCCTATGGAAGTCGCCTATACGTTCATCCAACAGGAAAAATATCATGAAGAAGATGTGTACCGTCTAAAAGCAATCTGGCAGACAAATTACGGCGTAAATCATCGTGATTTTGACGGCGACAAGGAATTGCAAAAAGCGATTGGCGGACACAAAGCGGATATCTTGATTCGCAAGGCGACTGGCGAGCCAATGCTGGTTGTGGACACCGTGGACGAGACATTTATCTACGCTGACGGTCAGCAGGTAAACTTTAAGGGCACCATCACGCTCTTTACCGAATTCCCGCCCGCAATCGACACAAACAAACTGATTCTTTCGCTTAAACGGATTGCAAGTGTGTCTCCCGATGTGACTGCGGGCGGCTCCGGCAAAAAGAATGGCACGGTAACGTTGAACGGCAACGGCGGAAAGAAAAAAGTGGCCCCGGACGATTATCCCGGAAGCGTGAACACATCGAGCTGGGTAGCGACCACGGAGCCAAAATCAAAGCCAGCGACAAAACCGAGCGCGCAACCTTCAAAATCAAGTACGGCTGTTGCGGCGGCGACAAAAAACAAGAACAATATGGTGGTAGAAAAAACCACCGCCGGCTTACGCCTGAGTGTGCGCGACATTCGGTTCAAGCCGGACTCAAGCGAAATTCTTCCCACAGAAAGCGGCCGCCTGGACGAAATTGCGGAAGTGCTTAAACTTGCGCCAAAATCACAATTCTTGGTGGAAGGTCACACAGCGGCGGTGGGTCGTGCGGAAGGAGAGCAAAAGCTTTCTGTGGAACGTGCACATAAAATCGCCGAAGAACTGGCAAAGCGTGGGGTAAGTTCCGCCGCGTTCATCTGTCGTGGCTGGGGCGGCACCAAACCGATTGCGGACAACGGCACCGATGAAGGCCGCGCACAAAACCGCCGCGTTGAAATCACGATATTGGAGTAAAAATTTCGCAACGGTGCTGTTCGCCGAGCGCGTGAACGGCATCTTGCAGGCTCAATGTTGTGTGGCTCTCGCGATAGTTCTTTAAATCAATTAAAAAGCGATTCATCGAAAAATGCTGGAACACGTAGACGCGCTGCCAAACATCGGCAGGGTATGTGGCGCGGAGCACATCGCGGTAGTGAAGGAACAAGCCTTTGCCTTTAAGCTCCGCATAGCCCACCAGCCACAGTTCCGGCGCAGGATTTTCGCTGTCAGCGGCGGCGCACAGAGCGGTGTGAAGGCGGGCGGTCTGTTCAGCCATCCATGCCTGGCTTGTGAAGACCAAATCTTGAATATCTTTACCGCCCGCTTTGGTAACGGATTTGAGGTGCGAAGTCTTTGCGGTGTGCACGGGCGTTTTATTCAGAATCAGCACATTTTTTCGGAAATCAGTTTTAAATTCGGGGTTTCGGGCAAAAAATCCCGCCGCAATTTTTCCGCTCTGACCAACAAGATAGCGGTTGTTTTTGGCAAGTTGCTCGTCTTTTCCTGGGTTGTCGCCAATCACAAAATAGCGGATTGTATCCGCTGGTGTTACGTCATCAAAAGCGCGGTTGTACACCACAGCGGTTTCCAGCGGATAGTCCGGGGTGTCTTTTTTTGCGGCGGCTTTTTGGAGCGGTTTGAGCACGTCGGAAAATTGTGTGTTCCATTCCGCGCACTTTGTCCTAAAAGCATCTCTAAATGCCACAAATGCGTCCCATTGCGCTTTGTTCAATTGGAGCCTCCTATTACCACGCTGCCGTTTTCGTTGTGGCGGAGGATGCCATCTTTGCGGAAAGTGTCTGCTGAGCAAGTCATCACAATGCCGGTGGAACGCTCTTTTTTGTGGAGCGAAGGAAAAAATTCAGGAAGACGGCGCACTTCGGTAAAGCCAAGCGTCTCATAAATGTGGAGCGCGCTCTTCCATTCTTCGTTTGCCAAAAGCACGATGGTTTTAATCTGACTGAATGCGCCGCAAATTGCCGCAAGCGATGAGGCAAAAAATTGGCGCGCAATGCTTTTTCCCTGGTAGTCGGGAAGCAGGGCGAATGAGCTTACGTAGAGCACAGTTCCGTTTCTAAAGTGAGATTTATGCGGCTTGTGGTTCAGCGCAAAAGTTTTGTCATCAGCAGGAACGCTCAGCCACAGTTCGCTACAAAAATAACCGGCGTTTACAGCGTGACCAGCTTTTGTGACAGTTTTCACGCTGGAATCAGAGAGCACAAAAAATCCCTGCGGAAATAATTG
>JAFSTK010000095.1 GCA_017450535.1 Treponema sp.
AGTTTTTGATTTGAAAAGCAAATCTGAAACTCGCAGAAGCAAGTTGATGTTTACATCAACTTGGATTCACCACCATGAATTTTGCATGGCGTATAACCTTGTCCTTCAACTTATAGCCTTTGAGGTACACGGCAGCAAGCTGTTCTTTTTTGACCTTGCCTTCCTGCATACCAATTGCCTCGTGAATGTCCGGGTCAAACTCATCGCCTTCTTTTCCGAACGACGACAAGTTGTACTTGTTCTCCAGCATGTTCACCAGGTTTTTGTTCACCATCTTGATGCCGTCTACGATTGACTTGACATCTTTGGCCGTGGCTGCCGCTTCGATCGTGCGGTCAAAATTGTCCAGACTGTCAAGCAAATCCTTGAGCAAGTTTGCGTTTCCGTAGTCGAACGCATCCTGCTTTTCCTGAATCATGCGTTTGCGGTAGTTGTCAAAATCAGCCGCACGACGCAAAAGCTGGTCTTTCAGGTCGGCATTCTCTTTTTCAAGCGCAGCGATTTTTGCTTCTGGCGTGTCTGCGTTTTCTGCATTTGCTTCAGCAGTGCCTTCCGCATTCTCCGTGCTCTCCGCAGCCTTTTCTGCCGCGTCCTCAGGTTTTGCCTCGTCAGTCGCGTCAGTTTCAGCAGTCGTCTGCTCTTCTTGAGTTGCGCCCGCAGATTCTACTTTCGCATCTTCCTTTTCTTCTTTGTCTTTCTTAAACATTACGTTGTCCTAAAAAAGTTTTCTTTATATAAGTAAAATACTAACGTCAAGGGGAATTCGTCAAGAAAAATAGTAAAAAATATTTGCGGAATTTTCAAGATATTTTGGCTGTGACGTTTTGAGCCATCGTCTTAGCTATACCGGTACTCCACGCCGTCCGCACCCATAAAAACTTTGACCGTGCTGTTTTCGATGAATGAATTCTCAAAAAATGACTGAACATCCATCGCGCCGGCAGAAAGCAGTTCGTCGGGATTGTAGCAGAGTTCAACGCGACTTTCCTCGCCTTCGCCATAACAGCGTGAAAGCGCGCCGTTCAGACGGACGATATTGCTTACCACGTCAAAAAGTTGCGGCTTGTTTTTCTCATCATATTTGAATTTAAGGAATGCCAGCTGCATTTTTTCGATTTCAGTATGATTCGCTTCGGTCGGATTCCACTTTGAGTGAACCGAGCAATTGTTGTGATTCTGCCATTCGGCAAAGTCCTGGAAAAAACGCGATGGAGACATTTTGAGTGGGGCGAGCACCGACAAAAACCACGTGACTGCCCGACCCGCCGTGTAGAATGTCTCGCAGGCGAACGCCGTTTCCTTGGTCATGCGGATGTCCTGGGTGGAAAAAGTCGCGCTTGGCTTGGGTGGAGTAGTGCAGTCTGTTTCCAGCTGCGGAAAATCAATGTGGTTCGGGTACAGCGACACGGCAAAGTCAAGCCTGTCCCTGAACGCCTTTACACTGTCGCCTGCAACCGCCGCAAAAGTCAGACTAAAACCGAACACCAGCCCCAGCGTATTGAGCATTGCCGCGCGCTTGGAATAAAATTTTTTGTCAAAAAGAAATGAGCCGCCCTTGCTTGTGCCTTCCAACGGGATTTCAAGCGAACAGTACAAATTGCTCGCGGCTTTTGCGATATCCATGTCCAGAACAGCGGCATTTATGGGGAGCGTCAAAAATAAATCGGGCGCGCGCTCGGAGACGACCTGTAAAAAATGCAGCAGGCGGCCTTTGTGCGAGAGAATTGCCTCGTCTTGCAACGTAAATTCAGTTATGCCGCGCTCGGCAAAAGTTGAGAGAGATGCTTCCAGTTCGTGTGAAGAAAAATGGACTTTGTTTTCCACTACAGCAATGCGATTCCCGCTTTTGCGCACTGTTTCTTCATGTCGTCCGGCCATGAGCTTACCTGCGTCTCGCCAATGTGAGCCTTGCGCAAGAAGAACATGCACAAGCGGCTCTGACCGATACCGCCGCCCATAGTCAGATTCAGTTTTCCGTTCAGCAACATAGAGTGGAACGTCAGTTTTGCGCGCTCAGGACAGCCACGCTCTTCCAACTGAGCTTTGAGAGAGTCCGCGGTGACACGAATGCCCATAGAAGAAAGTTCATACGCGCTCTGCAATACAGGATTCCATACAAGCAGGTCGCCATTCAATCCACGGTGTCCGTCACCCGTCTCGCTAATCCAGTCGTCATAGTCAGGCGCGCGACCGTCATGAATTGAACCGTCAGGCAGTTTTCCGCCAATGCCAATCAAAAACACTGCGCCATACTGCTGACAGATTTTGTTCTCGCGCTCTTTCGGCGTAAGATTTGGATATTGTCTCTGCAAGTCGTCCGCAAACACAAACGTAATTTTTTGCGGCAAGAACGGCTTGATGTTTTCGTAATGGTCGTAAATATAGAATTCCGTGCGCTTTAAGCAGCGGTAGATTTTTTCCACGATTTCTTTGAGATGCATGATAGTGCGGTCGTTCTCATCGATGCACATCTCCCAGTCCCACTGGTCAACATAAAGCGAGTGCGTGTTATCCAGTTCCTCATCAGGACGGATTGCGTTCATATCAGTGTAAATGCCAAAATCAGGCATCAGACCAAGCTCAGTCACTTTGACACGCTTCCATTTTGCCAAAGACTGCACGATTTCCAAATTGATGCCGCCCATGTCCTTAACATTAAAATTAACAGGCACTTCCACGCCATTCAAGTCATCATTCAAACCGGTCCCCGCAGGCAAAAAAAGCGGAGCCGTCACACGACGCAAGTTCAGTTCAGTCGCCAACGCAGTCTGAAAAAAATCCTTAATCATCACGATGGCATGTTCAGTTTCTTTGGTATTCAAAATCGGCTGGTAATCAGCAGGAATGTACAATTTAGACATAAAATCCTCTATATATTCAGTGTATCACTCAGCGGGCTTTTCGTCTATATGATTTTTTTGGCGCATCCGACGCTCATCGCTGTTACTTTTCCTGCAATTATTAATTGCAAGCAGCCTCAATCCGCGCTTCCACACTGTCTTCCAGCGCGTAAAAGAAATCTATCCCTGTGCGCGCCTCTACCTCATCAATGGTGACGCGGTAGGCAGTAAAGCCGTCATCGCAATTCTTGTTGGGGATAATAAAGGCGTATGCGGTAAGGTCGGCGCAGTCATCTGGTGTGGCGGCATCTGCTTCGTCGGCGTACAGCGGAAGCAGAATGATTTTGTAAAAATACCGTGGAATCACGACTTTGTTTGCGCCGATGGTGGCATAGGATTCCGCAGGTTCATCCAGTACAGGACCGCAGATGACGTAGGCGCGTCCGTATGTGCGAGCCCATGTGCGCACCTGGTCTTCCAATTTTTTCCATACACCGCGGTTGAACTGGGGGGCTTGAGCGGTCATGTTGCTCATAAAAAAAGTCTCGCTCATGGCGGTCTGGCTGTACGCAAAGTCTGCGGCGGGGGCAAGGTGTCCTCGGTCGTAACCGGATTTGCGGTAGTCTGAGAGCGTGGCAGATCCCGTGGAAATCTCCGGGTCAGGGCGGAAGTCATCGCTGCGCCTCGCATTCTTGACCAGCTCGGACTTTTCCAATTGATACGCCGACCATTCCGCCTGCTCGTAGGATTCCCGGTAGCAGATGTCGTAATCAGTAAAGTGGCGCAGTTCGTGGTCAGAATCGTGTGTATGTGCCGCGCACCGTGGAACGGCAAGGTTGGAAGGCAATTGAATGAGACCGTCTGTACAAGGAGATGTTGCCTGTTGCTGTGCCTCTTGCGGTGAGGGGGCGGGCTGTTCGGTGGATTGCGCTTCTTCTGCTGCCTGCGGTTCGCCTGTAGCCTGTGCTGGCGGCTCGGAAGACGGTGCCTTGACTCCTGCCTTGTGGGTGCAGTACCAGATTCCTGCGAGTGCAACTACGCTGATGGCAATGATGATGCCGAAAGCAAACAGAATTTTGCTTTTGTACGATTTCCGTTTTTTCCGTGACATAGTTTTTTCTTTTATGCGTCTTCCCGTGCGATTTGTTTTCTGCGCCGTTCGCCGTGCTGTCTGTAGTAGTTTTCCTTGTCTGTATACATCGCTTCATCGGCCGAACGGATAACGTCTTTAACTTCGCGGTATTCGCCACTGCGGTAGGTTGCGGAGCCTTTTGAGATAGAAATCGATATTTCGTTTTTCTTGTTCCGTTCGAGGTTGCTTTCTGCAATCGTTCGGTCAATTTCGCCGAAAATTTCGTCCAGACGCTTCCTTGACACATTTCCCAAAACGGCAATAAACTCATCTCCGCCGATTCTGAATAGATCCTCTTTTTTTACGATTTTCTTCAGAATGTTCGCAACCGAAACAATCATCCTGTCCCCGATTTCGTGACTAAAATGGTCATTTACGTTTTTCAACCCGTTGATGTCAAACATGGCTATTGAGAAGTCTGCGTTATTTTCTTCAATCTTTTTGTTTAGACGTTTTTCTACATCTGCATAGGCATTTCGGTTTCCCACTCCCGTGAGCGCATCCAGATACGCAAGCGAATGGGCATACTTTATGTATTGATGCAGTTCCTTCTGTACGAACTTGAGTTTCTCGCCAAGCTCCTCGAAATAATCAGTGGCCGTGCTGTGGGCAGAATCATTTTTCTCACGCTCAATGTCGCCATACCAGTTGCCAGAGGCAATCTTCAGTTCGCCCGACAGTTCCTCGACCTCTTCAGCCAGAATCCTTGTCTCTGCATTGAGTTCCCTGAGGCGTTTTCTGATTTTGCTGGTAATCAAAAAGACAACCATTCCACCGGCAATCAGCGCAATCACACAGGCTATCAGAATCGTGTGAATATGCCTGCCCAACTGCTTATCATACCAGTCCGCGTCAACATCAACCGCAACAATTCCGGCGACATTTCCCTTTGAGTTGAAAATCGGGCTGTACGCGCTGTAAAATCGTCCCCATCTGTCCTCATACGGCGTTGCGTCAACGGAAGGTGTGCCAAGGCTTGCCCCATACAAAGCGTCGGTGTACTGGATAGGCTCACCGAATTCACCGGGGTCAGAAACGGCCGGGTCAATCGTAAACGTAAACGTTCCGTCACCCATGTCGCGAATCCCGTAAATGTAGCGCAATTCGACTTGCTCCTGAAATGTCCGAAGAATCGAAAGTTCCCGTTGGTATGGCTCGGAATCTTCATCTCCTTTTTGAAGACGCTCCATTATGTCTCCGTCCAGCATGGCGGCAGCACTTTTTGAGATTTCAAGCATTCGTTTCCGCATATGCGTATTCAGTGCACTCATGGATTGACGTATCAGCAATGCGCCCAAAATCCCATTCATTACAAGCAGAAAGAGGGAAATGATAATGATAATTAATCTGGAAAACTTGTTTTTCCTTTTTAACATAGCAGTATAAACTCTTCCTTACTATTTAAATACAGCAAGTGGGATAGCACAACGAAAAAATTAAAAAAAAACTCCCGCAGTTACCCACGGGAGTTCGAAAAAGCATGGTTTGTTTTTATGCGCGCTTCAGATGGATTGCGAAGCCACCCACTTCTTTGTCAAGGTATACAACCTTGAGCGGTGAAACTTCAGGTTTGCCCATCCATTTTTCAGTGCCAGCGACCGGCTTGAATCCGAACTTCTTCAGGTATGCCAGAGCGCGTTCCACGTTGTTGCACACCATAGAGATGTGACCGTGTGTTCCGCGTCCGTCCTGCTTCATGATTTCTACCTGGTCTGAAGCGAAGATTGAAGAGTTGCCAACTTTTGCCGCAAAGCCGAACGGAGCGAATCCGTCTGCAATTGCTGTTGCGTCGTCGGGGTTAGCTGCGTTGATGCCCATGTGGTCAATGTGGAAGCCGTGCATTGCTTTTACAGCGTCCTTACAAATCTGGGTGATTTCGTCCCATTTTTCGCCTTCGATCAACGGCTTTTTGACCATCCAGGTGCCGCCCATACAAAGGATGTTCTTGCGCTTTGCATATTCACCGACGTTTTCTGTGGTAACGCCACCGGTCGGCATAAAGCAGCACTGTGGGAACGGACCGCCAAAGTCGTCGATGATTTTGTATCCGCCCTTGCGTTCTGCCGGGAATAGTTTGAGGTAGGTGAGTCCCTTGTTGATTGCCGCAGTGATTTCTGACGGGTTAGAGATACCAGGCATAGTCGGAATCTTGTTCTTGATACACCAGTCAACAACGTCGGGGTTGTAACCGGGGCTGACGATGAATTTTGCGCCAGCTTTTACAGCCTTTTCAGCCTGCTCAACATTCAGAACGGTACCTGCGCCAACGAGCATGTCGGGTTCTGCCTTAATCATCGCTTCGATAGCTTCTGCCGCGCATGCTGTGCGGAAAGTCACTTCAGAAGCCGGAAGACCGCCCTTTACCAAAGCGTGTGCCAAATCAGCCGCTTTTGAAGCGTCCTCGATTGCGACAACCGGAATAATACCGATGTCTCTGAACTGTTCGTAAACCTTATCCATTTGAAACTCCTATACATCTTGGCTTTTTCGCCGAGTGATTGATAACAACTTTTCCATTATAGTGCACTTTCTTAAAAATGTATAGAGAGAAATTGCGCTAAGGCTTCGGCAAATGCTTTGTGTGCCCCTGCAGTAAAATGGCAGCCGTCATAATCAAGTTCATGCACATACTTATTGGTGTCAAAGAGGGGAATTTTTCTCTTTTCTGCCAGTTCTGCAATTTCTTCTGCGCAGCGTTTTGAATCTTCGATGGCGACTGTCGGGTCAAAGTCGGGGTCGTTTTCCAGTCCTTTTTGCAGAATGACGGCGGGAGCAAGAAAAATTTTTGCATCTGGGGCAAAGGTATGGGTTACATTGATTAGGGTATCAACATTTTTTGCCGTGTCTCCGCTTTTCCACTCATTCCGTTTTTTTAAATCATTGGTACCCAGCATGATAAGGACTGCATCTACCGGCAGACTTGCAAACAGCACGGAAGGATACACCGGCTGGGCATCCACCAATGCTCTGTCTTCAAATTTTGCTCCGCTTTCACAGCCGCAGAGCCCGAATTCAATAATCCTGTATTCATCTCCCAGTTTTTTCTGAAGAAGGGAAGTCCACCGTATGTCTTCACCGTAACGGGTAAGGGTCTCTTTTCCCGGAATGTATCCCCATGTATTTGAGTCACCAAAGCAAAGCAGTCGTTTTTGAGCCATAAGAACCTCCGTGAGAGTAGTTTTGTCCGCAGTGCGGCTTATGTAAAAAGTATATATTATCTCTAATTCATAGTCAATTACTAGGTAATTAAAAATAATAAAATTAAAATTTCACTTGACTTCTACTTGACAAAAAAAATGATTTTTAATAATATCAATATACACTTTATGGTTCCTTAGCTCAGTCGGTAGAGCAATGGACTGTTAATCCATGTGTCGCTGGTTCAAGCCCAGCAGGAGCCGAAGAAGACCCCATCTTAATTGATGAGGTCTTTTTTTATGCCTTTTTCTGGTGCATCATTTTGTGTGCCAAAAATTTCTGACGGGGAGAAAAATGTCGGCTGTATCTGAACAAAAAAAAGCCTTACGAAAACAAATGGCGCGGGTGCTCAGCGATTTTGCGGAGACGAATGATTGCGTAAGTGTTTCGGAAGCTGTGCGGCGTTTGGTGCTGAAAAGCGGCCTTGTTGAAAAAGCGGACATTGTGCTGGGCTATCTTTTTCACGGAAATGAGGCTGACTGCACGGATGTGCTTTATCGTGCGCTTGGTATGCAAAAATTGACCGGTCTTCCGCGCGTTGTTCCCGGAACCAGCGACATGGATTTTTATCTGCTTGACGGTATGCTGAACTTTGGTGACCAGATTGGGCGCGGTTCTTACGGCATAAGCGAGCCTGTCCCGTCGCTGGAAAAATTGGAACTTTCGGACGCGCTTTCTGGTAAGCGTGTGCTGATGATTGTGCCGGGCGTGGCGTTTACAAAAGACGGCAAAAGGCTGGGGCATGGCAAGGGCTTTTACGACAGATACATTGCGCGTTTGCGTGCGACGGGCGCAGAAGTGACACTTGCAGGATTTTGTTTTCCGTGTCAGGTTGTGTCCGATGTTCCGACGGACGAAAATGATGTGCTGATGGACATGGTGTTTGGTGCGTGAGGAAAAATATCACTTCAAAAAATGCGCAAAAAACAATCTTGCTTTTATGTCAAAACAATTTATAATAGAAGTAATCGACACAAAAAGGAGGCATAATAAAATGTACATCCATATACATTTTATCATGGCAGATTTTGTCGTTGGCAAAACTGCGACTTTGTGCCTCCTGCACGTCCGCTAGCGCGGAGTTTATTAAGGAGTGTGTATGAAATTAACAAAAGTTTTGGCGGTCGTTTTAGCGGCAGCATGTCTGTTTCCTGTGGCGGCAAAATCAAAGCCTCGCAAGATGAATGCGCCTAAATCAAACTGGAATCTGTATATTCCTGGAAAAGGAAATAAAAAAGATGTGGTAAAAGATTTGGAAAAGCAGGGCTGGTTGAGCGGCGATAATGTTACGGAGCATTTTTCGCTGATTAACAGTGATGTGAATAAGGGCAGGCTGCTTAAGTTTGATACAAATGATAGTAAGCAGGAGGCGATTGCATTTCCTCTTTCTGGCAATGAAAAACGGGTGACGTTGATTTTTAAGGCGCGCGGTGCTGTTGATCCCGACAATGCGACGACCCCGTTGAGTATTTTCTACGCATACTGGCAGAAGGGTAATGACCAGGCAGTGTTGCGTCACAACTCATCAAATCAGCTGAAAGGCTCAAACAATATGTCCCGTCTGCGTGAGGGTGGAACGATTCAGGGGAAGCCGCTTGATATTGTGAGCGACTGGCATGATTTCCGCCTGGTGTTTGAATCAAAAGACGGCACGGGCAAAAATATGACGGCAAAAGCGTATATTGACGGTGTGCTTTTCCATGAGGATACGAATAAACCCCGCCCCGAATATACAATTGACCTGAACTTTGACCCGACAGTGCTCGATGTGCCGTATATGACGGGAAAAGGTAACTACATTGAGTTTGGCGACAATGACGGAAGCTCAAATGCGTATGGTTTGTATGCGTATTTCTTGCTTGTCATTGATGAAGATGTGAGCGAGATTTCTCTTGAAGAGATGGGAAAACGTGTAAAGGCAGACTTGGTTTCTAATCCGAGAACTGATGACAAAGGTCCGGTGAGCCGTCGTCCAGCAAATAAACCTGCTGGAATCAATATGACAGGTCCGGAAGTCAATTCAACCGACCCTGTGTATTACGACGCCTCTTCAATAAAAAATAATAAGCTCAACTTGAAAAAAATGCCGTACAGCCGTGCGGACAGCGAAGTGATTACCTCAACGCCGGTGATGCCGAATCTGACATATGCGGCAATTGTTGAGCCGACGGGCGCAAATGGCGCGTATAAGACGATTGGTGAGGCGATTGATGCTGTCGCGGAAGGTTCTGCAATCAAGGTGATGCCGGGTCTGTACTACGAAAAATTGGTGATTACAAAACATGGTATTTCACTGATTGGAACTGACCCTGCTACGACGATTATCTACGGCTACGAGGCGAATACCGGTAATATTGATGGCAATCTGCTTGTCGAAGTGAACCTTCTTCCAAAAGGCACGAAAACTGAGCCGGGAGAGGTTGCCGCAATTCCCGAAAGTCCCGTACCGAACTCGTATTTTAATGCGGCGAACATCACGTTCTACAACAAGGGGGCGGAATGGAACCATGAATGGGGTGGAGCAGAACGCCGTTCAATTACGCTGGCACTCAAAGGCGTGGACACTTCATATTTGAAAAACTGTATCTTTATTGGTCAGCAGGACACCGTATATTTTAGAAGCGGCCGCGTGTATGCGGAAAACTGCTACATTGAAGGTGATGCTGACTACATCTGTGGCGGCGCAACTGTTTTGTTCGATAAATGTAAGATTCATACAATTCAGTATTTGAACGGCGGCATTATTGTTGCGGCGGCTGGTGCTGATACGGGCTACCGCTCAACGATGGCATATGCGAACGGATATGTGTTCAAAGATTGTAAGATTACGGGACACAAAAGTTTTGAGACGCAGGACAAAAAAGTGACGCTTGGTCGTGGTACTTGGACGGGCGGTTCTGCCACCTCTGAAACTCAGACTGGAAAAACAGTGTATATCCGCTGTGAGATGCAGAACATCGTGAACAAAGAGCCGTGGGCAAACTGGGATAACACCAACACTGCCGCAAAGTGCTTCTTCCGCGAATACAAGTGTACCGGTCCCGGTGCGTCAACATCTCGTCCGCAAATGACCGACGCTGAATACAACGCCATGTATGCCAGTACGGAAAAAATCCTCGGCTTTACGCCTGTATTGAAATAAGGAGTATTCGTTGTGCCGTCCTGGCACAACGAAACTCGACAGCAGTTTGCACTGCTGTCTCACTTTTCGGGGCCATCCTGGCGGCTTTTATTTTATTCTTTTATGATTGTACTGAAGTGTTTCTTACGATAACGTCATGTGCGCCGCCTTCTGTAATGGAGACGGAACTTACCAGCGTAAGCTTTGCTTTTTCTTGCAGTTCCGGAATGGAGAGCGCGCCACAGTTACACATCGTATGAATCACTTTGCTCATCGTCATGTTTACGCCGTCGTGCAAGTGACCTGCATATGGAACGTAGCTGTCTACACCTTCCTCAAAGCTCATGCCTTTTTTGCCGCCCAAGTCGTAACGCTGCCAGTTGCGGGCGCGGTTTGAACCTTCGCCCCAGTATTCCTTTACGTACTGGCCATTGACGACGAGTTTGTTTGATGGAGACTCATCGAAGCGGGCAAAGTAGCGGCCCAACATAACGAAATCTGCGCCCATAGCGAGAGCGAGCGTTACATGGTAGTCGTGTACGATGCCGCCGTCTGAACAAATCGGAATATAGATGCCTGTTTTCTTGTAATATTCATCGCGGGCTTTTGCCACTTCGATTGTAGCGGTTGCCTGTCCGCGGCCGATACCTTTCTGCTCACGGGTGATACAAATTGAGCCGCCACCGATACCGATTTTTACGAAGTCTGCGCCTGCGTCTGCGAGGAAGTTGAATCCTTCTGCGTCAACCACGTTGCCCGCGCCAACGCGAACGTCTTTGCCAAAGTTTTCGTGGATGTATTTTAATGCGCGTGCCTGCCATTCTGAATAGCCTTCTGAGCTGTCCAATACGAACACATCTGCGCCCGCTTTGAGCAATGCCGGAACGCGCTCTGCGTAGTCACGTGTGTTGATGCCAGCGCCTACGATGTAGCGATGATTTGCGTCCAAAAGTTCCAGCGGGTGCTCTTCGTGCATGCTGTAGTCTTTACGGAATACGATAGAAACGAGATTGCCGTTTTTGTCGATGATGGGCAGCTGATTGATTTTCTTTTCCCAGATGATGTCATTCGCTTCGGAGAGACCAATGCCGTCTTTTCCCGTTACCATGTCGGCGAGCTTGGTCATGTACTGGCTGACTTTTGCCTTGGGGTCAACATGTGTGATGCGGAAGTCGCGGCTGGTAAGAATGCCAACGAGTTTTCCGTGTGCAGAGCCGTCTTCAGTGACAGCCATTGTGGAGTGTCCTGTTTTTTCTGCAAGTGCGACTGCATCTTCCAGAGTTGCGTCAGGACGGATATTTGAGTCAGAAGTGACAAATCCAGCTTTGTAGGATTTTACACGGGCAACCATTGCCGCCTGGTCTTCGATTGACTGGCTTCCATAAATGAAACTGATGCCACCTTCTTTTGCGAGCGCGATTGCCAGCTTGTCGTCAGAAACAGCCTGCATAACCGCAGAAACCATCGGAATGTTCATTGAGAGCGGACTTTCTTCTCCCGCTTTTTTGTTGTAACGTACCAACGGTGTGCGCAATG
This sequence comes from Treponema sp., assembly GCA_017450535.1. Classification (GTDB taxonomy): domain Bacteria; phylum Spirochaetota; class Spirochaetia; order Treponematales; family Treponemataceae; genus Treponema_D. Next base: position 11,828 of record JAFSTK010000095.1, read on the forward strand.
AAACTTTGTCCGGAGTGCAGTCCGCAGAAGTGTAGCCTGGAACCAAAAGATATTCGCCGAATGTGTGTGACGGCTCAGAAAAATAAAATGCCATAATCCTACCTCTTTCTTTTTATCCTATTAAATTAGATTAGTATAGAATAAAGTGGGGTTTGTGGTCAATGCGTTGGCATGCTTGACAGAATGGGGGAGCAATATACGCGCCTAAAAATCTGCTTTGCTTCTGAATTCCATTCTTTCTCCCGTGGTTGGGTGCGTGAATGACAGGTATTGTGCGTGGAGCATGAGGCGTTCGCCTTGTTCGCAATGACCGTAGAGTGTGTCACCGATAATCGGAACACCAAAGCCGTGGCTGTCTGCGCTTGCGAGGCGGAGCTGATGTGTTCTGCCGGTGTGTGGAATAAAATGTACGCGGGTCACTTTGCGGCGTGAGCCGTCGGGGGCATAGTAGGTCTCGACGTCTTGAATTTGCCATTCGGTGACGGCTTTTTTGCCATGCACTTCGTCCCACATTTGATGCGGGCGGTTGTCCAAGTCGACGCGGAAGTACAATTCCATGGTGCCGTGCGCCGGAATCTTTTTTGCGGGGAGCACGCCATCTACGAGCGCGACATATTCTTTTTGTACGGTGCCCGCCTCAAATTGTTTGTTCAAATTGCGATGCGCCTCTTTTGTAAAGGCGAGCACAAGTAAGCCGCTCGTCTCCATGTCCAGCCGATGGACGGCGGGCTGCTCGATGCACTGCGGGAAAAGCCGGCGCACTCTGTTTACGATGCAGTCTTTTTCTGTTTTGCCCGGCACGCTTAAGATACCGCTCTGTTTATTTACTACTATTATATCGTTGTCGCGGTAGAGAATGTCTAGTCCCAGCATGGCGGGAAGAATGATGCCACAGCGGTCGTCGCAAGGCGGGTAGACGGTGCCGGATTTTTTGTGCGGTGTTCCTCTGCCGTAAAAGACTTCGCACATGCTGACGGGGGTGAGTCCATGGGAAAACGCATAGTCCAGCAATTTGGGCGCACAGCAGTCTCCAGTGCCTGTGGGCGGGTATTTCCCGCCGCATCGTTCCGCACAGATATCAAACAAACTGCGCGTTGAGCCGTCTGCGCAATGGAATGAATAAAGCGCATACACTTTTGCCACGGATTCTTGGGTCAGCGTAAGTCGTTCTTCAATGAGCGATTTTTTTTGCGCCTCGTCCGCGGGGGCGCCGCTGTTTTGCTGTGCAAGCGCATCGATACGGGCGGTGAGCGCATGGATAGCGTCATCGTTTGCGGCGATGGCGCGCTCAATTTGATCCGGTGTGATTACGGGCGGCACATAGATTGCGTCATCTTCAAACTGAGGGCTGAGCGCGCGGCTGAATCCCGATGCCGTTTTGAGTGTGATTTCGTTTCCGTCTGCATCTGTGCAGATAAGCGCGCCCAGCATGATGCCGATTCCCGCCCGTTCTTCACTGAGCTGTGTCACTTGTTGCAAAACAAGCGCGCCTTCTTCTAACTGGCGAATCATTGAGAGACAGAGTTTTTGTGCGCGCTCTTGCGGAAAAGGCGGAAACATGAAAAAAGTATAGCATAGAAAATCCCGTTAATGGAATTGTTTTTTTATGTCTTTACCGCCTTATAATGAACAGTCAGCATCAGAAACAGCTATTGGAGTACGTCAAGAATTCTGTAGCGCTTGCACTTCTTCTGCGGTCAGATGTGTAATGTCGACGATTTTTTCGATAGAATCGCCGTAAGATAGCATTTTCCTTGCGGTTTCTTTCACTGTGTCTTTCACAATATCTTTTGCGATATCTTTTGCGATATCTTTCGCGATATCTTTTGCCATGTCTTTTGCCATGTCTTTTGCCATGTCTTTTGCCATGTCTTTTGCCATTTTTTCAGCGCGGAATTGGGCTTCTTCTTTGATATCCTGTTCCCATGTCATATATGCCTGCCTTGCCTGTGGAGAGAGTTGTGCTTTGCGCACATGGTCACTCAGGGCTTCGGTGAATTTGCTGCGGGCCTGCCCGTCAAGGATGAATTGAAACAGCGCACGTTCTTCATCGTCCAGTACTTGTTCCCATTCGGTAAGATTATAGACTATTTTGTATGTTCTGTCATTAAGAAGCAGTCCCGCATCTTCCTCGCAGCGGTTTTGGAAGGTGTATACGGGAAATCCTTTTCCGAACAAATCAAACAGACACAAAAACATAATGTAGCTGGTCTTGAGCGATGAGTATTTTGCGCCAGCGTTCAGTTCAGTTTCATCCATAATGCCTTGATAGTAGCGCATTCTTTCTGGCAGGTTTCCTGTATCGACAATCTGCATCTCAAGGTCGAACACTTTGTCGCTTCCCCTTACGTATATGTCCAGTCTGATGCCGTGTGTACCAGGGGCGGGGTCGATGACATGTTCGCCGGTAGGCCGTTCGATGTGGTCAATCTCGATGTGAAGGAGTGTCTCGATGAGCCGCTTGCACAAGTCGGGATTGTCGGTCATAACCTTATAAAACATGAATTTATGAGAAAAAGGCAGTTTTTCCCAAGGGGTGATTTTGTTTTCGTTCTCCATGACGATACCTCGTATATAAAAAATTACAGAATAAAAACCCTGCACCTTATATTTAGCCTCTGAAATGCAAAAATATACAAAAAATTCAGAAAGAATTTCCAAAAAAGTGAAAAATAGTCTGTGGTGTGATATAATAGAAACTATGAGATTTATTCTGATGGGCACGGGGACGAGCCATGGCATTCCGGTGATTGGGTGTGACTGCAAGGTGTGTACTTCTGCAGACAGCCGAGATAACCGTATGCGATGCAGCGCGTATGTTGTGCAGGGCAAGACGGAACTGGTGATTGATGTTGGTCCGGAATTCCGTTTGCAAGCTTTGCGCAATCATATCAAGCGGCTGGACGCAGTGCTTTTGACTCATAGTCACGCTGACCATCTGCATGGGCTGGATGATTTGCGGGTTTTCAGTCATACCAAGCCCTGTCACTATGACAGCGCTGTGTTCCCGGAGACTGCGGGCGAAGGTCTCCCTGTGTATACTAATGCTGCGACGTTGCGCGACATTCATAGCCGTTTTAATTACCTATTTTGTTCGCATGAGGAAGGCGGTGGCGTGGCAAAACTGAATTTTAAAGACTGCTCGTCTTTTGGCGCAGGTTCGCCGCTGGTGCTGGGAGATTTGCATCTTGTGCCTGTGCCACTCAGGCATGGGAGCATTGAGGCAACGGGATGGCTGCTTTGGAATGACGGCGATGACGGAAAGCGGCACAGCATCGCATATCTGACGGATTGCAGCGCGGTGCCGGATGAGTCGATTGCGTTGGTGCGTGAGCAGTGCGGTGTATTGGAACATCTTGTGATTGACGGGCTTCGGGTACGTCCCCATTCTACGCATTTTAGCTTTGACGAGTCTCTGGCATGTGCTGAAAAAATCGGCGCGAAACACACCTGGTTTATCCACATGAATCACGATTTACTTCACACAGAAATTCAAAAATATATAGATGAAAGATTGTCGCAGTACCCAACGCTGGCAAAAATTGTTGCGGAAGGCGGCTCGGTCGCCCCTGCTTACGACCAGTTGGAACTGATGGCGTAAGATACGTGCAGGGTTTTAGGGGTAGGGAGCGGCACCGCGAAGCGGGATAAAAACAGTCCGGCGGACTGTTTTTTTTTTAGCGAGTCTCCGAGCAACTTGTTGCGAGGTACCCCTAGGCGAAAGGGGTATGGAGCCAACGCAGTGGCGACTAGGGGAAAGGCTTTTCCCCTTTATATTTCTCTGAAAATGTTCTATACTCTTCCTATGAAATTTAGACGTTTTTTGACTGCGCTTTTTGTGTGCGCGAGTTTCTTTTTTGTTTCCTGTGGAAAACTGGGGTATAGCGTTGTGCTGTGGAATGACGCGGCGAATAATCTGCAGGACGGAACAATTGTTCAGGTATATATCCGCTCAAATATTTCTCATGTGTATGTTATCGGGCTTCCGGACTCTGACAAAAAGGTTGAGGTGCCGTTGTGGATGCTGACGGAGCCGATGAGTAAGTCTAAGGCGACAAAAGCAGCGGAACGCTATGCCGATTTTGAGCATACGTATGCGTCGGTAAAGTTGGACGGACTTCCGATTCGTGCGGAGGCGGTGAACACATCAAAGCAAGTGTATCGTCTGCGTGAAAAAGAAATTATCCGCGTTCTGTACAAAGGTAAAGGTCAGGCGGTGACGAACGGCAAGGGCAACATGGAAGGCGAATGGCTGCGCGTGTTGACTTCGGGCGGAACGCAGGGCTGGTGCTTCTCATATAATCTGGAGCTGTTTCAGGCGGACGCACAGGGGCTTGCGAAAGGAAAAGAGACTGAGGCGGTTGTTGAAGTTGCAGACACGCAACTGGATGTGCTGCAGTCAAAGTCGTGGTACCCGGAAAGTTATCTGGACATGATTCAAAATCAGCGGATTGACCCTGCACGTATGGATGCAAGCTACGGCTTTTCGATGGATGTGGACTCGCTTTCTTTGCGGGTAACTTTGCAGTCAACGTCTCTGACCTGGAATTATACGGATGTGGAAAAGCCGGGCGCAAAAGTGTATCATTTTATCGGCACTCCGGTGACGGTGACGATGCGCAATGAGAATGAGATTGCGGTGCAGTTTACCGACAAGGACAATAAGATTAAATCGCAGAACTTTGTCGCTCTGTCAGAAAATATTGCGAATCTGGTACAGGCAGAAATCGCCCGCCGTGACAAGGAGTTGGAACAGTTGCGTCTCTTTGGACCCGCATTTGCAAGCTCAAACTATGGCAAACTGACATTCTTGGAAGGCAAGCAGTTTACTTGGAACGACTACAATCTTTTGGTACCAAGCATCATTTCTAACGCGGCGCGCGGAAAAGGCACGTTGAGCGTAAATTATTTTATTTCCAACTCGCTTAAAGTCTCCTATGACGGCATTTTGACCCTGCGCTTTTCCGGCATGGCAAAAGACGTGAATTTCTTGTACAAAATGACATCTGACGGACTTCGTTTGGAAGACGCGACTCATGCGCAGATTTCTAATGGCGTGGTAGTGGGGCGCGGTCCGAGTCCGCTGGTGATTTTCTTTGCCCACACGACAGGACGGTAGCGGATGGCATTTGTCCAGTTTTCCCAAGTTTCGCTTGCTTTTGGCGACCGCGATATTCTCAAAAACGTCTCAGTCAATTTGCAGGCGGGAAGCAAAGCTGCGTTGACGGGGGCGAACGGTGCGGGAAAATCTACGCTCATAAAAGTGATGGCGGGTCTGGTTCAGCCGGACAGCGGAAGCCGTGTCGCCCAAAAAGACGCGCGCATTTCCTATCTTCCTCAGAGCGGACTGACCCATCAGGGCTGCACTTTGCGCGAAGAGGCGGACAAAGCATTTGCGTTTGGCTATGAATTGAACGCTGAGCTGGAACGCATTGGCGATGAGCTGAAAAACAATCCGCCGAATACCCGCAGTCTGCTTGAAAAACACGACGCGATTTTGACGGAGCTGGAAAATTCTGGCTGGAACCGGCGCGCAGTGACGGCGGAACAAGTGCTGATTGGTCTGGGATTCAGCCACGCGGATTTGGAGCGGAGAACCGAAGAATTTTCCGGCGGCTGGCAGATGAGAATTGCGCTTGCCAAAGCTCTGATGGTAAATCCAGATATTCTGCTTTTGGACGAACCGACCAACTACCTCGACATTGAGGCGCGCGCATGGCTTGAAAAATTCCTGAACGACTACAAGGGCGGTTTTTTGCTCGTCAGCCATGACCGCTATTTTCTTGACCATACGATAAACGTCGTGTATGAGTTGTTTAACGGCGACTTGCACAAATATCCCGGAAATTTCACGCATTATGAGAAAGCGCGCGCAGTTGAGCTTGAGACGCTGATTGCGCAATATGAGCAGCAGCAGGCAGAGATTGCGAAACTGGAAGATTTTATCCGTCGGTTCGGTGTAAAGGCGACCAAGGCGGCTCAGGCCCAGGAACGGCAGAAAATGCTGGACAAACTGCGCGAGAACGAAATCGTCATTCCCGAAAACCTCAAGAAAATCCATTTTACGTTCCCGCAGGCTCCCCACGCAGGCCGCCTGATTCTGACGCTCAAAGGCATTACAAAATCTTACGACGGTGCCTCACCCGTGCTGAACAATTTGGATTTGCTCGTGGAAAATGGCGACCGGCTGGTGGTGGCAGGTCACAACGGCGCGGGAAAATCTACGCTCCTTCGCATTATTGCAGGCGTGGACTCAGATTTCTCAGGCGAAGTGATTTTGGGCGCGGGTGTCTCAATCGGTTACTTTTCGCAGGACAACGCGGAATCGCTCAAAGGCAGCCAGACAATTTTGGAATTGCTGGAAAGCGAAGCCCCGCTGGAACTCATTCCGCGCTTGCGTGATATGCTGGGCGCATTTTTGTTCCGTGGCGACGACGTGTTTAAGTCGATAGATGTTTTGAGCGGCGGTGAAAAAAGTCGTGTCGCATTGCTGAGACTTCTCCTGCATCCGGTCAATCTGCTTGTGCTTGATGAGCCGACGAACCATTTGGACATGCATTCAAAAGACGTGCTCATGGACGCGCTCAAAGATTTTGGCGGCACGGTGATTTTTGTCAGTCACGACCGCGGTTTTATTGAAGGTCTTTCCACACGTGTGCTGGAACTTAAACCCGGCGCATATCGAACTTTTCCCGGCGACTATGAGTATTACATGCAACGCTTGGAGGACGAGGCGAATGGAATTATTGATGGAGGTGGGGGATGTCTCCCCCTCGGCTCCAATGCGCCACTTCGTTCCGCATTTTCGCCTACCCCCTCTGCGGGGACACCCCGCAACGCCCCGTCTGGCTCAGGCAAACAAGTCACCCCCGCCAGCGCAACAAAACAAAACTGGGAGGAGCAAAAAAAACTTGCCGCTGAGCGCAGAAAAATTGAGCGTGAAGTAGAATCGCTTGAAAAAGGAATTGAAACAGTTGAAAATAAACTCAAAGAAGCGCAAAATAAACTGTCGAATCCCGACGTGTACACCAACGGCGAAAAAGCCAAGGCTGTGCAGCAGGAAATCGATGCGTTAAGCGCGCAATTAGATGAATTGAACGTCCGCTGGGAAACGGCGGCAGAAAAATTGGAGGCATAATATGAAAGTACTCGTTGTTGGCGGCGCAGGTTACATTGGAAGCCATGTCGTAAAAGCGTTGATGGCAAAAGGACACACAGTGACGGTGTTCGACAATCTTTCGAGCGGATTGCGCCAGAATCTTTTTGCAGAAAACGGTTTTATTCACGGCGACATTCTGAACACCGAGCAGCTGGACAAAGCGTTTGCGCGCGGATTTGATGCGTTCGTGCATCTTGCGGCATTTAAGGCGGCTGGCGAATCCATGATTGAGCCGGAAAAGTATTCGGTAAACAATCTGACTGGCACGATTAACATTATGAACGCCGCGCTCAAACATAACTGCAAAAAAATGGTCTTTTCATCCAGCGCGGCAGTTTTTGGCGAGCCACAGTATCTTCCGATTGATGAAAAGCACCCGAAAAATCCAGAGAACTACTACGGCTTTACAAAATTGAATATTGAGCAGATTATGCAGTGGTACGACAAACTCAAGGGATTGCGTTTTGCCGCGCTGCGCTATTTTAATGCCGCCGGTTACGACCCCGATGGCGTTCTGTATGGACTGGAACAGAATCCCGCAAACCTGCTGCCCGTAATCATGGAGACAGCCTGCGGAATGCGCAAACAGCTCAAAATCTTTGGCAACGACTACGACACACGCGACGGCACTTGTATCCGCGACTACGTGCATGTCACCGACTTGGCGGACGCTCACGTGCGCGCTTTGGACTACATCAGCAAAAATGACAAGAGCCTGTTGGTCAATTTGGGAAGCGAGACCGGCACAACGGTAACAGAAATGCTGGAAGCCGCACGCAAAATCACGGGAAAAGAAATTCCCGCCGAATACGTGGAACGCCGCGCCGGAGACCCCGCATGTCTGTACGCCACTTCTGCCTACGCCCGCGAGACTCTTGACTGGACACCAAAATACAGCGACGTGAATTCCCTTATTTCCACGACATGGAAAGCGTACCAGAAGTATTTGTCGTTAAAAAAATAACGCGATTCATAAGGATGCGCGCAGATAAAAAGGATGCACGAGGATAGATATCTAAAAAATCCTATTGCATCCCGATTAATCCTGTGCATCCTGTTGAATAACCGTTTAGGAGTGCAAGATAAAAACTGCCTGAAATAGCGTCAGTTTTTATCTTTGCGAAGTTTGCGTTGCAAACTTTTTATCAACTGCTGTTCCTCATTGCATTACGGAACAGCGTAAAAAGTCAAATCGGAAATTGAAATTTCCTCATTGACTTTTTATGGGAGTGCAAGATAAAAACTGCCTGAAATAGCGTCAGTTTTTATCTTTGCGAAGTTTGCGTTGCAAACTTTTTATGGGAGTGATTATGACCGAGTTTGAGACACTTAAAAAATCTATTCGTTCGCATGAGCGCGACATGGTTGATTTGGAGACGATTCTGACTTCTCACCCCGCGCTTTCGCCTGAAAATGGCGGCGACGGAGAGTTAGAAAAATGCGCCGCGCTGGAAGACTGGCTCAAAAAGCACAATTTTACGGATTTGGCGCGCTTTGACGCTCCCGATGAACGTGTCTTAAGCAAAATTCGTCCGAATCTGATTGCCACGATAAAAGGCAAAAGTGACGCGCGCACTATCTGGGTGATGGCTCATCTGGACGTGGTGCCGACTGGCGCGCTTTCTCTGTGGAATTCCGACCCGTGGCAAGTTGTCGAAAAAGACGGCAAATTGTACGGGCGCGGCGTGGAAGACAATCAGCAGGGCTTGGTGAGCGGAGTGTTCGCCGCGCTCGCTTGTCTTGAAACAGGCATCGTTCCTGAATACACGGTAAAACTCCTCTTTATGGCGGACGAAGAATGTGGCTCAACCTATGGCGTCCGCTACTTGTTGGAAAAGCATGAGAGCTTGTTCCGCAAAGAAGACCTGATTTTAATTCCCGATGGCGGCGACCCAAAAGGCGTGACAATTGAGATTGCCGAAAAAAATATTCTGTGGCTGCGCGTGCATACTGTCGGAAAGCAATGCCATGGCTCCCGCCCCGACGAGGGAAAGAATGCGTGCCTCGCCGCCTGTGACCTTTCGCTTCGGCTGCACGATTTGGAAAATCATTTTAACGCAAAAGACGCGCTCTTTGCTCCCGACCATTCCACCTTCCAGCCGACAAAGCGCGAGGCGAATGTGGACGGCGTGAACATCATTCCGGGAGAAGATGTGTTTTACATGGACTGCCGTATTTTGCCGCAGTACACTCTGGATGAAGTGCGCGCGGAAGTAAACAAACGCATCGCCGCAGTGGAAGCGCAGTACGGCGTAAAAATTGACACGCAGGAGATTCAGGCAGACCAGTCCCCCGCGACACCAGTAGACGCACCCGTTGTGACAAAACTGGCTGCGGCAATCAAAGACGCGCAAGGCATCACAGCAAAAATAATCGGCGTTGGCGGCGGTACGGTAGGCGCATGTTTTCGTAGCAAAGGCTACAATGCCGCTGTCTGGAGCACGATGGATGAGGTTGCCCATCAGCCGAATGAATATTGTATCATAGAAAATATTGTAAAAGATGCGGAAACATTGGCGTCACTTTTTCTGCAAGCGTAGGTTTTAATAGTGGGCGCATGGACGCGCCTTGAAAAACGAGGTCAGAATTGTCTGCATCGTCCTGCTTCCGTAGGGCAATTCTGTGAGAGAAAAAAACAGGATGTCATTTTTTCTCGGGGGCGTTACGGGGGATTTCCCCCGTAGAGGGGGTAGGCGGAAATGAGCGCCGCGAATTGTAGCCGAGGGGGAGGCTTCCCCCGCTTGATACTGATACTTTCTCTCTCTTTGTCGCTTTCTTCCTGCATGACGATGGCGGACTACAATTATGCGCGCATCGACTCAAATCTCGCGTCAGGAAACTATGCTGCGGTATCTGCGGAACTTGACGAAAAAAAATCGACAATTTACGGAATCCATGACGAGGTGCTGGTTGCCTTGGACGCGGGGCTGGTGGCGCATTACGACAGGGATACTGACAAATCGAACGAACTGCTTTCAAAAGCGGAACGGCTGATAGACGCATATTTTTCGACCAGTATCTCGCAGTCTGTTACGTCCATGGTGACTAATGATTTCGTGCAGGACTATGCGGGCGAAGATTTTGAGGATTTGTACACCAATCTGTTCATGGCGCTGAATTATATTGAGGCGGAGCTTTATGAGGATGCGATGGTGGAAGTGCGTCGCTTTGATAACAAGCTCAAAAAATTACGCGCAAAGTACGAAGAAATAATTCAGGCTGTGGAAAATGACGATGAAAATTCAAAAATCAAACGGGTTTCCATTCAATTTTACAATTCTGCGCTCGCACATTATGTGAGCATGTTGCTGAACCGTGTGGAAGGTGATTACGACAACGTGCGCATTGACGCAAAGCTTTTGGAAGAGGCGTTTAACATGCAGCCGAGTCTGTATGATTTTGCTGTTCCTTCATCAATCGTCGCCGAAAAAGCCGCTCGACGCGCAGACTGTCGCCTGAATGTGCTCGCATTTTCTGGTTTTGCGCCTGTAAAAAAAGAAGAGGCTGTGCGTGCGTACAGCTGGCGGGGTACGGTGTGGTACAAGCTCGCTCTCCCCAAAATGGAAAAACGACCTTCCGCCATTACGAGCATTGTTGTGAAGGCGATAAACAAGCAGACAGGCGAATCATTTTCGCAGACGCTGGAGCAGATTGAAAGTCTTGAAAATATCAGCGTGGACACATTCCAGCAAAAATATTCGGTGTTGTTTACCAAGGCATTGCTCAGATCCATCGCAAAAACGGCGGCGAACACCACGATGAATACCATCGCGCGAAGGTCAAAAGATGCTACGGTTTCGACTGTTTTTTCGGTGCTGGATTTTGCCACGAAAATCAGCAATGAGTTTACGGAGCGGGCCGATGTGCGTACCTGCCGCTTTTTCCCCGCAAAGGCAAGTGTGACGGGAATGAATGTGCCCGCCGGTGACTATACGGTGAGCGTGGAGTTTATGGCAGGCAGTCATGTGGCTTGCACTGAGACAAAAGAACTTTCTGTGCGTGCGGGAAAACTGAATTTTGTTGAGGCAGCTTGCTTGCGCTAGAGGCAGCAGGAGAACCGTATGTTCGTCGCGTCTGACCGGCTGCCATTCTGTCCCGACTGAATTCGGGGCGTTATCTTACCTTAAAGATAATTCCTACAATCGCCATTGTGACCAAAAGCTGAATAATCAGAAATTTTATGAGCACTTGTGTTGGCGACCAGCCATGGTTGATTTTCATGTGGTCGTGGAGCGGAAAGCGGATGTTCGTCAGAATGTTGATGTGACAGAAACGAATGAGCGCGACTTTTACCAGGCCAAGACCGCCGTTGATAAAAATAATCAGAGAAGTTGCGAGAATGATAAAGGGGTTTCCGCTTACCAGCACGCACATGCCGATGTAAAAACCGAGCGCGCGGCTTCCTGCGTCTCCCATGAGCACTTTGCTGGGGAACGCATTGTGCCACAGATAGCCCATGAGCACGCCTGCCAGCGTAAAGGTCATTGTGCCCCAAGACGCACCGTTCGATAAGTGCGGAACCAAAAGATAAGTGGAAATATCGATGTGTCCGAGAATGAAATAGAAAACAACGCCCATCGTGAGCAATGCGACCAGCACCAGCGTTCCGCTCAAGCCGTCTACGCCGTCCGTACAGTTTGTGGTGTTTACCGAAGCCCAGAGCATGACGACACAGATGATAATGTACGGCAGAAGCGGCACCGCGACTTTGTTGGTAAGGAATGGCAGCCAGAAATAGATTTTTCCGTCGGGTGAAGACTGTGCCTTAAAATAAGCGAGCAATACCGCCGCTGCCAGACAGATGACAAAATCAAGCAGAGCCTTGCGGTACTCGCCCCATGATTTTGTGCTTCGGTCGTCCAAAAAACCGGTGAGCATCATAAGCCAGGTGAGGGCAAGCGTTCCGAGTTGAAGAAGAGAAAGTCTGATGACAAGAATGCAGAGCAATACGAATATGGTGATAAAGTAGACACCGGCTCCAGTGGGTTTTCCTTTTGCGGCCTCTGCGTTTACGGTGAATTCACGTCCTCGGTCATGGGGCATGTATTTGTAAAAATGAGGCATTCCATAGCGGACGAGAAAAAATCCTGCGTACAGGGCTATGACGATTAAAACGGTATATGATTGTAAAAGACGTGCCGGACCAAAATATTCGGTTAAAATCCCACCCAAATAGTAAAGCATAGATGATTATAGCATTTTGGGGGTTATAATGTAAATAAGGCGACGCGGGCTTCTTTTTGTCTGTTTTAATAAATAACTAGCATTTGGATATGGGTTGTGGTATAATACTTGCATGGACGTTATCGCAAAAAAACAAGCTTTATCGGGACGTATTCGTGTTCCTGGGTCAAAATCACATACTATTCGTGCGCTGATTCTAGCCACGCTTGCAGAAGGGCGTTCATACATTCATAATCCACTTCCCAGCGCAGATTGTCTGAGTACGGCGACTGCGGTTCCGCTGATTGGCGCGGAAGTTGACCTTGATATCAATACGGAAGGTGTCTGTGGCTCCACTTGGGTTGTTGATGGTGCCGGTGCGGGCATTCATTTGCCGAGCGACGTGATAAATGTGGGAAACAGCGGCTCGCTCTTGTATTTTTTGACGCCAGTTGCCGCAACTTTTGACGGATGGAGCGTATTTACGGGTGATGAAAGCATTCGGAGCCGCCCCGTTGACCATGTGGTGGACGTGATACGGCAGATGGGCGCGGAGGCATACATCACTCAGCCGGGAAGCACTGGTTGTCCGATGATTGTGCGCGGACCGATAACAAAAGCGAAAAAAATTGTGACGCCGGGAAGCGTGAGCAGTCAGTACATTTCGGGATTGATGCTTGCCGCGTTACGCATGACCGAGCCAATGGAAATTGAGCTGACCAATCCAAAAGAGACACCGTACCTTACCATGACAAAATGGTGGCTTGAAAGTGTCGGCGCAAAGGTGAGCATTTCTGACGACTTTAAGCATATTTCTGTTTCTGCGCCAAAAGAAGTGAAGGCGTTTGAGCGAACGGTGCCGAGTGATTGGGAGGCGGTCGCTTTTCCGCTCATTGCGGCGTTACTGGGTGACAGCGAGGTTGTTATAGAGAATATAGACGGAAGCGGAATCCAGGGCGATGATGCGATTGTGGAGATTCTTCAGTCTGTCGGCGCGGATATTGAGTGGGACAAAGAAAATGAAACGCTCACAGTGCGCGGCGGTAAAAAGGCGAGGGACGGCATCGGCAGGCTTTCAACGGAAAAATTGCCGGAAGGTACGCTCCGTGTCGCCATGTCGGATTTCCCCGATGCAATTTGCGCGCTTGCGGTGATTGCATGCTTTATCGACGGAAAGACGGTTCTGGAGGATGCCGCTGTCTGCCGCCGCAAGGAGACAGACCGTATTGCTGTGCTTAAAAAGCAGCTGACGTTGTTGGGGGCAGATGTTGAAGAAGGAGAGGATTATCTTATTATTCACGGACATGCACCGGTACATTCTGACGGAACGGTAAATGACTTGTTCGCTTTGCATGGCGGCATTGTCGAGTCATATGGTGATCATCGTATCGCCATGTCGCTGGCATGTTTAGGGCTTGGTTTGCCAGAACAAGAGCAGCTGATAATCCGAAACGCAGAGTGTTGCAGTGTTAGTTTCCCCCATTTCTTTGATGAAATGAATAAGACTGGTGCAAACTATAAGGAAAGGTAATCTGGAATGTTACGAATTTTTTATGCGGTTATCAGAGCTTTTTTTCCTGCCCTTGCGCTTATTCGTCGGGGACACTTTGCAAAAAAACACCCCGAAAAATATACTGATGAAGAAAACTATCGGTACCTTCTTGAGAATATCGAAGTCATGAAAAAGGCGGCCAATATTACTACTATCGTGACAGGAACGGAAAATCTGCCGAAGGAAGGCAGTTACGTGATGTTCCCCAACCATCAGGGAAAGTATGACGGCATAGGGCTGATTGGTGCGCATGAAAAACCATGTTCGGTCGTTATTGACGAAAAACGCTCCCGCTTTCCCATCGTCGATGAATTTATTACGCTGATAAATGGTTTCCGTCTGGACCGGACGAGTATGCGCTCTCAGTTTGAAGGAATTACGGCGATAACCGATGAAATCAAAGGCGGCAAGCGGTTTATCATCTTTCCGGAGGGCAAGTACAATCACAATCACAACAATGTGCAGCAGTTCAGACCCGGCGCGTTCAAATGTGCGATTCGTGCGAAGTGTCCGATTGTTCCCGTCGCATTGGTGGACTCTTACAAACCGTTTGAATTCAACTCAATCAAGCCCGTACAGACACAGGTGCACTTCTTAAAGCCGGTGATGTATGAGGAATACAAGGATTTGACCTCGCAGCAGATTGCCGATAAAGTGCGTGATGCTATCGTAGAAAAAATCGTGTCGGTTGTCTAAATTAGTGATATCTTCTATAATGACAGCATGAGTATTTTGCTTGCGATGCAGGGCGCGGTTGCACAGGGCGTTCTGTGGGGAATTATGACGGTGGGCGTTTTTATGACCTTCCGTATTTTGAATATTGCCGATATGACCTGTGACGGCTCGTTTGCGCTTGGCGGTTCGACCTGTGCGATTCTGATTGTGAAAGGATATCATCCGCTGGTGGCGTTGTGTGTCTCATTTTTTGCGGGACTGATTGCGGGTCTGGTGACTGGTTTCTTGCATACCAAACTGAAAATCCATGAGATTCTTGCCGGTATCCTTTCAATGATTGCGCTGTATTCTATTAATATCCGCGTGATGGGAAAGGCGAACACACCGCTTTTGGGCGTGACCACATTGATGAGCAAATTGCAGAAAGCGACGCATTTGAGCTCAAATCAGGCTTCGCTGGTGGTCGGCGTGATTTTCTGCATTATTTTGGTTGCCGCGCTCTACTGGTTTTTGGGAACAGAAATCGGCGCGAGTTTGCGTGCGACTGGTAACAATCCCCGTATGGTGCGCGCTCTTGGCGTGAATACTGACTCGATGAAGATTCTCGGACTGATGCTGAGTAACGGTCTGATTGCGACAAGTGGTGCGCTGGTTGCGCAGAGCCAGGGCTATGCTGATGTTGGTATGGGAACCGGTACGATTGTCGTGGGCTTGGCTTCCATCATCTTGGGCGAAGTGATTTTCGGCTTCTTTGGACGCTTCCTGCCGTTCTGGTTTACGCTCACGTCGGTGATTTTGGGTTCAGTGGTGTACCGCATCATTATCGCGATTGTCTTGCAGTTGGGCTTAAAGTCTACGGACTTAAAACTTTTGACGGCGGTTATCGTTGCGCTCGCACTTTCTATTCCGGTCATAAAAAAATGGTTCTCCCGTACATTTTTGCGCAAACGCGAGAGTGAGAAAAAAGTCTCAAAGAATGCGGTGAATACGCGCGTGGAGGAGGTTCCGAATGCTTAAGATTACGCATGTTTCAAAAACCTTTAACGCGGGCACGATTACCGAAAAGAAAGCCCTGCTTGATTTTAACTTGACGATTGAAGACGGCGACTTTATCACGGTTATCGGCGGAAACGGCGCGGGAAAATCTACGCTGCTCAATTTGATTGCGGGCGTGCACACTTGCGACACAGGCTCAATCGTTCTGAACGGCGTTGACTTGACCGATGTGCCTGAATACAAGCGCGCAAAATATCTTGGCCGCGTGTTCCAGGACCCGATGATGGGAACTGCGGGCAATATGGAAATTGAAGAAAACCTCGCCATGGCAATGCGCCGCGGAAAGAGACGCACGCTCGGATGGGGCATCTTAAACAAAGAACGCGATTTGTACCGTGAAAAACTCGCCATGCTTGATTTGGGACTGGAAAAGCGCCTCAAAAGCAAAGTAGGCTTGTTGAGTGGCGGTCAGCGTCAGGCACTCACGCTGCTCATGGCGACCCTGCAAAAACCGGAGCTGCTTCTGCTTGACGAGCACACTGCCGCGCTTGACCCCAAGACCGCGCAAAAGGTTTTGGATTTGACGCAGCACTTTGTTGAAAAAGACCACCTCACCACATTCATGGTAACGCACAATATGCGCCATGCCATTCAGTACGGCAACCGCCTGATTATGATGCTTGACGGCAATGTGGTCTTTGATGTGCGCGGCGAAGAGAAAAAGAACCTTCAGGTGCAGGACTTGATGCAAAAATTCCAGACCGCAAAAGCGGGCGACAGTCTCAGCGACCGCATGATACTCAATTGATTGGCATTCTTGCCAACCAATTGAGAGCGAGAAACGCCTGTTTCTCGTAGGTTTTTCAGCGCACGTCCATGTGCGCTATTATTTTATCTATTGCATAAAATCTCGCAAAACGGTACATTTATTGCATAAATATTCATTTTATGTATGTAGAGGCGTTATATGGCTAAGGATAAGGTTGTTCTTGCTTATTCAGGTGGACTTGATACGACGGTAATCATTCCGTGGCTCAAGGAAAACTATGACTACGATGTTATCGCTGTTTGTATTGATGTTGGTCAGGGCGATGACTGGGAAAAGATTAAGTCGCGCGCAGTAAAAACTGGTGCGTCTGCTTGCTACGTTGTTGATGCTCGTCAGGAATATATTGAAGAATACATCTGGCCGGCTCTCAAAGCAAATTGTAAATACGAAGACCAGTATCTTTTGGGTACTTCAACAGCTCGTCCGCTCATCGGAAAAATCTTGGTAGAATACGCTCGTCAGGAAGGCGCGACAGCAATCTGTCACGGTGCGACTGGCAAAGGTAACGACCAGATTCGTTTTGAGCTTGCAATCAAAGCATTTGCTCCCGACCTGCGCGTTATCGCTGCATGGCGTGACCCCAAATGGAACATGGACAGCCGCGACGCTGAGATTAAATTCTTGGAAGACCGCGGACTTGAAGTGCCGATGAAAAAAGACCAGTCATACTCTCGCGACGAGAATATCTGGCACATCAGCCACGAAGGTTTGGAACTGGAAAAGACAGAGAACGAGCCGAACTACAAGCACATGCTCAAAAACACTGTCTGCCCGGAAGAAGCTCCCGAAAGCGGCGAGTATGTTAAAATCGAATTTGAAAAAGGCATTCCGGTCAGCGTAAACGGCAAAAAGATGAACGGTCTTGAGCTGATGACCGAACTGAACAAAATTGGCGGACGCAATGGCGTTGGCTTGGTGGACATCTGCGAGAACCGCTGCGTCGGTATGAAGAGCCGTGGCGTGTACGAGACACCGGGCGGAGCAATTTTGTATGCCGCTCACGAGATGATTGATCACCTCTGCCTTGACCGCGACACTTATCACTACAAGCAGCAGGTTTCTCTGCGCATGAGCGAGCTGATTTACGATGGCAAATGGTTCACCACGCTGATGGACGCTTGCATGGCATTCGTAGACAAGACACAGGAAACTTGTACGGGCTGGGTCAATCTCAAACTCTACAAGGGTTCAATCCGTGGCGCAGGCTCTTGGTCAAAGTACAGCCTGTACAATGAAAGCATTGCGTCTTTCACAACGGGCGATTTGTATGACCACCACGACGCTCAGGGCTTCATCACCTTGTTCGGTCTGCCGCTTAAAGTGCGCGCTATGATGGAACAGCAGGTTGGTGAAGGTCAGGCTGTGAAAGAAAGTAAAAACTTAAAGAAACGACCGACGGAGTAGGGAACGTTCGATTTGCCGTCCTTGGCAAATCGAAGTTCGACGGCAGATAAACTGCCGTCTCGCTTTTCAGCCCGCGTCCGTGCGGGCTCGATTTTTTTAAGAGGAACGAAACCCGATGGCAGATGAACTGCCGTCTCAGTTTTCAGCCGCCGTCCTGGCGGCTCATATTTTTAGTTTTGGGAATTGTTGTTGATTATTGCTGCGGTGACACCTGCGCCGGCGACGGCTCCTCATGTCATTCCACCTGCGACAATTCCATTGCCTACGGTACCGTAGTTGCCTGCCAATGCACCTCCTGCTGCTAAAGG
>JAFSTK010000096.1 GCA_017450535.1 Treponema sp.
AACCGCTACTTCCGAAGCGTGGTTTTCCTCTCCCCCAAACCCCCTCTCCTTTCCTGCACGGCTTAGGGTTGCACCCTAAGAACCTGCCTAGCTGCTTACCGGCTTTTCAGGGGCGATGGTATGGCTTAGGGTTGCACCCTAAAAACCTGCTTTGCTGCTTTTCGGCTTACTTGCTTATCTGTTTTGGCTATCGCGTTTCTATGATGGCGGTTTTGTCGGCGTACATCATTTCTTCAGCACTTTGGACGATTGCCTCAAAGGTGTCGCCGTCTTGTGGGTAGCGGGCATAGCCGATTGCGGCGGTGATTTGTACGGTTGCGGCTCCGAGAACGGTGGGGCGCTCTATGGACTGTTTGATACGCTGCATCAAATTTGACAGACCGTTTATGGTAATCTGATTTGGAATAATAACCGCAAACTCATCGTCTCCGATGCGGAATACTTCATCGCCTTCCCGAATGCAGTTCTTCAGTTTTTTGGCTACAATCACAAGCAACTCATCGCCACTTCGTTGTCCGTACTGCTCGTTTATGGGCTTAAATTTGTTCAGGTCAATATACAGGACGGCGAAATCTTGTCGCTTGCTGTTCAAATCGCTGAGCTGTTCATAGAATTTTCGGCTGTTCTGCAATTGTGTCAGGCTGTCGAGGTAAGATACTTTTTTGAATGTTGACTCCCTGCGGCTGATGAGCCAAAGGGCGGTGAAACAGAACGACATCAGCAAAGTGACAAATACGCCTATGATAATCTCAAGGAAGAGAATAGTATAATTTACCCAGCCTTTTTTTGGTGAGATGAAAAGTGTCCATGCGGCATTGTGAATAGCAAACATTGTTGAAACAGGGTCATCAAGCGCATCGTATGTGGAACAGTCAATGGTGTCCAGTGTGCCGGTCTGGGTGTTTATGGTTTTGAGCTGATAATGATAGTTATCCTCTTTTAAGTCGGAAAGATGTGCTTCGTTAAAGATATCCGCCATGCGGACAGAAATAGTGGAGAAGCCCCAGAATGAATTGAGGTCTTCGTCTTTTCCCGTGTAAATAGGCGTTCTGATTGCTAAGCTATAGCCGCCTCTGCGTTGTGCGAACGGTCCGGTAATAGTGGTCTGCTTTGTGAGTCGGGCATGTTTTGCGTCATCACGATGTGAGGGGTCAGTAAAAAGGTTGATTGAATCATCCGCCATTGATTTTGGGTAGGTATATGCCGTGATACCGTTCGGCGAGAGCGAGATGCTATCAATAGAAGAACTTGCGCTGTACAAGGCTTCCGCCACGGTTTCAAAATTGGGTACGTTGCCGTTGTTCTGAATAATGTAATTTTTCCAGAACTGAGTGTAGTCATAATACTCGTTCAGTGAAGTCTGCAAATTGAAAGATATTTGCTGAATAAGGTTTTTGGCGTGTTGCCTTTGGTTTTTCCGGTCCATTATGGCAATCTGACTTATGATAAATCCTATGATGAGCGCAGTTATACAAAAAGAAGTGACAGGAACGAGAATAGGATGTTTTGTTTGTGAATCGTAGCGTCTTTGCATGAAAATTACTTTTACCTTTATTCAGTATAACCCAGATATGATAAATACGCAAATTCTTTCGTAAAGACACATATTACAATGCGTTTGACACATTGACAAAAAATGTCAGATTGGGTACGATAACATAAAGATTATTCCTAAAAGGAGATTTCAATGGCTGTTATTAAACCGATGGTTCGCTCAAACATTTGTATCAATGCTCACCCGATTGGATGCGCAAAGGACACGGTGCGTCAGATTGACTACGTGCTTTCTCAGAAAACAAAGCGCGGTATTAAAACGCAGAAGGAGGGCGGAAAAGGACCGAAGACTGTTTTGGTTTTGGGCTGCTCAACTGGCTATGGACTGGCAAGCCGCATTTCCGCCGCATTTGAATACGGTGCGGACACTATCGGCGTGTCATTTGAAAAAGAGGCTACCGAGACAAAAGGTGGAACTCCCGGCTGGTACAACAACATGCAGTTCGAGAAGTCTGCAAAAGCTGCCGGACTTAAAGCGGTCTCATTCAATGCGGACGCTTATAGCGACGAATGCCGCCAGACTGTTATCAACGAAGTGAAAAAATGGGGAACAAAGTTCGACCTGATTATCTATTCTTTGGCTTCTCCTGTTCGCACTGACCCTGACACGAAAGTGCTGTACAAGTCAGTTTTAAAACCGATTGGTGAAGTGTACAAAGGTCCTTCTCTGGACATGATGACCGGAAAAATGACCGAATTGGAAGCTCAGCCCGCAAGCGAAGAAGAAATTGCCAACACCGTCAAAGTTATGGGCGGCGAGGACTGGGAACGCTGGATTAAACAATTGGGCGAGGCTGACGTGCTGGCAGAAGGTTGCCGCACCATCGCTTACTCATACATCGGCCCGAAACTGAGCCATGCTATTTACCGCGACGGTTCAATTGGTGCCGCAAAGAAAGATTTGGAAGCGCGCGCTAAGACAATTGACGCTCAGCTGAAGAAAATTGGCGGCGCGGCATATGTCAGCGTGAACAAGGGCTTGATTACCCGTTCATCTGCGGTTATTCCGATTGTCGTTCTGTATCTGGGTTGCTTGTTCAAAGTGCAGAAAGCTCAGGGCAAGCACGAAGGTTGTATCGAGCAGATGGAACGCTTGTTTGCAGAACGCCTGTACACTGGTGCAGACAACGCCGCAGACAAAGTTCCTGTTGATGAAGAGAATCGTATCCGTATCGATGATTGGGAACTTGACCCCGAAACACAGAAAATCATCGACAGCAAAATGCCGACAATCACGCAGGATAATGTCGCTGACGTTGTTGACTTGGCCGGCATCCGCCACGACTTTCTTGCAATCAATGGCTTTGACGTAGAAGGCGTTGACTACGAGAAAGATTTGGCTCGCATGGATGTGATTGAATAAGGCATCTTCGTTGTGCCGTTCTTGGTGCAATTGTTTTTAGTTTTTCTTGTCCGCTAGTTTTTTACTGGCGGACATTTTTTTTGCTTTTCAATTAAGTGCAGATAGGCTGTTACGGCTGTCCGCGGCTCGGTCACCCTCGGTGCTGCGCACTCGCTATGCGCCCGCTTCCATCCGGCTTACTCTGTCACACCGATTTCGCGCAGCCACGGCAAGAGTTTTTCATCGTTCCAGTGGTGGGCTTTCATGATTGCGCTGTTTTTCTTCATGCCAAAGCCGTGGCCACCGGTATCGTACTGCACAAAAACATGCGGAATGTTTTTTGCGGTGAGCGCGGTATCTAAGCGGACTGAGTTTTCAAAAATCACCACGGGGTCGTCATGGCAAGCGAGCAGGAATACAGGCGGCATGTCGTCAGGAATTTGCATTTCCATGGAAAAGCGGTCTTTGCGCTCCGTGCTTTGATTTTTTGAGAGCAGACTTTTGCGGGACCATTGGTGGCCAATGTCATCCTGCATGGAGACGACGGGATAAATTGGCATGACAAAATCAGGGCGCACGCTTTCTTTCGTTTGCACGCCGAGTTTTTCCAGTTCGTTTGTCGTGCCGAACGCACCTGCCATCGTCACCAGATGACCGCCCGCACTGTAGCCAATCGCGCCAATTTTTTCTTTGTCGATATTGTATTCGTCAGCATGTTCACGGATGTAGGCAATCGCCATCTGGATGTCTTCCAGCATTTCCGGGTGATGATGGTGGTTGTAGGCGACACGATAGCGCAACACAAATGCGCTCATGCCGATTGAATTGAACCATTCTTGCGACGCAAAGCCTTCATGCGGCATTCCCAAATGATGATAACTTCCGCCAGGACAAATGACTACGGCTGCTGTTTTTGTTCCGTCCGCACGCCGCACGACAGAAGGGTACAAAATGGTGTCGCGCACATTTACTTCCATGCCGGGCACATCTTCCCACAAAAAGATGCGCTCGCGGGCAAAAAGAGGAGTAAAAGCGAAAAAAACAACCAAGACAATAAATAAAAATCGTTTCATAGTAAAAGCAATTACAAAACAATAAAAAACTGCTCTTGCAATTATTACACTCTTTTGAAAATCAAGCTCGTGTTTATACCGCCGAATGCAAAATTGTTGTTCATCACGTAATCCGTATGGATTTCACGGCCATCGCCCATGATGTAGTCCAAGGGGGCGCATTTTGGGTCAACTTCTTTGAGATTGATGTTCGGCAGGAACCAGCCCTCGCGCATCATTTCAATCGTGAGCCAAGATTCAATTGCGCCACATGCGCCCAGTGTGTGTCCAATGTAATTCTTGACGGTACTGCATGGGACGGCTCTTTTGAACACGTCGTAGGTCGCATTTGTTTCGGCGATGTCTCCGGCAGTTGTCGCTGTTCCATGGGTATTTATATATCCGATGTCGTTAGGAGAGATGCCTGCGTCGTCTATGGCCAGTTGGATTGCCCGCGCTACGGTGGTGCGATTAGGCGATGTGATGTGAGAGCCGTCTGTTGTTGTGCCGAAACCGACGACTTCTGCATAGATTTTTGCGCCACGTTTTACCGCATGCTCATATTCTTCCAGAATAAGTGTGCCGGCGCCTTCTCCGATAACCAGTCCGTCACGATGAACGTCGTATGCGGTGGGAGTCAGCTCAGGCGTTTTGTTTTTTACGCTGGTGGAAAAAAGAATGTCAAAGGTTGCGGAATTGATTGCGCAGAATTCTTCTGCACCGCCGGCAATCATGATGTCCTGTATGCCGGCACGAATGGTCTCGTATGCGTAACCAATGGAAAGCGAGCCGGATGTACATGCCGTGTTTGTGGGGATGAGACGACCGGTCAGGTGATAAAAGATTTCCAGGTTTACGGCGCAAGTTTGCGGCATAGCTTTTATGTATGTGGTGGAGCCGACTTTGCTGGTGTCATTGGTGACATGCATTGAATACCATTCCATGATGGGGTCAACGCTGCCCACTGAAGAGCCGTATGCGACACCTGTTCTTCCTTGTGTGATTTCTTCGCAGCCAAGGAGTCCGCTGTCTGCCAATGCATTGTCTGTGGCGACCAAAGCCATCTGTGCCACACGGCCCATGCCACGGATTTGCTTGCGAGGATATTTTTTCTTATCAATTTCAAAATCAATGGGCGCGGCAAGGCGGGTATTCAGCAACGGATATTTTTCATCCCAGTCGCTCATATATTTGACGAAATTCTTTTTTGCTTTGAGATTTTTTAATGCAGTGTGCCAGTCATTTCCCAGTGCGCTTACTGCGCCACAGCCTGTTACTACAACACGGCACCCTTTTTTTGTCGTAAAACTCATTCTGTACCCCTCATAATCACGTTTGCAACGCAAACGTGGCAAAAATAAAAACTGACGCTATTTTAGGCAGTTTCTATCTTGCCACCTCCTTGTAAAATCCCAGTCTATTTTTTCTTTCCCAAGTACGCTTCTCTTACTGTCTGGTTTTCCAGTAATTCGCGTCCGCTTCCCTGCATGACAATTGCGCCAGTTTCTAGAACATAGGCAAAGTCGGCTGTTTTGAGAGCCATGTTCGCATTCTGTTCTACCAGAAGAATTGTCACTCCCTTTTTATTAATCTCACGGATAATGTCAAAAATCAACTGCACGATGAGCGGGGCAAGACCCAACGACGGCTCGTCCAGCATAAGAATTTTTGGGCGGCTCATGAGGGCGCGTCCTACGGCAAGCATCTGCTGTTCTCCGCCAGAAAGCGTTCCCGCA
>JAFSTK010000097.1 GCA_017450535.1 Treponema sp.
TAACAACATCGCTAACGTGAACACCTACGGCTTTAAGCGCGGCCGTGTTGACTTTCAGGACATGATTAGTCAGCAGTTGAGCGGCGCGGCAAAACCGACCACCGAAGTTGGCGGCGTAAACCCCAAGGAAGTGGGCTTGGGTATGACCGTAGCGGCAATCGACACTATTTTTACGCAGGGTAACTTGCAGTCAACTGGTGTCTCAACCGATTTGGCAATTCAGGGAAACGGCTTCTTCATCGAAAAGAATGGCGAGAAGTCTTACTACACCCGCGCCGGCGCATTCAGCTTGGACAACGAAGGTACGTTGGTAAACCCCGCAAGCGGTTATCGTGTACAGGGGTGGATGGCACGCACAATTGACGGCGAACAGGTATTGCGCACATCTGCCTCTCCTGAGGACTTGATTATCCCCGTCGGTTCAAAAGACCCGGCAAAAGCTACGACAAACGTAAACTTCGCTTGTAACTTGAACAAGAATACGCCTGAGATTCCAGAAGGCGCAAACGAAGCCGACATCATGAAAGGCACTTGGGCAACCGAGTTCAATATTTACGACAGCTTTGGTAACAAGCACAATCTTTCAGTCGCATTCACCCGCGTTCCGGGAAATCCGAACCAGTGGGTAGCGGCGGTACAGGTTGACCCCGAATATGCAGAAGAGCGTGAGACCCGCATCGGTTTGGGAACCACGGACGGCATGGGAACTACCTTTACGATTAATTTTGACAACAACGGAATCCTTTCTTCCGTAACTGACAGCGCGGGAAATGTCTCTAACCCTGACGGCGAGATTATCCTGCAGACATCATACAACGTGCCCGAATCAAATCCGAACGAAGACGGCACTCCGTACCGCCAGACATTTAACTTGAACCTGGGCACGATTGGCAGCATGATTAACACCGTTACCCAGAGCGCGTCTACCAGCTCAACAAAGGCGTTCTACCAGGACGGCTACACCTTGGGTTACTTGGACAACTTCAAGATTGACTCAAGCGGTATTATCACCGGCGTGTACTCAAACGGTACAAACCGCACGATTGGTCAGATTGCATTGGCAACCTTCACCAACCAGGGCGGTCTTGAAAAAGCCGGAAACAACACCTACGTGGAAAGCAACAACTCCGGCATTGCGAACGTGGGCGTAAGTGGCATTGCGGGCAAAGGCTCAATGCTTGCCGGTACATTGGAAATGTCAAACGTAGACTTGAGCGAGCAGTTCACAGACATGATTGTGACACAGCGTGGCTTCCAGTCAAACGCAAAGACAATCCAGACAGCGGATACGCTGCTTGATACAGTTATTAACTTAAAGCGTTAATATAGACCCTCTACAAACTAGTTAAAAAAGTGGAGCGTTCATTCGGATAAAGTATTCGGGTGAAACTCGTGATATCCCTGCGGAAGTTTTCCGTGGGGATTTTTTCGATAGAGTGTGCTTAAATGTAAGTGGAATGCGTATGCGAAAACTGCTGATAAAAATGGTGCTGAGTATTGGATTTCTCATGATGACAGTCGGATGTTTTCAGATAAACAATACACCTGTCACTCCAAAAAATTCTGAAGAGGCCAATGCTCCGATGACTCTTTCGCGTAGAATTATGCTGACACCTGTAGATGGCTCTATCGATATGGCGACTGATGTTGAGACCGTCGAAAAAGGGGAGACTGTTACGGTCAGCAGATCCATGCAGATTGAAAGCAGTTCCGAAAGTCGTTTTAATATGCAGGGCATGAAGCTTTCTGTGACGGTCACTAAAGTCGTTCTGAAAAATCTGAAAAATATTTCTGAAATCATTGTTCAGCCGAGCGCAGAAAACACATTTACGCTGGAAAACTGCTCTGTCTCCTCTCTGACTTTGTACGGCGCGGGTTCTTCAATTCGTCTCATAAACTCGGAGATTGAGCGGCTGAATGTCGTGTATGAGAATGCGAATGTCAGTTTTGATGAGGAAACAAAGGTTTCGGTTTTGTACGTGGCAAAAGATTGTAAGCTCACGGCTGAGGATAATGATTCTGTTGTTGATACTGCATTGGTCGATTCCGGTGTCAAAATGGTCAAACTTTTTGGCGGAATGACAATAAATAAACTGGTCACAAGAACAAAAGTGAACACGAATGTAGCGGCAATCGAAGTGAATTCTTCCGATGTGGAGATAGAAAAATCGGGCGGAATTTATTCAAACGGACTTTTGTACGATGTGACTTTTGCGCTTGCGTCTGAAGAAATCAATTTTTCTACGCCGACAAGTATGGGAAAGCCGGAGATAACGGAAGTTGAGGCGATTGCGGATGCAGTTCCGTTGCCTAGTCCGGAGTCTGAATCTCAATCTTCCACGATATCAAAGGATAATCCAGGACGGCTGACACTTTCATCTTCTACCGGTGGAATTCAGATTAAGTCTACTATACCAGAAAAAATAAATATGGTTTCATTTTATCGTGCGGAATACGGCAGCAGCACATGGTATTGTATCGGCTCTTGTCTGACGGAATCTGGCGAAGCTTTGCCTTCAACGGTAAAATTCCTTGATTACTATGTGGAAAAAGGAAAAACATATCAATATTATGCGCTGTACCGTATGCAAACCAACGACACCAAATTTGAAAAATCAGAGACCGATATTCTAAGCGCAGTCCGCGGTGCAGGGGTGCTGAAACTGACCTCTTCGCTTACATTGCATTATGATGAAAAACTCCATTTCATTATGGAAGGAAATGCAAAATTCTCCAATACACATTCGCCTGAGCTTACCGAGCAAGTTGGCTTCTATTTTAAGAAAGTAGGAGAAAACACGACGGGAACAATCGTTGAGCCTGCGAATTACACTTACGTGAGCATAAATGAAGATGGCGTGCCGTACATACAGATTCTTTCTTCGCTATATTTTGACACTGCGCTGGAACCTGTTGGTGTTTCGGCATCATTGTCTAGAACGGAAGGAAATTTGCGCACTGTGTGGCAGTCACTTCCTTCTTCGATGACTGCGGGCAGGGGCTTTAAGAAAGGTCGGATTACGATTTCAGAAAGTGCTGTTCCTATGGAAATCGCTCAGGCGTTGAAAGGTCTTTTGATTTCTGTTTCCCCGGACCGTATCTTTGCGTCGGAATCTGTAAACAAAATTGCAGTTCTGGTGGGGCGCACGTATGATTCATGCATGATATCTTTGTGTCCGCCCGATTCTTTGGACTCAAGCCTTGATGCTGCTTCTTACACGTTTACAGAATCATCGCTTTCAAGTGCTGAAACTGAAAAAATAACTTGCGCCTTCCAAAAATATGATGCGTCTGAGGCGACGTACACGACACTCGCAGAAATATGTATGTACGCAAAGGCAAAAAAAAGCGGATATTCTCCGGTGGTCAGCAAGACATTAAGCCTGAGCGCGTACAATCCTCACTCTCTTACCGCCTACATTCCGCAGAGCGTTGACAAATGGTTTACACGGACAACAGTGATACCCGAAACATATACGGTTACCGTTGATGAAAATGAGATAGTTTTACCGTGCACGGAATCAAAACTTTCCGTAAGCTACCACAACCGTGATTACAGCGTAAAAAAAGATGTTGATTTTAATCAGCTGACAATCGGCGAACAGGATGTGTATGTGTCCAATTTTTTCTGTCAGTTCAGTGGCACGCAGAAAACGGAGTGTTATCCCTACGGAATGCAGGCTTTTGTCGCCTATAAAAATAATTCGCTGAAAGTAGAGTACATTCCTTTCCGCACGTCGTATGCATATTTGCCTGGAATGCCGGAAAAATACACGTGGAAAGATGTGTATACCGAAAAAACAGGTGAGATTGCCGGAGGTGGCATTTTTGCGTTCTCAAATGTGCAGTCAAATACAGCGGCGGTCACTATTTCAATACCCAATGCCATTGGAAGCTCGATTGAGTATGCTGGTACCGTGGACTTTTTGACCAACACTATTACCGCCTCTGCCGCGTCTGTTCCTCGTATCTCGTGGTGCTTTGCGCTTGCAGATGATACAATGATGGTGCTCGCATCTCGTACGGCGACAAATGTTTTTGTGCGCATCGATTCAGGTTCGGAAATAAAAGGCAGTACGTGGCAGTTAGGAGACAGTTCCGCATGGCAATATAGATTTGACGTAAATAGTGATAATACTAATTCCTACACGTATGTCCGCGATAATGTCGCTTGGTCAAAGGGCACGTGGAATGCGGCAGAGGACACTGTGACGATTACGCCTAACCAAGAATATTTACCACAAAGAATATTCCCCATATTCGGCTCGCTTCTGCTTGTTGATGAATTATAGACCTTCCGTGCAGATTACGCTTTGTCCGCTTTGTGCCACAACATGCGGTTGTCAATAATGTCGTATGCGATTCTTCCGTCTTCGTACAGACTGGAGAGATATGAGCGCACCGTGCTTCCAATCAACTCAAACTGACTCACTTTAAGCGGAATCTGATTGCGGTCTGCCACGGCTTTTAAAAGCTCTTCAAAAGTAAGCGGTGTACTCAGCTCTTCTTCTATCATCGTCTCTGTTTCCAGCACCGCAATCATGTTCAGCTCAACCAGTCCTTCAATTTCTCTCACCATGTCTCCATGACCGGGAACGTAAAAATCCGCCTTGATTTCCTTGATTTTCAAAAGCGACAGACGGAATTGTTTTTCGTTGAACAAGTATTGAATCCAATAGCGTTTAATCACATTCCGCCCGGAAATGCCGTCAGCTAGAAAACACACTTTTTTTCCTTCCTGCTCATCATGTATGAGCATTGCCGCCATGTCGATATAGTGGCCGGGAAGGGAAATCGGTGTCACAGAAAGTCCGTCGCACAAAGAAAAAGTCTCTTCGGTCAGAATGCGGTCAACTTTGCAGGGGTCCGCTTTGAGATATTTTGACTCAATGTCTTTTATGGGTGAGCCACCGTATACAAGCGCGGACTGCAAAATGGGAAGTTCCATCAAGACGGACTCGCCTTTGGTCGCCCAAATCTGGCATCCTGTCTGCTCCTGCAAAAATACATTTCCGCCGCAGTGGTCCGCATGGGAATGCGTGTTGATGATGGCGACCAGTTTGAGGAAAGGGTACATTGTTTCCAGCTGTTCCCACAGATATTTGGTGAGTACAAGGGTGTTCGGTGAGTCGATGAGCCACAGCAATGTCTCGTCTCCGTGCGGCATCGTCACCACCCCGATATTCGTCGCCCCCATAAAGTAACCGATGTGCGGGGTCAATTGAACAAAATCCAGTCCAGTCGTCGTCATACAATCAGTATATCAAATATGTACCTTTTTTCATAGTTCTGTGTTATACTATGTGCATGACACGCGTAAAAATTGCAGTTTTTTCTATAATAATATCATTTTTTTCGGTTGCTTTTGCCGATGTGTTTCCTGTTCCGGAATACGGCTATGTGATTGATTTTCCCGAAGGTTTTTCATTGGAAGACGGAACGGAAGATTTGTCCATGCTCCTTTTTAAGCACACCATGCTTCCCGTACAAGTGCTGGTAAAAGTGTGGGGCGCAGATTCATATTCTTCTGCTGATGCGGCGTTGCGGGGAACATTTTCAAAAGTCGGTGGAAATGGCGATGTGGCATTTCTCCAGTGGCGGAATCGTATGTGTGCCGTCGCTAAGATGACTTTGCAAAATGCCGCGCTGGAAGGTGAGCACGGCGGCTGGAGTTGTGTCATTCCGCTTGCAGAAAAAAAAGGCTGGCTTACGGTGCTTGCCTATGCGCCTTCAAAAGTTGTCTATGATTGCGAGCAGTTTTTGCTTTCTATTCTAGATGCAGTTATGACAGACCGTGGCAGCTACAAGGATTGCGGCATTGTGACAAGTTATGCTTATCCAGCCGGGGTAAAAAAAGAATTGACGCTGAATATCGGCGGAAAAAAAATTAAGACACAGATTGGTGGGGACGACGATGTGGCCGCTCAGTTCGTAATTGACCGCGAATGGGCAGTGTTTACATTATTTGTCGATACGCCCTTTGCCATTGAAGCGTGGCAGCGTTTTTACCGTATGGTTGCGCGTGACAGTATGGGGCGCACAAAAAAAATTGCGTTTGACATTCAAAACGCACTTCTTGCAGACGCGCAAAAAACTGATGCAGTCCAGCCGTATGCCGCCATAGCCCAAGAATTATTGCATTGGACCCAAGGATTCAAATATGACCGCGCTTCGCAGACAGTTGATAAGGCAGATTTCGCTCCGTTGCCGTTGGTTCTGGAAGGCGGCTCAAGTGATTGCGACAGCCGCAGTATGCTTCTTGCCGTACTTTTGAGGCATATGGGGGTGGACGCCTGTATGTTTATCAGCGCAGAATACAGTCATGCTATGCTTGGTGTCGCATTTTCAGAAAAGCAGGGGCAGACAATTCATGTGGACGGCATAGAATATCTGGTCGGCGAGACCACCGCAAAAAATCTGACACTCGGCATGATGGACGCTTCCATGCAAGACAGGGACAAATGGTACCCGGTGATGTTCTATGATTAAGTTTCCTATTGTATTTGAAAATGATGAAATCCTCCTCATAAATAAACCGGCAGGCGTTTCCGTGCAAGGTGGAGCTGGCATTTCGCACCCTATGGACGAAGAGCTTGCAAAACAGGTCGGCTACAAAGTGCATCTGGTACACCGCCTTGACCGCGAGACGAGCGGACTAATCGTTGTGGCAAAAAATCCAGTGGCGGCAAAAAAGTGGATCAGCTTGATTTCCTCACATCAAGTACAAAAAGAATACACTGCGCTCTGCTTCGGCGTTCCGGTGCTGCGTGGAAAGTCCGCGCAAAAGGGAACCATTACCGATTCCGTGACAAAACAAGGGCGCGAGCAGTCGGCAGTCACGCAATTTACAGTGGAAAAGACTGTGCATATTCCGCTTGCCTCATCTCAAACACCGGAACAATCTGATTCCCCATCCGTACCGCCCGCTGTATCAGAACTTGTCGTGAGCCAGCTGCACCTTGTTTTAGGCACGGGCAGAATGCATCAGATTCGCATTCACCTTGCTGGCGCGGCATGTCCGATAGTTGGTGATGACAAACATGGAAACTTTAAGCTGAACAAACTCGCAAAAAAACAGCTCAAAGTCAAAATGCTGTGCCTTGCCGCAACAAAAATCACGCTCCCGATTAACGGAAAGCCACGCTCCTTTACAGTCGATTTACCAGCGCACATGTGTTTTCTTGACCAATCCCCGTTGACATGATGGGTCCGTTTTGGTATATTCAATATGTACATTTTAATCTAACCTTAGAATGGACTTGCGCAAGCGGGTCTTTTTTCGTATATAGGCAGTTGCATGGAATATACATCGCTCGATTCTTATCCGTTTTATACGGAAAGCGAAAAACTGGTCAATTCTCTTGGTTACCATTTGGTAGAACTGAAAATCAGTCCGCACAAAGGGACGACGCATATTCTTGCGGTTATCACAACATTGGTTCCGACTGAAGAAATCGGTGTTGACGACTGCTCAAAGGTGCACCACAAATTGCTTCCGTTCTTGGAAGAAAAATTGGGTACGGACGACACCTACATGGAGCTCACTTCGCCGGGTATGGAGCGCAACATCAAAAATGCGGCAGAATTCGCGTTATTTATCGGACGGGAAGTGCGCGTGTGGGACAAAACTGTGACGGATTGGGTTGGCGGGAAACTTGTTGCCGCGGACGAAAAATCCTTGACGTTGGAAATAACAAAGGATGACGCTTCAAGCCAGAAGCAGATTTCCTTTGCTGATATAGCAAAAGCAAAATTTATTCATTTATAGGAAGGTTTGGTATGTCAGAAATGGCAGAGGCAATCCGTGAGCTGATTGAAACAAAAGGTTTCTCAGAGGATTCGGTCAGGCAAACTATTGAAAACGCAATTAAAGCTGCGTACAAGCGTACTTTTGGAACGGCAGATAACTGTATCGTTAAATTCGCAGATGATATGTCAGACGTGACGGTGTATTCACGCAAGACAATCGTTGACGGTGTGTACGACCCTGTTATCGAAATGGAACTGGAAGAGGCTCGTGAGCTCAGTTCAGAGTGTGAGGAAGGTGATGAAATTGACATTCAGGTTGACCCGCGCACATTTGACCGTTCTGCTGTCTCTACGGGAAAACAGGCAGCGCATCAGGGCTTGAGCGAGAGCTTTAAAGATAATCTGTATAGCGAATACAAAGATAAGATTGGCGAGATGATTATCGGCTACTATCAGCGCGAGCACAACGGAAACATTTATGTTGACTTGGGCAAAGTAGAAGGCGTCCTGCCGACAAAATATCAGAGCCCGCGCGAACGCTATGAGAAAAATGACCGTATCAGAGCGATAATTGTGGACTTGAAGCGCACAAATTCTGGTCTGCAGCTCGTGCTCAGCCGTTCTGACCCCAACTTTGTCCGCGCAATTGTTGAGCAGGAAGTGCCGGAAATCTACGACAAGACTGTTGAGATTTTCAAAATTGTCCGCGAAGCTGGCTATCGCACAAAGATTGCGGTGTTCTCAAACAAAGAAGATGTTGACCCGGTGGGCGCATGTGTCGGCTTGAAGGGCGTTCGTATTCAGACTGTTATCCGCGAGCTGGAAGGTGAGAAAATTGACATCCTCCGCTACGACCCAGAACCGACTCAGTTTATCAAAAACGCGCTCTCTCCTGCAGAAGTTTCCAATGTGTACATCTTGGACGAAGAGAAAAAACAGGCTTTGGCTGTAGTGCCGGATTCTCAGTTCTCTCTGGCTATTGGCAAACAGGGGCAGAATGTTCGTCTTGCAAACCGCCTCTGCGACTGGAGCATTGACGTTAAGACTGAAGAACAGGCTGCGGAGATGGATTTGAGCGAAATCAGCTCAGTTCGCAAGACTGCCGCAAATCTGTTCAGCGAGAATGAGACTGCCTCAAGCGAAAACTATGAGGAAGTTGCTACAGTTTCCGATTTGCCGGGCATCGACGAGCGTGTTGCAGGCGTTCTTAAAGAAGCCGGTTATGACGACATCGAAAAATTTGTCTCAGCATATGATGACGGCTCAATTAAATCTGTTGAAGGATTGAGCGAAGAAGAACTTGAAGCGGTAAATAAAATTATCCACGCTAACGTGGAATTTGTTGAGGAAGGCGAGGAATCTGAGGCTTCTGAGACTGAAGAAAATACTGCCGCAGAGGAAGAGGAATACTTCTGTCCTGAATGTGGCGCAAAAATTACACTCGATATGACACAGTGTCCGAAGTGTGGTACAGAGTTTGAATTTGAAGAGGACGAGGAATAGTAGAATAATATGGCTGATGAAGTAGAGAAAAAGCCCGGTTTTGTGTTGAACAAAAAGAAAGCGGAAGCTCCAGCGGCAAAACCTGCGGCTGCACCCGAAAAAAAGAAGGTCGTAATCGTAAAGAAAAAGAATCCCTCAGCGGAGAGTAAGCCGCAAGCCCAGACGAATGTTCGTCCTGTGGTTAAGAAAGTTGCGCCTGCTGCTCCTGCCGGGCAAAATGCATCTGCTTCACAAAATCAGAATCAGAGCCAAAATCAACCTCAAACTCAAAATCAGGCTCCAAATCGTTCTGAGTCAAAGCCACGTTCTACGACTACGTTTGAAATCAATTCAGCCCGCCCAAATGTAAAGGCTGGCAATCTTTCTGGAAACCGCGGTGGATACGGAAATCGCAATGGCGGTGGATACGGGAATCGTGAAGGTGGCTTCAATCGCAATGGCGGTGGCTACGGTCAGAATGGTCAGCGCCGCGAAGGTGGTTTTACGGGCGCACAGGCTCGCGAAAGTTATCAGAACCGTGAGCGCGATGGAAATCGTCAGGGCGGTTTTGGAAACGGCGGTCACAATGCGAATCGTCAGGGTGGCTATCAGGGAAATCGTCCCGCAGGTCAGGGCGGATTTACCCGCGGTGGCTTTGGCGGAAATCGTCCCGCGGGTCAGAATGGCGGTCGTCCGGGATTTGGCGGTAATCGCCCCGGTTTTGGTGGCGGAGCTCCTGCAGCTTCTGCTATCCCTGAAAAGACAAATACCAAGAAACAATTTAAAGGCAAAAAACAGGTTTACAGCCGCAAGGATAAGGAAGAACTTTTTGACGAGGAAGAACTGTACCGCAAGAAGCAGGCAGCTCAGGCGGCGGTTGTTCCCAAGTCAATCGACATCATGGAATCAATTTCCGTGTCCGATCTTGCGCGTAAGATGAACCTTAAAGCAGGTGAAATCATCGGTAAACTCATGTCTATGGGTATGATGGTTACAATCAACCAGTCAGTTGACAGCGACACGGCGACTTTGCTTGCGTCAGAATACGGCTGTGAAGTCCATCTGGTCAGTTTGTACGATGAGACGGTGATTGAAAGCGATACGGTTGACGAAAACGATTTGGTTATCCGTCCGCCGATTGTTACGGTTATGGGTCACGTTGACCATGGTAAGACTAAGACTT
Organism: Treponema sp.; assembly: GCA_017450535.1. Lineage (GTDB taxonomy): Bacteria > Spirochaetota > Spirochaetia > Treponematales > Treponemataceae > Treponema_D. Next base: position 10,415 of record JAFSTK010000097.1, read on the forward strand.
TGGACGCAATCCGCAATACGAATGTTGCTGCTGGAGAAGCGGGCGGCATTACGCAGAAAATTGGTGCGTACCAGGTTAAGACTGACAAGGGCGTGATTACATTCCTCGACACTCCGGGTCACGAAGCGTTTACGATGATGCGCGCCCGTGGTGCTCAGATTACGGATATCGTTGTTTTGGTCGTCGCGGCTGATGACGGCGTGATGCCCCAGACTTTGGAAGCATTGAGCCACGCAAAAGACGCGAAGGTTCCGATTATCGTCGCCGTAAACAAAATTGATAAACCCGAAGCCAATCCCGACAAGGTGATGACTCAGCTCGCAGAGCAGGGACTTCAGCCGGAAGAATGGGGTGGCGACACACAATATGTGAAAATCAGCGCGAAACAGGGAATCGGTATTGACGATTTGCTGGACGCGATTCTGCTTCAGGCGGAAGTTCTTGAGCTCAAGGCTCCGATGGACACGCGCGCAGAAGGAAAAATCATTGAGTCCCGCGTTGATCAGGGACGTGGTGTAGTGGCATCTGTTATCGTGCAGCGTGGTACGCTCAAAATTGGTGACCCCTTTGTTGCGGGCATCTATTCTGGTCGTGTGCGCGCCATGTTCAACGACCGTGGCGAAAAGGTTGAAGAAGCATTGCCGAGTATGCCGGTGGAAGTTCTGGGCATGGAGAATATGCCGAATGCGGGCGATCCGTTCCAGGTCACTGAGAGCGAAAAAGACGCGCGCCAGATTTCTACCAAGCGTCAGGAACTCAAACGATTTGAAGATGCGAAGGCAGTCAAGAAAGTTACGCTGGACAACCTCTATTCAACGATTGAGGCGAGCGAACTCAAAGAACTCAAAGTCGTCATCAAGGCGGATTTGCAGGGTTCTGCGGAAGCACTCAAAGCGTCTTTGGAAAAACTGTCTACAAAAGAAATCCGCCTGAATGTTATCCATTCATCAGCGGGTGCAATCAACGAAAGCGATGTTATGCTTGCTGCGGCTGACGATAACGCCATTCTTATCGGTTTTAACGTGCGCCCCACGCCTAAGGCAAAATTGCTTGCCGAACAGGAAAAAGTGGATATCCGCAAGTACAATATTATCTACAAGTGTGTGGAAGAAATCACACAGGCTATGGAAGGCATGCTCAAGCCTGACACCAAAGAGCAGGTCACTGGTACAATTGAAGTACGCGATACCTTTAAGGTGCCGAAAGTCGGCGTAATCGCTGGTTGTTACGTGACCGATGGTGTGGTCAAACGAAGCAGCATGGTCAACCTTATCCGTGACGGAATCGTTAAGTTCACAGGTAAGATTACTTCACTCAAACGCTTTAAGGACGATGCAAAAGAAGTCAAAGAAGGCTTTGAATGTGGTATCGGTCTCGAAAACTGGCAGGATATTCAGGTTGGCGATACACTTGAGGCATTTGAATATGTTGAAGTGGCTCGTCACTTGGGCGATACTCTTGTTGACCAAAAGGCTGAGGCTGAAAAACAGGCCGCTCAGCGTGAGGCTGCCGCAAAAGCAAAGGCTGATGAAGAAGCCGCTAATGCCGCCGCAATTGAAGCCGCAGAAAAAGCTGCCGCAAAAGAAAAGGCCGCCAAAAAAGCCGCTTCTCGCGTGATTACCGATGAAGACCGTGCAAAAGCTGAGGCTGGAAAAGCGGCTAAGGCTGCAAAAGCTGCCGCCAAAAAAGCTGAGACTGAAAAAACAGACGGAGCCGCTGAGTAATGGGTGAGTTTCGTTTGGCTCGCTTAGGCGAGCAGCTCAGAGATGAGATTTCTCAGATGATTTTGCGCCAGCATATCAAAGACCCGCGCGTCTCCACCTTTTTGAATATCAATCGGGTGGAAGTTGCGGGTGACTTAAAGTATGCAAAAGTCTACGTTTCCAGTTTTTTAAGCGAAGCGCAGGTGAAAAAAGGTGTGGAAGGCTTAAACAGTGCCGCTGGTTTTATCCAGAGCAGTATTGCAAAAAAACTGACCATTCGCCAGTTCCCTCGTCTTACCTTCATTGCAGACATGAGCATGAAAGAAGGTTTTGATATGGTGAATAAGCTGACAAAACTGGAAGCGGAGTCAAAAGCCCTCGAACATGCAGACGCAGAATAACGAAGCCCCCTCAGGCATCGTCCTGCTTGCAAAGCAGTCGGGGGCTACCAGTTTTTCTTCCCTTTCTTCTATAAAAAAAGCACTTGCTACCAGCAAAGTGGGACATACTGGTACGCTTGATTCCTTTGCGGACGGTCTGCTTGTCGTTCTTGTGGGAAAGTTGACGCGGCTGGTGCCCCACATTACGGGCTTTGATAAGACTTATCTTGCTTTGATTCAGTTTGGCACGGAAACAGATACCCTTGATCCCACAGGTCGGGTAGTGCGGACTGCCGCAATTCCCAGCAGGGAGCAGGTGGAAGCCCTTTTACCCCGATTTAAGGGAGAAATTGACCAAGTGCCTCCTGTCTACAGTGCGATTCACGTTGGCGGCGGAAAGAGAGCCAGTGAACTTGCCAGGGAAGGCAAGACCGCACAGATTCCAGCGCGCAAGATTACGATTTACGATATTACCCTTCTGGACTTTCAGGAAAAATATGCACTGGTGGAAGTGTCGTGCTCAAAAGGCACCTACATCCGCGCGTTGGCTCGTGACATTGCCGCCGCCTGTGATTCCTGTGCTCATCTTGCTGCCCTGCGCCGCACACAGGTAGGTCCTTTTGCACTCAAAGACGCGGCAGGTGCAGATGATTTGGGAGACTTTACCATCTCCGCCCTTACCACGCCGTCTACGGGAAGCGATGCCCAAGCGTCTGTCATTCCCGCACTTGATGAGGAAACCTCTGCTGCTGAAAATTCTCCCCGTGCAGCCGCTGTCTTTTTTCCAAAAATCCGTGAGTCTCTCCGTGACATGGATGCTGGTCTGGCGGAATTCTGCGGCTTTGTGCCGGCAGGGCTTTCGCATGTGGGGGCAAATGCCTATGCCAATGGAAGACCGCTTAAAAAATCATATTTCTATTATCCGGCTGGCAAAATAATCCCTTCCGCTGCCCAACTGGCGGTCTTCTATCCAGAGGGCACCTTTGCAGGCATTGTTGAGAAAAATGGCAGCCGCTTGCAATATGGCTTTGTGATTCCGAGAAAAAAAGCCTTTACGGTCTATTCCTGGGAGCAGATTGCAGGCGGCAGGTTCAATGCAAAATGGAAGGAGCAGGGAACCGCGCTTACTATTGGCAGTTTTGACGGTCCTCATTTTGGACACGAAGCCTTGTTTCAGACAGCCCTGGCTCAGGAAAACCTTATTCCCGGTGTGATTGTCTTTGCCCGTTCCCTCAGCGGACTTAAAAATCCCGACGAACATGCAGGCGATGTGGCGACACTTTCCCAAAAACTTGCCTTTTTTGAGCAGAAAGGCTTTGCCTTTGCCGTGGTGGTTGATTTTTCCAAAGATTTTGCCGCTATACGGGGGGAGGATTTTCTTTCCAAACTGATTGCCTCCTGCAACATGAAGTTTTTGGTGGAAGGCAAGGACTTTCACTGTGGTTACAAAGGGGCAACCGATGTACCGCAGATTTTGGAATTCAGCCGTCAGCATTTTTTTGCCTTTCTGGCTGTCGCTCCCATTTTATATGAAGAAAAAAGAATCAGTTCTTCCCGCCTTAGAAAGACCCTGCACGATGGAAAATTTTCTGCGGCAGAAGACATGCTGCATCATGTTTTTTCCCTTGATTGTGCCGGCTGGAACTGGACGGTAGACGGTGATTCACTCCTGGCAAGAAAGTCGGGCATTCAGGTCTGGCCAAAAGATGGGGAATATACCGTTTTTGCCGAAACGAGCGGCGGCAGGCTGAAGACTCAGTGCATTATCCGTGACGGAACGATAGCTCTTGCGCATAAGGATGAAATTTTGGGTAATACCATTTTTTTACTTTCTTTTACTTGCACGTGACGCTGAATTTTGGTTAGAATATCGTTTCCAGTATGCCCAGTACAAGGTTGCTGTGGTTTCCCCCTGTTTTGTATTCCACTCCGGGCGGACTTTTGCGTACGGCAGAACAGTTTGTTCCCGGTATCAGCAAGGTTACGCGTAAGATTGAGGGTTGTCCTGAAGTCTACGAATACTTTGAGCAGCTCGCTGCTGACATTAAAAAGGGAAAAAAGCCTGCCTATCAGTCGATTGACTGCCTGAATTGTGGAAAAGGCTTTGCGGTTGTCGCCCAGGAAATCAGAAAACTTGCCGAGGATTCCAGCAAGCAGACCCGCGCGGCGCGGTGGCAGAGCAGAACAACGGCGGCGAAATGCTCTTGCAGTCAATCGGCCATATGCGTGATGCCCAGCAGGCTGTAGCGGAGGCAACTGAACGGCTTCGCATTGGTACTGCCGAAATCAAGACGGCAATCGCCACACTGGAAGTCTAGACTGTCCGCTGGAATGTCGTTTTTTTGAGAAAAGACTAGAAAAAAATTTTAGAAACCGTTATACTGTATGCTAACGGTAGTTGTATGACGGTTTCTAAAATTAATCACATCTTTGGTATCATTGGGAGACTGCAAGTTACGCATCGTCTTCCCATTCTTCTTGTTTTTGTTCTTGTAACAGTGCTCTGTTGCTCGGGGCTTGCCAGATTCAAAATGGTAAACGGAAGTGATGGCTGGTACGGTGACGCAGACAAAATCAAAATCGACAAAAAACGGTATGAAGAGATTTTCGGAAACAGCCACAACCTTGGCGTTCTGCTCGTGACTGATGATGTTTTTTCCGAGGAAAGTCTGCACCTTATCCAGACTTTGGGCGACCGCATGATGGAAATTCCTTATGCGAAACACCTTACTTCGCTCATTGAGGTTGACATTCCAGTGGGGACTGCCGATGGCTTTAATGTGGTAAAGCCCTATGAAAAGGGAATTCCCTCTGATCCTGTGGAATTGCAGGCAAGACGCGATTTTATCATGCGGGGGAGCGAAAAAACGAATTCGCTGATTAATTCGCTTGTGAGTGATGACGGCAGGGAAACCTGGATTTTGCTTTCCCTTGAACCCTACGAAGGCGATGTTGATGAAGAAGTGATGAAAGTCGGCTATGCACTGAATGACTTGTTGCAAAGCCCGGAATTTCAGTCGGACTCCTACAAACTCTATGGAACAGGACAGCCCTATTCTGACGCCCAGGAAGAAATCTACGAATACCCCGATTACCTGCTGAGGATTGCCTTGGGCTTTGTTGTCATGCTCATATTCCTGATTATCTTTGTCCGCACGCCGCTGGGAGTGATAGTTCCGGCACTTGCCACGGTGGGAGCAATAGCATCGGTACTGGGAGGCATGGCATATTTTGGCGTAAAGGCTGATGCCGCCTTGATAACCCTCCCCATCCTTTTGGGCATGGCGCTTTCGGTAGGTTATTCCATCCATTACATAAACATGTTTAAGCTCTATTTTCGCCGCACGGGAAAGCGGGTGGAATCTGTGGAAAAAACAGTAGAGGAATGTGGCTGGTCGGTGTTTTTTACGGTGATTACCACGGTGGCCTCCCTTGTCAGTTTTGTCCTTGTGGACATGAAGCCAGTGGCCTGGATGGGAAAGACTGCCTCCCTTGTGGTGCTTGCGGTCTACCTGTATGTTACAATTTTGATTCCTGTCTTCTTGTCCTTCGGAAAAAATCGTGCTCCTGATACAACAAAAGAGAAGGGGGCGACAAAAGTTGACATGGCTTTTTCCCGCTGGGCTGGGCTCGTGCAAGGCTATCGCTGGGTTATTGTCGCCCTTTCAGCCCTTGCTTTTGCCATGTGCATTCCCTTTGTGCTCAAAGTGAGCGTCAAGATAGACATGCTTTCCATCAAGGGAGACCGGATGCCCCATTCAATTGAACGCCGTTTGCTTACAAAACAAAAACTGGGCAACGAGTACAGTTATTCGGTGATGATTTCCTATGAAGATGAAGATGCCTTTAAGAAGCCGGACGTAATGAATTCGCTCATTGCCTTTGAAGACTATGTGGGAACGCTCTCGCTCACCAAGATTTCTGGCGGAAAGCCCCGCGTATCTTCTATTGTTGACATACTCAAGGAAATGAACCGTGCCCTTAATGAAGGACAGGAGCAGTACTATACCGTTCCCCAAGATGACTACGTGCTTGCACAGCTTTTGGAACTTTCTTCTATTGAGATGTCAAAGGATTTTTCTGAAAACATGGACAACGATTTCCGCACGGCGTCGCTAAACATCGACATGGCCTATTACGACACTGAGGAAGCCACGGAAAACGTTGCCCTCATCAATCAGAAACTGGCGGAACTCTTTCCCGATGCCCGCTGCTGTATTCTGGGCGACATGATTGAATATGCTGAGATGAGCAGCCGCATGGTGAGGGGAGAGTTAAAATCCTTTGGCTTTTCCTTTATCGTCATTGCTCTGCTTCTCATAATCGCCTTCGCAAGCCTGCGCACGGGGCTGATTGCCATGATTCCCAACATCGCTCCAGTCATTCTGGTGGCGGCGACAATGGGTCTCCTTTCCTTTCCGCTGAATTTTGAGACGATGATGGTAATGCCGCTTATTCTAGGTATTGCCGTGGATGACACGATTCATCTGACCACACACTTAAAATATGGGCTTGAAGTATACGGCAGCTATAAAAGCGCAATGGAAGCGTCCTTCCGCGAAATCGGAAAATCCATGTTTATGACTACTGTCATTCTGTGCTCGATTCTTGCAGTATATCTGTTCAGCCCCTTACATTTTCTCTTTGTCATTGGCCTATTGTCAGTGCTGGGACTGGCCGGTGCATTGCTCGCTGATTACACTATAACTCCAGCCCTGCTTTATCTTGTAAAGCCCTTTGGAAAAGAAAAACAAAAAAAGGAAA
>JAFSTK010000098.1 GCA_017450535.1 Treponema sp.
GATTTGCGAGATTCAGACCGCATTGGCGCAGATTGAAGTGCGCGGACGGGAATGCGTAAATAATATCAGCGATTTGAATGACGAGATTGACAAATGCAATTCAAGCGTGAGCGGAAAACAAAATGCGCTCCGTAAAAAGCAGGAAGAGCAGTCAAAATATCAGAGCCAGTACGAACGGCTTACGCTGGATTTGGTCACAAGCGACAACGACATCAAAAACATCAAGCAGAACTTTATCGACACGCATTCACGTGATTTGATGGAGTTTGAGGAGCGCATGTATAAAATCACTACGCCCTCTGTCGTTATCCGCGAAAAACTGAACGCTGCCCGTGAAGAGTTAAAGTCGCTCGGTCAGGTGAACTTGATGGCTCCCGAAGAATTTGGCGAGCAGAAAGAACGCTACGAAAAATTGCAGGCAAGTTTTGACGACACCAATAAGTCTCTCGAAAATCTTATCCGCGTGTCTGAAGAAATTAAGTCCAAGTCTACCGAAATGTTCTTGGACACATACAACAAAATCAAAAAGAATTTCCACAATATGTTCCGCCGTTTGTTTGTGGGCGGACGCGCAGAATTGCGTTTGGTTGACCCGCAGAACGTGCTGACAACCGGTATCGACATTCTTGCGCAGCCGCCGGGAAAGAAAATGGAGAACATCGCCCTGCTCTCTGGTGGCGAAAAAACGATGACCGCGGTTGCATTGCTGTTTGCGACGTATCAGGTTCGTCCGTCTCCGTTCTGTCTTTTGGACGAAATTGACGCGGCTTTGGACGACAAAAACGTCTCCAGCTTTGTGCAGGCATTGCGCTCATTTGCAAAATTGTCTCAGTACATTGTTATCACGCATAACAAAAAGACAGTTATGGGCGCGCGCACGATGCTTGGCGTCACCATGGAGGAAAGCGGCGTAAGTAAAATTATCACGATGCGCCTTGACCAAGAGCCGATTAAGGACGATTTTGACGACACCGAGGAATTTGTTGAAGAAGATGTGGAGCCGGAGACCGACGTATACATTCCGCCGCGTCCGGCAAAGCGTATTCACAACCCCGACGGCACAATAACCGACCCGGAGATTGAGCTGAGAAAACTTGCCGCCAAAAAAGCAAAGGCAGACGCAAAAGCAAAACTTGAGGCTGACAAAAAGGCTGAAGAACTGGAAAAAGCCGCCCACGAACAAGATAAAAAAGCGATGGAAGCGGCACAGGCTCAAGACGAAGCTGAAAAAAACGATGGAGTAACCGAGGCATAGTCTGATGGATTTTGATAATCTTGGTGAAACAGTCCGCGATTTTGTACACGAAAAGCCGCTCATTTCCACAATGATTGGAATATTCGTGCTGTTATTTTTTGCCTCACTGATTATCATTTTGATTCAGACGTCAAAACCTGAAGTGCCAACACAAACTTTCCGCAAAGAGCCGTTCACTGCAGACGCCAAGCTTTTGATTCCCGCAGCTCCAGAAGCAGAGAAAGACTACTACCCTTCCCGCACGATAAAAAATGCGTGGACCGAAGAAGATATTGAACCGTGGTTCACAAAGCCAGATGAAGAGACATTAAAAAATCTGGAAAAGGCGAACGATGCGATTGTCTCTGACATTATAGGAGCGGCACCGTGATGAAAAAGATTTGTTTTATTTTGTCAGTCGCATTCGTTCTTAGCGCAATGAGCTGCGGAACGACGGGAAATGTCGCGGAAAACTCAGCACAACCAGCTCCAGAAGCACCTGTTTCCGTTGCGACAGACACACAGGATGCAGGCGCACAGGAATCCGATAAACAAACACAGATGCATGAGGATAAAAAGGATTCTGGGGATGATAATTCTACGAATGATGATTCTGCGGAAAATGTGACCGCTACCGATGAATCTAGCGATACTGTGGCATCGAACGAGGATACGCAATCTGAAAATAATGATTCACAGACAGCAGAAACGTCCGACGAAAGCGAAAATCTTGAGATTATTGCACAAGAAGATGTTCTTCAGAACGAGCTTTCGGAAGATGACAGCACCATAAACTCAAACCATGTGACAGAACCAGAAGTTTTTGACACTCCGGCTGTTATCGTGGAATACAATCATAGCGCAAAACATGAGCTTGCGGAAACAGAACCTGACGCACAGGGAACAACACCGGTTGCTCAGCCGACAGCCAATAGCACGGCAAATGACAGCACACTGTCCAAAGAAACAACGCAAACCGCACCGATTGCAAACACGACCGTTCCCGCGCAAAACTCATCTTCAAACCGCACAACTTCCCCGAACGGTTATTATGCGAACGAGACGACTGAAACGCTCAAAACAAATGAGACTCCTGCACAGACACAGACTGCTTCTGCGCAAAAGATACCAGAAACAGTTTCTCCGGCACAAACAGATAACATTCCTGTAAACAACACTGGCTCTCAGGCGGACGACACCCTCGCACAAAACTCATCCGCACAAAATGCTCAATCCGTCGCAGAGAACGCCGTATCAGAAAACGAACAGACAGACACGCTGATTCCACTTGAGCCGCAAAAAGCAGTTCCGTCACGCTCTGTGACCATCAAAAACAATCAATATTTGGACATCGTTTACCCTGGAAGCGGCTGGGTATATTTGGGCGAGGCAGAAGAAAATCGTGACCAGAAAAAACAGCCGCTATTCAGCTATTTCGGACGAAAATTGGGCACCGCGGACACAACATTTACGCTCCGTTCACGCAAACCTGGCTCAACCTTACTGCATTTCTACAAAAATGACGCGCTCACCGGTCAATACATCGACGACTACCTCGCAGTGACCATCGAAGCCGAAAACGCAAAAGCCGGAGTCAGAGCAACTGCACCTTCATATGCAGAGGCAGTTCCTCCAAAACCAACTCGCCAAACACGCAGTTCTTATCAGAATATCGTTTCAAACGGCACTGACTCAGCAACGACGCCCGAAAATCAACAAAACACAAGTAACACTTCTGCAAATCAACCTAGTACAGGAAACCAGCAGAACACAAACGATTCGGCACAAGCGAGCGTCATGAGACAAACTTCACAGTCTTCGGCAAATACCGTCATTCCCGCTCCAGAGGACAAAGGCGTAAAGACTGTCATTCAGACCACAGAATCCGCTCCGAGCGGCGAGTCAAACGCAATCAGTTCTGCGCCTGCCTACAGTGGCACATCTGCGAACAAATCTTCGCCGAAAGCTGGCGAACAAACACAGACTGCTGACACTGATTTGGACTTATTGGAACAGGCAAAACGCTCATACGCCGCAAAACAATATGAGACCGCACTGAACCAAGTACAACAATATTTACAGGATGCCACCAAAAAAATTGACGAGGCATTGTACTTGCAGGGACAGGTGCTTGAGGCAGAATCAAGCGTAAAGAGCATTCGTTCGGCAATCGACTCATACGAAACGCTCACCAAAAACTATCCGATGAGCTCACTCTGGGGAAAAGCGAACAACCGCATCATTTATTTGAAGCGATTCTATATTGAGATTCGATAAAAAGACAACGCCGCTAACAGGTGTTCTACAAGGAGAAAAAATGAAAAAGACATCATTTATTTTTATTGCGCTTACCGCATTGCTCTGCTTTGCGTCCACATCATGTATCATACGTCAATATCCAGCCGGAAAACGCACTGTAAGCGTCCGTGGCTCAGGCTCAATCCCTGTAGAAGCAGACCGCGCAGTTATCGTGCTTTCTGTTATCACGACGGCAAAAGATGCGGGAACAGCGGCGAGTTTGAACGCAGATAAAATGACAAAAGTTCAGGATGCAGTTATTGCTTCAGGTGGCTCACGTGACGCAATTTCTACTGAGAACTACACGATTTATCAGGAATACGATTACGTAAAAGACCGCCGTGTCGCAGGGGATTATCGTGTCTCAAACCAGATTAAGATTTTCCTCAAAGATAAAAAGCTTGCAAGTTCAATTATCGATGCGGCAATCAAAGCGGGAGCAAATTCACTCTCATCACTCACCTTCTCCGTGTCAAATCCTGAACTTGCAATCAAACAAGCTCGCACTGCAGCCGTACAAAATGCGCAGGAAGCGGCAAAACTGATTGCAGGAACAACTGGTTCTGAACTTGGCAAAGTGCTTAAAATTGAAGAAGTGAACGAAGGACACCCTGCGCCGTTCGCAAAAGCATACGGAAACGCTATGTTTGAGTCTGCGGCAACAGCTGATTCGGAAACACCAGTACAGAGCGGCAAAATCAATTTTACCGTTACGGTTGACGCAACATTTGAATTGAAATAAACAAAAGAAAACAGTAAGATAAACTGTCGGTCTAAACCGGCAAAACAGAGGATTAACATGCTTGATTACAGATTTATCAAAGAGAACTTGGACGCGGTTAAACAGAACATTGTGAACCGCAATATGCAGGCAGACGCAGATTTGGTCGTCAAATTGTACGATGAACGCACCGCACTCACCACAGAATTGCAGACATTGCAGCAGAAACGCAACGAGAATGCGGCTGCGATGAAGCAGAAATTGGACAACGATACCCGCCAGAAATATATCGCTGAAGGAAAGGCTCTCAAAGACAAGATTGCCGACATGGAAAAGAAACTTGCCGAAACTGAAGTGAAATTGGATGAGGCAGGCCGTCAGATTCCGAACATGGCACACCCTGATGTACCGATTGGCAAAGTAGACACTGAGAACCTTGAAGTGAAAAAGGTTGGCACTCCGCGCAAATTTGCATTTAAGCCCAAAGACCATGTGCAGCTCGGCGAAAGCCTTGATTTGATTGACTTTGACCGCGGCACAAAAGTTTCTGGGCAGAAATTCTACTACCTCAAAAACGAAGCGGTTTTCTTGGAAGAAGCGTTGATTATGTACGCGCTCAATATTCTGCGCAAACACGGCTTTACCACATTTATCACGCCGGATGTTGCCCGCGAAGAGATTCTCAAAGGAATCGGCTTTAATCCGCGCGGAAACGAAAGCAATGTGTATGCAATCGAAGAAGAAGGCACTTGTCTTGTTGCGACTGCAGAAATCACGTTGGGTGGCTTCCATTCAGATGAAATCTTAAAGAAAGAAAGCCTGCCGCTTTTCTACTGCGGACTTTCACATTGTTTCCGCCGCGAAGCTGGTGCTGCCGGTCACTTTAGCAAGGGCTTGTACCGCGTGCATCAGTTTGACAAGGTTGAAATGTTCGTGTACTGTCTCCCCGAAGACAGCGACAAAATCCACGAAAAACTTCGCTTGATTGAAGAAGAAATTTTTACTGGTTTGGGACTGCCCTTCCGCGTTGTGGACACTTGTACCGGCGATTTGGGCGCACCAGCCTACCGCAAATGGGACTTGGAAGCATGGATGCCAGGACGCGCAACAGCAGAAAGCCCCGACGGAGACTACGGCGAAGTCACTTCAACTTCAAACTGTACAGATTATCAGGCACGCCGCTTGAACGTAAAATATCATGATGATGACGGCAAGAACAAATACGTGCACATGCTGAACGGTACGGCTGTTGCAGTCGGTCGCGCAATGCTTGCCATTTTTGAGAACTACCAGAACGAAGACGGCTCAATCACCGTTCCTGAGGCACTGGTTCCATTCTGTGGCTTTGACAAAATCGGTCCGAAAAAAGAAATCGCCGATCCGGTATATCACACAGTAAAAAAATAACGGAAAGAGCATGAACAACAAAGGCACGAACTTCCACGGGATATTTTTTCTGCTTCTCTTTTTGACTGCAATCGCTGTCGGTGTCATCTTAAAATTGACGGCATCGGTAGTGCTCCCTGTTGTCGTGTCTGTGTTGCTCTCTCTGGTGTTTTATCCAGTCGTCAAAAAACTGAATGAAAAACTGCATTTTCCATGGTGGCTCGGCATTCTTGTTGTTTTCGTCGTTTTTTTTGGCATCATTTTTTCAATGGCGAATATTTTGACGTCCAGTTTCAGCTCAATTCTTGAGTCTTTGCCGGCTTACGAAGAGAGATTGAACACAATTTATGCCAAAATTGCCGAACAATTCAACATCGAAGTAAACACCGATATGACTTTTGCAGAGAATATGTGGAGTCATATTTCAATCCGCAATACCGTCGGAAAATACGCGCTCAGTTTTACGAACGTCATCTACAATTTTTCCCGTAACCTGCTTTTAGTCGTGCTCTTTTCTGTTTTTTTGCTGGCAGAAATGAACGCCACAAAAGAAAAGATTCGCAAGGCTTTTGAAGAAGAAGGTCGCGAAAACGGAAAAGTTAAAGAAATCGCACGCAATATCGTTACTGATGTTACGCGCTACATTTTTATCAAATTCATTATGTCTGTGGCGACCGGAGTGCTCGTAACGCTGGGCGTTTTAATCGTCCGCTTAAAGTTCCCTTTGGTATGGGGATTTTTGGCGTTTTTGCTCAATTTTATTCCGACTTTCGGTTCAATTATTTCTGGCGTTCTGACCGTTTTATTCGCGTTGATTCAGTTCTACCCTTCATGGGGAATTGTCATCTATGTCGCAATTTTGATGCTCGTCATCAACATGGTCATTGGCAGTATCATTGAGCCGCGTGTACAGGGACAAAACTTAGGCATCTCACCGTTCATCATTTTGGTCAGTTTGTCGCTCTGGGGATGGATGTGGGGTTTTGTCGGCATGTTGATTGCAGTCCCGATTATGGTAATCATCAAAATTATTTGTGAAAACATCTCATACTTAAGACCGATTGCAATTCTAATTGGCGGGAAACCAAAAGACACAAAAGACGTGCCTGCCGAAGACGCTTAGCGCAGACAATCAGACAAGTAGCGGACATCCTCTTCTTTTATAGACGTATATTTGCAGACCGCACAACATTTTGTATCAGCGTCATCAGAAAACAGCTGCTCCACCATGCATGTCACATACACTTCTCGTTCTTTGAGCGGTTTGGGAAGCGGGAATCCCATTTTTAGCGCGTATTCTGCGCCTTCAGAAAACGAAATTGTCTTTTTTTCGGTACCAAATACGATGCGCTCATGGTCAATATACAACACCGTAGGCGGAATGATTTTTCCCTGCAAAGCGGTATCTGATTTTGGCACCGCAGAAAGATAGCGGACAATTGCGTTGTTTCGGTCTGTCGGGGTAAAAAGTGGATACGCATCGTCAAACTGGCAATCAAGATGTAAGTCACCGCCATCTTTTTGCAAAGCGTAATACAAAACTGCGCTAAATGGATGCGGTTTTACTTCCACTGTCTCCGTCACACGCTGAATGGCGGCAGGAATTACAATCGCAGGACCAGAGGAAACTTTTTTCATGCACGTGATAAAATATAGTCCAATTTTGTTAAAATAAAACTGAACACGGACATTCTTTCCTTCATACGACTTGATATTTTCCGGGGGATTTTTTAGCAGAATAATGCCTTGATTAAGTACGGTCATTTGTTCGGCACGCAAGGCAACGGGAAAAATATGGCTGGAATCTGACTTGATTTTTCCATTTGTGCCCGCAACAGAGTCATCCACTGGAGTAACCGTAATGGGCGTGTTTCCATCAATCAGATACTGTAAGACAAGCTGACGCTCAATGCCAGAAAGCTCACTTCCCGCCATTTGCCAGCTCCGATTTTAAGATTTGCAGCTCATCAATTTTCCATGCAGATTTTTCTTTTACAAGAAAAATCAGGACATCCGCAGAACGCTCTTTTCCTGTAAACCGCACGGGAACTTCATACATCGTACCTGTCGCATACGGCTGACCATAGAAGAACGAATCAAAAAAAGTGACCTTTGGTTTTTCAGGCTCTTTTTCTTCTTTATCTGAATCAGAGTCTTCTGGCTTATCAGTTTTTTTAGTTTTGTCAGCAGTCTTTTCAGCCGAATTTTCCGCAGGAGTTTCTTCAGGTAAATCAAGCTTCATATCACGGATGAACAAAGCAAGCTGATACATACAGCCCGATGCAATAAACGAATCGGCATTTTCTCCATGACTGAGAGCGGCGCAAAAACCATCCAGAACAGAAATCACATCATCAGAAAGCAATGTCGTATCGAGAGAACCAAAATCTTTGAGAAACGGATAGACAGGAAGAATATCTGACTCTTCTCCGCCAGCAAGCACAGAAAGCGGTGAAAGCGCAACACCACGTGAAATGCCATCTTTTGTTCCGATTTCTGCGGTAAGCCTGTCTCCTTCCAGCGCACCTGTCCAGGGAATACTTTTTGCCATATCAACAGTAATCTCACGCAAAGTCAGTTCGTCTTCCTCAGCTCTTTTTTCTTGCTGCATATTTGAACAAGAAACAAAAGCAAAAAAAGTCGCCGTGACAAAGAGAGAAAAAAAATACTGCCAGCTGACAAAAGTTTTTTTGCGCATAATGTCTAAATAGTATAGTACATTTTGAAAAAAAAAGATATACTCAAAGTATCATTTTAAATAAATTTGACTTTATTCAAGGGGAAACAGTATGGCATTAACGCTCGCCGAAAAAATCTTGCAGGAACATATCGTCGCAGAGGCTTGTTCAGAAACAGAATTCAAAAAAGGAACACCGATTAAACGTGGCTCTGACATTGCGATTAAAATCGATCAGACGCTCACACAGGACGCCACAGGAACAATGGCATATTTACAGTTTGAGACAATCGGTATTCCGCGCGTTAAGACGGAAGTAAGCGTATCATACATTGACCACAACACCTTGCAGACAGACTTTAAGAACATGGACGACCACCGCTATTTGCAGTCAATCGCCGCAAAATACGGTCTGTATTTCAGCCGCGCTGGAAACGGCATCTGCCATCAGGCACATCTGGAACGCTTTGGAAAGCCTGGAAAAACCTTGCTCGGAAGCGACAGCCATACGCCTACAGGCGGCGGAATCGGCATGATTGCGATTGGTGCAGGCGGACTTGATGTTGCTGTCGCAATGGGTGGTGGCGCATTCCACACTCCCATGCCCAAGATTTTCGGCGTGGAATTGACTGGTCAGCTCAAAAAAGGTGTGAGCGCAAAAGATATTATTCTTGAAGTGCTGCGCCGTGAAAGCGTAAAAGGCGGCGTGGGCGCAATCTACGAATATTTTGGCGAGGGCGTGGCAACATTGACCGTTCCCCAGCGCGCAACAGTGACAAACATGGGCGCAGAATTGGGAGCCACCACATCAGTTTTCCCTTCAGACGAATCAACCAAACGCTTTTTGGAATCAATGGGACGCGGCTCAGACTGGACAGAACAGAAAGCCGATGAAGGCGCAGTCTACGACAAAGTAATTAAAATCAATCTGAGTGAATTGAAGCCGCTCGCAGCATGCCCGCACTCCCCCGACGCAGTAAAGGCAATCTCTGAGCTTGCGGGAAAACCGGTCACACAGGTGGTTATCGGCTCATGCACAAACTCATCGCTGGACGATTTGGAAAGCGTCGCGGCAATCGTAAAAGGAAAGCACATCGCTCCGGGCGTTGAGGCTGGAATCGCACCGGGAAGCCGCGCAACACTGCTCATGGCAAACAAAGCCGGCATTCTTGGAGACTTGATTGAAGCTGGCTTCCGCATTTTGGAGAGCGCATGTGGTCCTTGTATCGGCATGGGGTTCGCTCCAAACTCAGAAGGCGTTTCATTGCGCACATTTAACCGCAACTTTAAGGGAAGAAGCGGAACTGCAGACGCAAATGTGTACCTTGTTTCTCCGGAGACAGCGGCGGCATCTGCAATCACCGGCTTATTTACGGACGCAACTACTTTGCAGTACGACGACCCGGCATACAGCACCGGCATTCGTCTGAGTCTTTTGAACGGCGGAGACAAACGCCTTTCTCTGGCACAGGTACAGGGATTTGCGACCGACAGCGGAATGCTCATTCCGCCGCTCTCAGAAAAAGAAGCTTCTCAAGTAGAAATCTTGCGTGGACCGAACATCAAGCCGTGTCCGCCATGCCGTGAAGCCGCCGACACACTTTCATTCCCGGTACTGCTCAAAGCAGGCGACAATGTTTCAACAGACGACATCATGCCGGCGGGAACAAAAGTGCTTCCGTTCCGCTCAAATGTGCCTGAAATCAGCAAATTCACTTATGAAAGAATCGATGCTGACTTCTACAAGCGCGCAGAAGAGACGAAATTCGGCGGCTGCTTTGTTGTGGGT
Organism: Treponema sp.; assembly: GCA_017450535.1. GTDB lineage: Bacteria > Spirochaetota > Spirochaetia > Treponematales > Treponemataceae > Treponema_D. Next base: position 10,106 of record JAFSTK010000098.1, read on the forward strand.
GCAGAAAACTTTGGTCAGGGCTCTAGCCGCGAACACGCAGCGTTGGGACCGATGTACTTGGGTGTGCGCGCAGTCATCGTAAAGAGTTTTGCCCGCATTCACAAAGCGAACCTGATTAACTACAACATCATCCCGATTACATTCGCTAATCCTGCTGATTACGACAAGATTTCACTCGGCGACACGCTCACGATTTCAAACATCAACAAGTCGCTCAAGGAAGGAACACCGTTTGAAATCACCGTTAAAGGCAAAAATGGCGAATTCAAAGTGGAAGGCGTAAACGATTTGGCACAGCGTAGCCGTGATATTCTGCTTGCTGGCGGACTTGCGGCATATACACGCAAAGGTGGAAACTAAAACTTGCGGACTACAATATTTTGTGGTAAAATAAAGAAATAGAATAAACTTTTTTGTGGAGTAAACAGAACTATGCACGTACATAACATCATGGAAGAGATTGTCATTCAGCGCATCAATGGCTTGTATGATCAGGTAAAGAAAAGCAACCCTTCATGGCTCACTTGTGATTGTGAGAACTGCCGCATTGACACCGTGAGTTATGTATTGAATCGCATCGCACCGAAATACATTGTTTCCGGTCGTGGTGCGACTCACGCAATTCCGACGCTGGAAGACACCCAGGTTCGTGCCGATATTGACGCGCTTGGACTGGAAGGTATTCGTATCGTCAGTTCAACAAAACGTCCATATCATCAGATTGTGAAGAAAGATGATGTCGCACAAACACCGTCTCCTGTATTCAATATGCCCACCTTTATGGGAACGATTTTGGACGGAACCACATTTGAACCGCTCACTGGCGTAACCGTTACGCTCACACAAGACGGAAAGCCAGTGCAGATGATTGACGGAACTTGGGCAAACCCCGTAAAGACATTCAAGAGCACACAAGGCTCATATTCTTTCTGGGCAAAACCAGTTCCGGCAAAAAAAGAAGGCTTGAACGAACGCTTTACTTTTACGGTTGAGCTTTCTGCACCAGATTATTCGGACGTTACCTATTCATTTGAAGTTCCTGTTGTAAGTGAATCAACTATGAGAACTGAATTGAATTCAATTTTTACGCTCAAAATTAAAGATTTGATTATGTTCCGCGCGGATATTGAGAATCCAATGGAAATGAACTTATAGACAAAATGTTGCAAGTTTTTTCTGATTTTGAAGCTACGATTACTTGACACAAACGGTCAAAGCTGATATATTATAATAGTTACGGACGGTTAGCTCAGTTGGTAGAGCCCCTGGTTTACACCCAGGTTGTCGGGAGTTCGAGTCTCTCACCGTCCATTTATTATTTTAAAGAAGCAATGACAGCACCCACTTGCTCGCGGATAAAGGAGTGTTCAAGTGCGTAACTGTTTTGGGCGATTACCGTCAGGATAGTATCTGTCGCTTCTTTTGTAATATTTGTTTCTAATTTCTTTTTGCATGATTTTTTTTCAGGCTATCTATGCGGAGAAAGCGGACAAGAAATTGCATCATTGACAGAAATAGTATTTTCAAGTACAGTTAATAAGGTTCCTGAATGAGCAGGCTTTTGAGCCAAATGTGTTACAAAAACTCGTTCACGGAACTTTTTTTGTTATGTAACCTCATGCAGGTAAAACCTCGTTTCATTTAATCCCGCGCTATTTCTTATGAGCTTGTGAGGTATTGACTTTTTCATCTTTAACTTTATTATCTCAACTATACCATCTCTCCCCTAGTCTTCTTCCTTTGCCACGATGCCATTACCATCATAAGTAACTCGGACGGTGTAATATTCAGCGAATTTCACGGGAGTTTTGTAGCCGGTTGTCTCTGAGATATCCTTTTCGATGCCGGAGTTATAGTATCGTTTTCCTACAAACTTCACGCCATAGTGGCCAGTTGCAATTTCTATTTTTGCTGTTTGCCCCGGGTGCAACTTTCCGTTCCAAATGGAAATGTAGTTATCATTCGTCGCGCCAGCACAAATATAGATATCTGTAATGACATCCTCATAATTTGCGTTTATACTTGCATTCACCGCACGAAGATATGACACATCTAGTTTTAAAGAGCAAGAGACAAACAGAAATGTGACAACCAATGCAAAGATAGCTACATGTTTCATAAGGAACGGTCCCCCTTATTGCCCTGCCATATTCTTAATCAGAACATACTGGACTTCCGGGTAATGCATGGCGATAAGTCGGGTAAAATCCTTGTTTCCGCCTATAATCAACGGAAGAATCTTTGAAATAGCAGGAACAAGACACCCTTCTCCAATTGTCATCGTATAGACCGCTTTGCAC
>JAFSTK010000099.1 GCA_017450535.1 Treponema sp.
AGGTGCTATTCGCTGTGCGCATAGCGCACAAGTTTATAATTTCCTTGCAGAACGAGCCGTAAGGCTCATTCGTCATGCGCATACTCTGTCCCGATGACAGCGGCGGGAGTCGGTTCTGATTACGGACGGAAACGTGCACATGCTGGCTTTACTTGTTTTCTTCCTTGCCCTTCTGGAAGCTGTAGCCGCTCATGTCGTGCTGGAACTGCTCGTTCTGTTCTGTCTGTTCGGTTTTCTGCGGATTTTCGGTCTGATGACGATTTTTCGCGGTTGAATGCGCAACAAAAATGCCGATTCCGCTTCCAGCCGCAAGCACAAGGCAAATTGCGACCGTCACTGCAAGGACTTTCGCGCGGTTATTGAGTTTTACGCTCACGACCATGCCTACATGAGCCTCAAGCGGAGTGGGGATGGCACAGATTTTTCCGTTGTTGAATAAAACAATGCTCTTAGGCTTTCCGATTTGTACTATAACTCCTTTCATATTCTATCCTGGCGTTTCCCTTCGGTCGCTTCGCTTCCTGCGGGTCGGGCTTTGCGGGGTTCCGCGCTCACGCGCTCCATTGCCTACGGCAACGGCTTCGCCGCCCCTACAATCCCTAACGCGAATACTTGACATTTTCTGCAATTCCTCATACTGTGAAATTAGCGTTGTGGTAACGCTGGCGGTCAGTGCGAAGATTTTTATCATACCATATCAATTTTCTTAATATTTACCTATGGGCATCAGGTTTATTGTTGCTACGGTACTGACAATTTAGCAGATACAATAAAACGAATGCTCAAGGAGAAATATTATGTCTAATCTTGAGTTCTTCAAGAAGCAAGCCAAAAACTTTTTAAAAGACTGGCAAACCCAAACAAAAACAGTTGAAAGCGACGGATTCGTGTCGTATCACTATGACTGGAAATTCTACGATGTCGGCGATTTGTTCTTCTATTACGAATTTGACGACAAGGACGAAGAGGACATCAAGCTTGCCCGTGCCCAGCATCTGATTGCGAAGATGGTCGGCTTCAAGAAGTGGGATGATTTGATTCACGCTTCTGAAACGGAGCTTGAACTTGCCGAACTTTTATTGCGCAGATTCAAGACCGCGCAGGATGTGCAGGACTGGGAAGAAACGCTTGCTTTTACAGGAGTCGCACAATATGGGGCGGATGCCGTGCTTGACTATGCGAGGCAGTATTATGAACTTGGCGATAGGAAAGAAATCGTGCATCTTCCGAGCGACAAAATCACAATCTTGCAAGGAAAACTGCGGAGCGAAGCGTTGAACCAGTTTGACGATAAGCACAATCCCGCAGGAAGTTTGCGAAAAGATTCTACCGTATTTTGCACACATTGCAGAAAGGCATTCGATTTCAAGCAATCCAAAGTCATCAAAGCGAATGAAAACAATCTCACAATGGTCGTCTGCAAAAACTACCCGAACTGCCACGGCACTTATCTTGATTACAAAGTTCTCTCTCCCACAGTTATGTACGGACATGCAAAAATCGCTGGTCTTGAAAGGGGAATACAGGCTTTCAAAACGGATTTTACGATGGACACGAAAGTGCATTGCATTCATTGCGGACGAGAATATTTGTACAAAGAAGCGACTGTCGTTCTGTTCCCAGATGACGATGAACCGCTGGTGTATTGCAAGCATTATCCTGAATGCGACGGCAGTTTGATTGACATGATGGGCGCGGAGAAAGTGGGAGGGAGAGAATAAAATGACATTAACTGGCATAAATGATTTCACGCAAGAAAAAACTTGCGCTTACAAAGGCGAAACTTATTCCGTCCGTGACAACGGCGCGGTTATGCGACATGCAAAAGATAACGAGCGGAAACGGAAAATTGATGATGAATGGACTTTTGGAAAACTTGATGACAAGGGCTTTTTGCGAATCGGCGGAGAGAAAATCAATCGAATTGTTGCGACCGCATTTTACGGAAATCCACCGACAGAGCAATATGTTGTCTTTCACAAAAACTACAACTCGCAGGATAACCGAGCGAACAATCTGAATTGGGTAACGAAATTTGAATTCAAAATCCTACAACCAAACATTCAGTCACAGTTGCGTATTCTCACAGAAAAGAAAATCGAGGAAATCTTATCCGACATTTCGATTCTGCAAACGATAGATGCTCCTAATTTGAACTGGATGAAAGGCGTTACGCAAAGTGAAGCGGACAAATGCTTGGAAAAATACATCGATTTGAAATTTTCCACTCCCGAAGAAATTGAAAACTTGCATTGGAATTCTGCGGAAAACAGGCAACGGGTAAAAACGCTGAACCCGAATTTGCACCCATCGCTCACACCAAATGCAGTTGTCGAGGGAAATATGATTCCGTCCTATTTTCCCTGCTGTCCGCAAGAAAAATCTGAAAATCCGTTGCAAGTGTATTTTGAGAAACTGCAAGCGGACAATGTGTATTATATGAATTCAAAATATAAAGTTCTCGTTTTGGAAACTGCATTACACGAAAATAAAATCATCGTGAAATGTGAAAGTGCAAATCCGAGTATGAAACCGTGGAGTGTTAGCACGATTACTTATGAAAACGAAATGTTTATTCATTCCTTGTACAAAACTTGTTTTCACAAGGACAGCGCAGACAAATATTTTACAATTCTGCAAGGCAAAGAATGGACTGGCGGCGATGTTTTCGATGATTTCTGCTGAAACATGTGGTATAATAGGTTTTCTAGGAGCATTTTAGTATGAAAAAAATAATATGTTTTATATTTGCACTGTTTATATCTATTTCTGTTTTTGCGGAACGATACGAAGGAAAAGTTTTTGTAATTATAAATGAAGTTGATTACGGAAAAATACTTGTCAAAAAAGAAAATGGCGATTTAGTCGTTGCTGATGAATGGGAGAATTCTGTGAAAAGTTATGGACAGAATAAAGTCATCTTGGAAAAAGCGGCTGAAAGAGATAAACGATTAAAAGACAATCCATTTCACACAACAAGCGATATTGATGAACTCGCTATACGGTGGTTAAACGAAGAATCTTAAAATGATTATAGCCATTACATTTTTAATAATTGGCACTATTTTCATCTTCCTCAAACTCAAGTCCGCCAAAATAAAAGGCTCGTTCGGCGAAGCGAAAGTAAATGCCACGCTTCATTTTCTCGGCTCGGAATACATTACGATGAACGATGTGCTTCTTCGCAGTTCCAAAGGCTTGACCTCGCAGATTGACCACCTTGTTCTATCGGAATACGGCATTTTTGTGATTGAAACCAAGAACTACAAGGGCTGGATTTTCGGGAACGAAAAGGCTGAAAACTGGATGCAGGTCATTTTTAAGGAAAAGCACCAGTTCAGAAATCCTGTGAAGCAGAACTGGTCGCATATTTACGCCCTAAAGTCCGTCTTGTCGGATTTTCCTTGCGCAAAGTATTTTCCTATTGTCGTATTTTCGGGGAGTGCGACTTTGAAAGACATTGAATCGTCCGTACCTGTGATTTATATGAATGAGCTGAACTCGACGATTCGCCGTTACAGCACGGAAAAATGCCTTACGGCGGAGCAAGCCAGTCTGATAAAACATCGGCTTGAATCTACGGAAATTACAGAAAGAGGAAGCCGAAAGGAGCATATTCAGAATATTCGTCAAGATGTGACGGAACGACAGTTGAAAATGAAAAATCTGATTTGCCCGCGATGCAACAGCGAGCTGAAATTGCGAAATAGTCGGAACGGCAAATTTTACGGCTGCTCGAATTATCCGCGATGTCATTTTACGATGCCGTATTAAAACAACCGCGTTAGGGATTGTAGGGGCGAGCCGTTAGGCTCGTTCCGAAGCGGATTGGTAACGAAGTTTCAAGCCGCGTAGGAATGGAGCGCGAGAGCGCGGAATCCCGAAAAGCCCGACCCCGCCGACAGGCGGGGTAACGCCCTTCGTTTTCGGCGTTATTTGAATGCCCAAAATCCCTTAGAACCGCTCCAGCGCGGCTTTTGCTTCTTTTTGCGTAACTTCTGCCGCCTCACGCCCTGCGGCAAACTCGTAAGACAGTGTTTCTTCACAGGCAGAAAGAGCTTTTTCGTAATAGGATTTTGCTTTTACGCTGTCCTTTTCCACACCCAGGCCGTTTTCATAAAAGCGGGCAAGCGAATAATACGCCTGCGGGATTCCGAGCATTGTCGCATGCGTGTTCGGATCAGAAACAGCCTTTAAGTAATAAGCGGCGGCTTTTGAAAAATCCTGTGTAACGCCAGCGCGTCCCTCCTCGTAGTATGTGCCGAGTTTGTAGCAGGAAGTGCCGTCGAACGTGCGTTTGTTTTTTGATTTGACGCGCAGGAGCAGACGAAAAGGGTAGGGCAGACTCCCGCAACGAGATATGACATTTTTTACTCTAGCGGGATTCTGCCGTTTTTTCAAA
>JAFSTK010000100.1 GCA_017450535.1 Treponema sp.
CGTAAAGTGCGATACGAGCGGGACGGCATTTTTGTGAACGGCGAAAAAACTGACTTCAACTGGGTCACGCCGGAACAAGCCTCGCCCGCCGATGTCGTAATCATCGCCACCAAGAACGCGCAGCTGCCACAGGCAATCGAAAACATGCGCAAAGCCGTAAAAGCCGACACCGCCATTCTTTCCCTGCTCAACGGCATTCAGAGCGAGCGTGATCTTGCTGCCGCATACGGAACAGAAAAAGTGCTCCCCGCATTCGTGCTCAGCCTGAATTCAATCCACGAAGGAAACAAAGTGGAATACACTGACGCAGGAAGACTCATCTTTGGCGAAAGCGACAACAGCAAAACAGAGCGAGTGAAAGCCTTGTGCGACCTGTTTGCCCGCGCCGAAATCACCTACGTGAACCCCGACGACATTCAGCTGGAACTGTGGAAAAAATATCTGATTAACGTAACATTCAACACGCTGTCCGCATTGTGCCGCTCACCCTACGGCGGATTCAAATACCCAGTCATGCAGGAACTTGCCCGTCAGACCGGCGCAGAAGTAATCGCCATCGCGAACGCAGAAGGAATCGCCCTCACCTCACAACATCTGGAAGACGACCTCGCGCTCATGACTCATCACGACCCGCACGGAAAAACCAGTATGCTGCAAGATATGGAAGCGCGCCGCAAAAGCGAAAACCCGTGGTTCTGCGGCACAATTATTCAGTTGGGAAAAAAACACAACATCCCCACACCCACTTGCGCGCTGCTGGAAAAACTGGTCGCAGGCACGGAAGCGGTGCGGGAAGTGTAAAAAAAAAGGGGAACGGCACCTTTCGCAAAAGGTTTCCTTTCCCCTTTCAAACCCTATTCTTCCAAAGGCCCTACAGATTGAATTTTTGGTTTGCGCCAGCGGATTTTTCCGCAGTCGATTTTGCCTCGGCGGCAGTTGTCGCAGTGTAGGGGTATGCGTTTACCGCCGTGCTGAACAGAGTTGAGCCGGTCACAGTAGACGTGCATCCAGCTTTTGAGTTGTCATTATTGCCCGAAGAATACAGCTGACCGTATGAATTGGCAAAGCTCTGATTGATTCCGTTGCCAAAATAATTGGCTTCCGCATAGATAATCGCATTCTTGCGCACACCAACGGCATACGAATTTCCATACATCGGGGTAGCCGCATCATAGTAATTGTTCAGGATGTGGATTGTCGTATTGCGCACCATCGGGAGACGCTGACCGCAGTTCTGGAACCAGTTCTGATACAGCGTGATGAACCGCTTGGTGTTGTCGCCATCAGAATCAGAAGAGCCAATCAGCATGGTCTTGTCATGATTGTAGAACTTGCAGTTCGAAATCGTGATGTTGGTGCAGTCGCCCTTCATGTCGAGCAAGCCGTCATAGGTCTGCCATTTTTCTGAGCCACCCTGTATTGTCACATACACCAGTCCCATCGTGTCTTCCAAAGTACAATGATCAATCCAGATGTTCTTGCTCGTGCCGGAAACACAGATGTTGTCATGCTGCGCGTTAAAGCCATCGCCGCTCTCATGGTGCGGGAACGGGTCATAGGCATCCTGCAGAACCAGATTGCGCACCTGCACATTGGAGACTCCGCTGATTGAAATCGCTCCGCCCTTGATGCCGCAGTTCTCGCCCTTACCGATGAGAGTTGTGTTTGATTTCAGGCTGACTGAAATGACGCTTCCATACGCGCTGTTCAGCTTTGAAAGCGTTGAGTCCAGTGGGCTGTCGCCTTCTGTGGCCGCAGTGCAGGAAGCCGCGTATGCATCCCTGAACGCTGTATATGTGGTGTATTTACCAGATGTTGTGCTTTTGACCAGCTCATCCAGTTTTTCCGTCGTTCCGCCACCCGTTGTGGGAATCATGCCGTCGCTCATGTCAATCATGCCGTCGATGACAATGACACCCGCGTTCTTGATTGCATTTTTCAGTTCTGTGCGTGTCTTTACTATCACCGGGGCTGCGGTCGTATTGTACGTGCCAAGGCTTGCATATCCCGGAACCGCGTCATCGAGATTGAGGCCTTCGCGCACGACAGGCTCTCCCTCCACCTTTACCGCGCATGTTGCCGTCTTTCCGTTGATGGTCGTTACGGTAATCGTCGCAGTTCCCTCAGCCTTTCCCGTCACGAGACCGGCAGAACTCACCGTCGCCACGTTTGCGTTAGAAGATGCCCAGACAAGTGTGTCCAGTCCAGCCGAAACAGCAGAGGCGTTTGCAATCGTCGCGGAAAGAGACTCTTTTGCCGTGGATGAAGTGCTTGCGTCAAGCTCAAGCGTTGATTTGTTCAGGGAGACAGCCGACGGGTAGACATAGGTGATGACCTGTCCAGAGCCGGAAGACTGAATGTCCACCGCGTAGATGGTTATGCCAGAGTTGCTGGAATGAATGTAGTAAGTGCCAGCGGGAATGTAGTCCGGTGTGCTGAATGCGGCAGCCGTTGTGCTTGTTCTTCCCAGACTTGTCGCGGAAGTTCCCGTGTGCAGCATGACGTTTCTTTCGTTGGTGTCGCTGTTTGCCCTTGCATATACCGTTATTTTTGCAGAAGCATCCAATGTAAACTTCAGGGCGCGGTATGTCGGAACCGTGTAGGACACTGTTTCGCCCGTGGTTTCATCTTTTACGCGCCAGTCTGCCGCACCCTTAAGATCCAGTCCAGTGTTAAATGAGTATTCTCCGACTTTTGCCCCGCTGACCGTCGCGACATCCTTTTGATCCGTTGCAAGAATCGTCATCAGACCGAGTGTCGTTGCGCTGGTATATGTATCGGATCCATACGCATCCGCACGCCACAACACTGAGCCACCCACGGTTTCCGATGTCTTTACCGTCACGGCGCAGGTCGCTTGCAATGTGCCGACTTTTGCGGTAATCGTCGCGGTGCCGTCTTTCTTTGTGCTTACGGTCACGTTGTTTCCCGTTGTTGCGCTGAGTGCAGCGACCGATGCATCGCTTGTCGTCCATGAAATTGTCGTGTCAGAAAGTGATGACGCGTTTGTGATTGCCGCCGTCAGAGTAAAAGAATCGTTTTTTGCCGTTTGTATGCTGTTTGTGTTCAGCGTCAATCCCGCCTGTGGCTTTTCGGGTTCTTTCACCGTAAGCGTGTGATTTACCGTTATGCCAAACACAGTGACATATACCGTCACATCGCCGGCCGCCACTCCTGTTACAGTAGCCGTGTTTCCGTTGGAAGCAAGCGTTGCCTTTGTCTCATCACTTACTTTCCATGTATAAGTCGCATTATCTTTCTGCGGAGTGTAGTTTGCCGTCAGAACAGTTGATTCACCCACCTTCACTTCCGCATCACCAATAATGATAATGCTGAAACTACTAGGTGTCACATCACCTCCCCCTATCGAAGGAGAAGAAGTCGCCGTGTCGTCAGACGAACATCCCATAAAAGTCAGTGTTGTGAAAAAAGCCAGCATTGCCGCTGTCAAAAACTTCTTTCCCATATTTTAAACCTCCAAAAAGGCGCTTTATATTGTAATCATACAATCCCAATTTTTGCGTCTTGCGTTTTATTATATGGAAACCGCTTTTAAAAAAAAAGACATTTTTTATCATTTTTAAGGAATTTAGAGCGTTTTTTATATATTAGAACAGTATTTTATAAAAGAACAAAGCCGCCATGACCGGCGGCTTAAACAGATGCGCACATGGACGTGCGCTGAAAAGCGAGACAGAAGCGAATGCTTCTGTCGGGTTTCACTTTGCCACGGAGGGCAAAGCTTGTCACAAA
>JAFSTK010000101.1 GCA_017450535.1 Treponema sp.
AAATCGGAAACGAATAACTGTGGCTTTTTAATGACGACATGAAGACCGCCCGCGATGTGTGCGCCGTCGATTTGCATGTATTTGGAAGCGAAGGAAAATCAAATCAAATCAAAGACTTTTTCTGCCGGCGGCTCAAAAATCGCACGCTGATTGAACTTTCTCCCGACAAATACGTTCCGAGCTGGCTCTATCAAGGCACAAAGGCATGGCAAAGTCTGAACGACGATGAGAAAAAACGCTTGAACGACATCTTTGCAAAAGTCAACGCAAAGAACGAAAAACTTTGGCAAGCGCAGGCGGAACAAATTTTTGACGCGCTCATTCCGTACACAAAAATGATTCCGTGTGGTGAAGATTTGGGTGTCAATTTGGCCTGTCTTGCCCCGACAATGGAAAAATACGGAATTTTACATCTGAATGTGGTGCGCTGGACACGCGACTGGAGCACAGACGGTCAGCCTTACATTCCGTTTGAAAATTACTGTCCGCTCGATGTGACGACGACCAGCGTGCATGACAGCACAACGATTCGTCAGTGGTGGACGGAAGAACGGGAATCAGCGCGAGCATTTGAAAAAGCGTTTGGTCCAAAACCAAAAGTGAGCAAATCTGCTGATGTGCTCGCCAAAGAAAAACCAATGCTCGCAGACGGTGATTTTTCTCCCAAGGTGGCGGCATTCGTGCTGGAAAAATCAGCGGAGACGGCTGGCGCATGGTTCATCAATCCGCTGCAGGACTGGCTCTCGCTTGAAAAAAAATACTGGCAAAAAGAAGAGCAAGATGAGCGCATCAATGTTCCCGGCTCCGTGTCACCATTTAACTGGACGTACCGCATGAGCGTTCCGCTTGAGACGCTTTTGAAAGATGAAAAATTATCCGCAAAAATCAAAGAGATTGCAAAACTGCACGATAAGGAGAAATCCAAATGAAAATCTCGTATAACGAATTCCACATCTCAAAAACAGTCCGCGATGCTTGTCAATTTCCTCTTCCGCTCTATGCATCCACAGGCAACGTAATTCTGGCGGACTTAAAGGCAGTACGTGCATTCGCTGTAAAACTGAACGCTTATCTGGAAAAGATTGGCGAACCAGAAGACAAACGCATTTCCGCCGGCACGCTCAACGCAATGGGTTTGCTGGATGAAATCTTCCACTTTGCCGCCATGATGTACCGCAAGACAAAATATCCGTCTGCGATGACCGAATTGATGACAGATTTGGACGAACTGTTTGGCAAAGAACAAATTGACCAATTATTGCTCGAATTCACCGCAGAATTTCCGCCGACCGAAGTGTATCAGGGAAAAATCAGTGCGGAAGCATATCTTGCGGGAACGGCATTCGATGTAGGCGCAAACCGTGAGCGTACCAACCGCGAGGCCACGTTTGAAGAGATGATTCTGCTTCACCTTGCAAATGAAGACCCCGCATTCAAGCCGTTCTTCGTGATGTTCAACGACAAAAAACTCAAGAAGAATCCGCTCTACGAAAAGACTTGGAAACAAACGGCGGCGTTTTTCAGAAAATTGCCCTACTGGGGTTCATTCAATAACGACTTGATTAACTTTTTGAAAGAGCCGATTAACTACGCGCCCACCGACATCTACAAGCAGCTAGAATACGTGCAAAAGCATTGGGCTGACTTGCTGGGTGACTGGCTCCGCCGCCTGCTCATGGGCTTGGACATTCTGCGCGAGGAAGGAAAACCGATGTGGCATCCGACCAACGGCGGAGAAGCAGACATTCCTGTGGCGAACTACGATTATCTGCAAAAGGAATACGAACGCTTCAGCCCCGATAAAGACTGGATGCCAAAAGTCGTTCTGATGGCAAAGACTGTTCTGGTCTGGCTCTATCAGCTTTCCAAAAAATACAACCGCGATATTACACGCCTTGACCAAATTCCTGACGAAGAGCTTGATACGCTCCGTGACGAAGGCTTTACCGGCTTGTGGCTGATTGGTCTCTGGCAGCGAAGTGACGCAAGCAAAAGAATCAAGCAGATTTGTGGAAACCCGGAGGCGGCCGCAAGCGCATATTCTCTGTACGATTATGAAATTGCCGACAACTTGGGCAGCTGGGATGCGCTGGCGAATCTGCGCACAAGATTGTGGCAGCGCGGCATCAGACTGGCGAGCGACATGGTTCCAAACCACACCGGTATGGACGCAAAATGGGTAATTGAAAAACCCGATGTATTCGTTCAGCGACGCGACAATCCCTATCCGCAGTACACATTCAACGGTCCGAATCTGAGCAATGACGGTCGCGTGGCAGTCTTCCTGGAAGACCATTACTATTCCAAATCAGACTGCGCCGTTGTCTTTAAGCGCGTCGATACGGCAACCGGCGACACCCGCTACATCTATCACGGAAACGACGGAACGGGTATGCCCTGGAACGACACCGCACAGATTGACTTTTTGAATCCAGCCGCGCGTGAGGAAGTCATGCAGGAAATCTTGCATGTCGCGCGAAACTTCCCGATTATCCGCTTTGACGCGGCAATGGTTCTGGCAAAGAAACACATCCGTCGTCTGTGGTATCCGGAGCCTGGCCGTGGCGGAGACATTTCTACCCGTGGCGAATACGCGCTTACTCCTGACGAATTTGAAAAAGCAATTCCAACGGAATTCTGGCGCGACGTAGTAGACCGAGTTGCGCAGGAAGTGCCCGACACGCTTTTGCTTGCAGAAGCATTCTGGATGATGGAAGGCTACTTTACGCGCACATTGGGTATGCACCGCGTTTACAACAGCGCGTTCATGAACATGCTCAAAAAAGAAGAGAACACCAAATATCGCCAGACCGTGCAAAATACGATTACGTTTGACCCGCAAATTCTCAAACGCTACGTAAACTTTATGAACAACCCCGACGAAGAGACGGCGGTGGCACAGTTCGGCAAAGGCGACAAATACTTTGGCGTGTGTACGCTCATGGTCACAATGCCGGGCTTACCGATGTTCGGTCATGGTCAGATTGAAGGCTTTGAAGAAAAGTACGGCATGGAATATATGCGCGCCTACCGTGACGAAAAGCCCGACCAGTATCTGCTTGACCGCCACTGGCACGACATCTTCCCGCTCATCAAAAAACGATATCTGTTCGCAGGCGTAGAAGATTTCCTGTTCTACGATGTGTGGTCAAACGGCTATGTGAACGACAATGTGTTCGCATACTCCAACCGCGCAGGAAATGAAAGTGCGGTCGTATTCTACAACAACAAATACGACCGCGCGGACGGCTGGATTAAAGTGTCCTGCCCCTACGCTGTCAAAACTGGAAGCGGCGAAAACGACAAAAAATTGGTGACCCGCACGCTCGGCGAAGGACTCAACCTGACCCGTGGCGACGATTACTTTATGATTTTCCAAGAACAGCGTTCCGGTCTGTGGTACATCCGCAAAAACAATGAGATTATTGACCACGGTATGTACACCAGTCTGAACGGCTTTGAAAGCCAAGTATTCTGGAATATCCGCGAAGAAAAAAATGATGAAGACGGCAAGTGGAGCACGCTCTGCGCATTCTTGAACGGACGCGGCACGCCCGACATGGAAATCGCATGGCAGGAATACCACTACCGCGAGTTGTACGAAGCACTCAAACCGGTCATCACCAAAGAACTGGTTGACCAAGTACACGCCCTTCTTCTCACCGCAAAAGAGCGCAAGGAACAAAAGATTAAGACTCCGACGACAAGAACAATGCTCGCCGCAACCGAAAAAGCCGCGCTCAATTTCTACGAGAAAGCGATTCAGTTTGCAGAAAGAGAGCACACGGGAAAGAAAAAGGCAAAGAAATTGCCGCCCGCCGCAAAACAATTTGCCGCATTCAAGAAAGAACTTACCGCAATCGTAAAGGCTGTTCCCAAGCTGACCAAACCGCTCGGCGAACAAGATTACGAAAAGCTGATTATGAAATTGTCCAAAGCGACCACAGCGGCAGATTATATCTACGCAGGCGCACTTGCCCACAACGAAGGCTTGTTGCTTTTGATTGGCTATGCGCTCGTTCAGAAAATCGCCGAAATTGGTCTGGCACGCAAATGGGCATTCGACCGCAAGTTGTTTGAGTTCTTAAAAGAAGCCGGAGCCGCCGAACAGCACGTATGGAACTTCTTCAGCCGCGCCTTCGCACTCGCCGCCGAAAAGCAGCCGACGCTCACTGGCAAACAGACCGAAAAAGATGCCGCCTACCTGCTCGCCTCACGGCTCGTGCAAGGAAAAGACGCATGGCTTTTGACCGAAGCACACTGGTATGACAACGTAGCATGGTTCAACAAAGAACTCACTGACTCCAGCCTGTTCCTTGCAATTGCTGTTCCGCTTCTTGCCAGCGCAAAGGCAAAGCAAGCAAAACTGCTCGCCCTGTACAAGACGCTCGCCAAGGCAAAAGACAAAGCCGCATACCACTGCGATGCCTTTGTTATGCCATTCGCCCCAAAAGTGGTGAAAAAACCGGCGGCAAAAAAGCCTGCGACAAAAGCGAAACCCGCCGCAAAAGCAAGCGCAAAACCTAAAAAAGCAGCAGCCAAAAAGACTGCTTCAACATCCAAAAAGTTGCGGCAAAGAAAAACGTGACGCACAAGGCTCAATTGTCTTTTAGGCCCTCGTTTTCCATTGAACTTTGAAATAAGAAATTCATACATCAAATTGCCTTTAAGGCACTTGAAAAACATGCTGGTTAAGTTGTAAATTTGTTCATACATAAGCGTAACTCTTTTAGTTTTTTGTTGTGGTGACTAAAATTTTAAAGATTTACGCTTTTTTGTAAATTCTCAACTAAACTCGAAATTCAGACTATTTAGGAGGTTTTTTTTATGACAAAGATGAAATCATTTCTGTTTGTGCTGATTGCCGCAACAGTTTTATTTGCACTCTCTTGTTCGGATGAATCAAGTGGTTCATTACCTGAGCCGGATTCTAATAAGCTGACTTACCTTGCATCAACTCAAATATCTGATTACACACAAAGAGCAATGAAA